>JBFFXF010000023.1:0-41330 GCA_041569895.1 Planctomycetota bacterium | reverse complement strand
CGAGATCCGATTCCGAGTCCGACTCGGCGGCTGTCTCCAATCTGCGTCAATCTGCGTCAATCTGCGTCAATCTGCGTAATCTGCGTTCCTTCTCGCCTTCGGGCACGTTGGGGTTGTCACCCCAGGCCCCGATACCGCAGATGCTCCTCCAGCACCCGGCGGAACTCGTCGACGTCGACGTCGCGCTCGCAGCAGACGAGCATCAGGGTGCCGTCGTTGCGGAAGTTGCCGTCCCAGGCGATGACCTTCTCGTCGGTCCAGCTCGGGTCGTAGGCCGCGAGGTGATCGTCGGCGAGTCCGGCGAGGTACGCGCGCAGCGAGACGTCGGTCTCGTCCATCGCCATCGACTCCGGCACGCTTTCGTAGTCGACGTTCTTCGGCTCCTTCATGTCAGGCTCCTTCGTCGAGCTCGCAGACGGGGCTCGATCGGGTCAGCGGATGGCGACTCGATGGGCCCTCGCCCCGCACGTGGCACGTGAAGCACGCCTCTGTCTCCTCGAGGCGGCGGTGCGACGGGTTCGGATCGCCGTGGATCGTGTGGCACGAGAGACAGGTGACCGCGGTCCGCCCGCGGAGAATGACGTCCCGGACGTTCTCGGCGACGTGTCGGTCGGCGACCGAGAGCGCGGCGAGCGCCCCGTCCGAGAAGTCGAACTCGAAATCGTCGAGCAACGCGTCGCCGGCGACGAAGCCGCGCGGCCATGGACGTCCGGTGGTTCGCGACCGCCCGCCGCGCAGGTGGCACTGGCCGCAGATCGACACCACCACGGCGGGGTCGTCGTCACGCCAGCGCGAGAGGTGCACGAGCGCGGGCTCGGTGGTGTGCTCGAGGGCCACGTCGCCGTGACACACGAAGCAGTCGAGCGAGGTGGCGGCGAAGGCGCCGGTCGCCGGGTCGACGCCGCTCGCGTGACAGCCGGCGCACGAGTCGCCGAAGACGCTCTCATCCCACGTCCCGGCAGCGGTCCTGATCGCCAGGATACCGTATCGATCGGTGGTTCTGAGCCAGTGCCGCGGCTGCCGCGCTCCGAGCGCGAGCTCGGCTCCGGGGGGCGGCTGGCCATCGCGCTCGAGCAGACCGGCGTCGTGCACGGTGAGGTTGTGCGTACTGCTGTCCCAGCCGCGTCCGACCTTCTCGCGGTGGCAGAAGAGGCACTCGTCGCCGGTCATGAACTCCGTGACATGCCGCACTGGCCCGGCGGGCGCCTCGAGCGGCTCAGCCACCGAGACCGGCGCCGACGCCGGCCCGGGCGCGGAGGGCTCCGGGTCCGACGAGCATGACGCGAGCATCGCCGCGACGGCTGCCGCCGCGAGAAGACGTCCGGCTGTCTCACACATCCTCGTCCTCGAAAGCGGCAGGCGCACAGCCTCTCGGGCCCGTCCTCGGTGGCGGCCTGGACTCGCGACGTCACGATAACCGAGAGCGCGTCGAGAAGGAACGCAGATTACGCAGATTACGCAGATCGACGCAGATTTCGGACAGATCCGCGCAGCCGGAGTCGGACTCCAACGTTGCAAAAAACCCGAAAGGCCGCTCGACTTCGGCGGCGAGACTCTGCGACGCATCCAGGAGGAACGCAGGAAGACGATGAAGCAAGGAAGGTTCGCTCGACAGGTCAAGCGAGGCTCACCAAGCTCGACCCCGTCGAAAATCCTCGTGGAGTTCCGACACATCTCCCAGAAAACGCCAGCGCTCAGCGGATTGAACCACAGAGGCGCGGCGCGAGCTGGCGCAGCGCCGCTGTGGTTCAATTCTCGGCGAAACTCACTCGCGGTGGGATCTGCCGACACGATACGACGGCCCGGAACAACCGCTATTTCGAGGGTGAAACGCCAGCATGGAGCTGCGTTCTTGCAACTGTCGGGTCGGAGTCGGAATCGGAGTCGGAGTCGGCATCGGAGTCGGCATCGGCATCCGAATCGGTATCGGAATCGGTATCGGTATCGGAATCGGTATCGGTCTCCGCCGGTCCGGCCCCGAAGTCGGCCGCTGGAGCGAACCCGATCGCTTTCGGGCACGGGGACGGGAACGGGGACGGGGACGGGACGACGCCTATCGGCGGTCCGGCATCGCGTCCCAGAGGCCGCGGACCGATTCCGGCACGAACACCGTCTCGGCCCGTTCATTCGCCCAGGCGAGGAGGCCGTGGTCTCGCGCGGCGACCGTGCACAGCAGGTCGGGGTGCGGGCTGATGCCGACGCGGGCGAGGTCGAGGCGGTCGGCGTCCCAGCACGTCTGCACCGTGACGTCGCCATCGGTGAGCCCGTCGGCGTGGAGATCGCAGGCGGTGTAGAGCAGTTCGAAATCCTCGTCGCCCAGATCGAAGAGCACCCCCCTGAGCGATGCGGCGAGGTCCGCCCCGCGCCGGCCGTGCCCGGGATCGGAGCCCTCGTTGACCCGCCTCGCGTCGTGGAAGAGCGCGAACAGCGTCACCACGTCGGGATTCGCCCCGGTCACCTCCGCCAGCCGCAGCCCGTTCTCGAGCACGCGTCCCCAGTGCGAGAGCCCGTGAATCCCGGACCAGGGAAGCTCGTACTCCCGCAGGATCTCCTCGAGAAGGGTTTCGATGTCATCCATCGGTGTCAACCATTGGTGTCACACAACGCGCGACTCCGAGCCGATTCTTCATCTGAATCGGCCATCCGCAAGCTTATCCTCACCGCCGTCCACGAGTGAACAATCCGCAAAGGTTCCGCCCTCCGCCTCGTCTTCAGCGGCCCAGGGACGAGAAGGAACGCAGATTACGCAGATTACGCAGATTGACGCAGATTGACGCACAAGTCGGACAGAGCCGCGCACCCGGAATCGGAGTCGGTCATCGGAATCGGTCATCGGAATCGGAATCGGAATCGGAGTCGGAATCGGACCGTCCCTCCCCCTCCCCGCGCTCATGGTGTACAGTGCGCCCTGTCATGAGCCTCTCGACCAGCATCCACGATCTCAAGACCCTCATCCTCTCCCACCATCCGGTCATCGTCATGGAGACCCTCGAGGAGGACCGGGCCAACGCGCTGCTCAGGGAGGTGGCGCGGGACCTCGAGAAGACCTTCTTCGAGTGGTCGGTTGCGCAGGGGCTGATCCGGATCCCGGACGCGCGGGGGAGCATGGGAACGGCGGATCCCGCCAAGCTGCTGATGCACCTCAAGGGGCTCACCGTCGACGCCATCTACCACCTCAAGGACTTCTCGGTGCACCTGAGGGACCCGGCCGTGACGCGTCACTTCCGGGAGGTGGCGCAGAAGTTCTTCAGGAAGGGGTCGAGCCTCGTGCTCACCGGCGTGTCGATCGAGCTTCCCGCCGAGGTCGAGCACAAGGCGGCGCACTACGAGCTCAAGCTGCCGGGACGCGACGAGCTCGCCGATGTCGTCAGGAGCGTGGCGAGCTCGCTGAGGGCGGTTCGCGACATCCGCGTCGACCTTCGCCGGCAGGAGCACGAGGAGCTGCTCCGCGCGCTCGGCGGGTTGACGCTGAACCAGGCGCGGCAGGTGATCTCGTACGGGATCCTCGAGGACGGCGAGCTCTCCGCCGCGGACGTCGAGAACGTCCTCGAGCGCAAGGTGCAGATCATTCGCGACGGCGGACTCCTCGAGTACTTCCCGCTCGAGGACAACCGCTTCCAGCTCGGCGGGTTTGCCCGTCTCAAGGCGTGGCTCGAGCGCGCCGCGGTCGGATTCAGCGAGCAGGCCCGGGATCTCAACCTGGCCCCGCCTCGCGGCATCCTCATCGTCGGCGTCCAGGGCTGCGGGAAGTCGCTGACGGCGAAGTACCTGGCGCGGGAGTGGAAGCTGCCGCTCCTGAAGCTCGACGCCGGCCGGCTCTTCGACAAGTACATCGGCGAGTCCGAGAAGAACTTCCGCAAGGCGATCTCGCTCGCCGAGGCGATGGCCCCGACGGTTCTCTGGATCGACGAGATCGAGAAGGGGCTCGCGCCCGCGGGCGGCGACGCCGACGCGGGGCTCAGCCGGCGCCTCTTCGGGGCCTTCCTGACGTGGCTCCAGGAAAAGCGCGAGCAGGTCTTCGTCGCCGCCACGGCGAACGACATCTCGATGCTGCCGCCCGAGCTCCTCAGGAAGGGCCGCTTCGACGAGATCTTCTTCGTCGACCTCCCGGGACCGGAGGAGCGAGACGCGATCTTCCGGATCCATCTCGCCCTGCGGAAGCAGGACCCGGCCGGCTTCGACCTCGCGCGCCTCGTCGAGGCCACCGATGGTTTCAGCGGCGCCGAGATCGAGCAGGCGGTGATCGCGTCGCTCTACCGGGCGCTGCACAGGAAGACCGCCCTCGGGACCGAGCTCCTGCTGGCCGAGATCGCCGACCTGATCCCCCTCTCGATCAGCCGTCGAGAGGACATCGAGACCCTGCGTGAGACCGCACGCGGCCGTTTCCTGAGCGTGCACTGATCGCCGGGACGCGGCGTTGACACCCCGCGCTCGCCCTGGGATCATGCGCTCCCATGGACGCGCAGATCTCACGGCGGCGCTTCCTGTCGCTGAGCGCGGTCGGCCTCACCGCGCCGCAGCTGCTCGCTCTCCGGGGCGGGACGGCGAGCGCGGCTGTGGGGAGCGGCGGCCGCGCCAGGTCGTGCATCGTCCTCTTCTGCTGGGGCGGGGTCAGCCACCTCGACACGTTCGACCTCAAGCCCGACGCCGAGAGCGGCATCCGCGGCGAGTTCCGCCCGATCGAGACCGCCGTTCCCGGAATCCGCATCAGCGAGCACCTTCCGCTGCTGGCGCGGCAAGCGCGCCACCTCGCCATCGTGCGGAGCGTCCATCACGAGGCGTCCGATCACCGCAAGGCGGCTTACTGGAACCTCACCGGCCATCGCCCCGAGACGCTCGGACCCGACCCGGTGCTGCCCTCTCGACGCGACTGGCCGTCGATCGGCGCGCAGGTCGCGTGGGCTCGCCGTGATCCCGCCCGCGAGAACGCTTACTTTCGCCGCCGCGCATCGGAGCGGTCGCGCGAGGTCGCGGACGAGTCGATCGAGCTGCAATCCACCGGGACGGCGTCGCCCGGTCGCACACCGCTCGAGCGCGGCCCGGTTCGCGTCCTTCGCGAGGTGAGCCTGTCGACCGACGTCCTCGGCCGGGGCCGCTTCCCGATCGGACACACCAACGGCTCGACGGTGGCGCTGATCGGACGCGTCGCGGTCTCCTCGGCGAGCTCGACCGCGTTGACGCGAAACCCGGACGGACCGGTCGCCGACTTCTCGCGATACGTCGCCGGCGACTCGACGGCCGGCGACTGGGGAAGCGACACGCACGGCCGTGGCGGCAACCTCTACCTGCCCGGCGCGGGCGAGCCGGACGCGCCGCACGCCGGCTTCGGCGCGCACGCCAACAAGTTCATCACCTTCGACCTCGCCGCGATCCGCGCCCGGCACTTCGACGGCGCCTCCGGGCCGCTGCGGTTGACCGGTCGCGTCGGGGTCAACGGCGCTCCCGGCGTGCCGCCCTCCGCCGCGATCCAGGCGGGCGTGTGGGTCGATGGCGAGCCGGTCGACGTCAGCGATGAGATCCCGCGCGACGCGCGACCGCACGAGCTCCGGCTCTACCTCGGCGACGCGCATCGGACGTTGACGCTCGCCATGCTCAACGGGCCGCACAGTACGCATTACGATGACATCGCGTTCCGCGACGTCCGGCTCGCGCTCGTCGACGGCGACGTGGCGATCGCGCAGCCTCTCGAGGATCGCGTCGAGGAGGAGCTCGAGCCGAGCCGCGTCAGCGAGGAGGTGGCGCCCGCTCTGCCGCGGAGCGTGTCGATTCCGTACCCGATCGCGGACCGCGGCCTGCAGAACGGCCAGGACGGCGGCTTCCTCGGTCCGCGCTTCGATCCAGCGCTCGTGCACCCCGGTCGCGGCATCCCCTACCGTGGCGTGTCGCCGCTCTCGGGTCACTTCGATCTCGGCCTGAAGGGCGTGTCGAGCGGACGCTTCGCCGCGAGGCGACGGCTGCTCGGTCTTCTCGACGACGCCCGCGAGGCCGAGCTCGGCGCCGCCGTCGACGCGCGTCGGCCGTTCGTCAGGTCACGCGAGCAGGCGCTCGACATGCTCACCAGCCCGGCCGTGCAGGAGGCGTTCGACCTGCGTCGCGAGCCGAGACGGCTGCGCGAGGCGTACGGCCCGCACATCTGCGGCCAGGGAGCGTTGCTCGCGCGCCGCCTGACCGAGGCCGGCGTGCCGCTGGTGACGGTGTTCTGCTCGGTCGGCGACCTCAACGGCGCGCAGGGCGACAACTGGGATACGCACGGCAACAACTTCGCTCGGCTGAAGAACGACATGCTGCCGCCGCTCGATCGCGCCGGCGCGGCGCTGCTCGCCGACCTCCACGACCGCGGGCGCCTCGACGAGACGCTCGTCGTCTTTCTCACCGAGTTCGGACGCACGCCGAAGATCAACGGCGGCGGCGGTCGCGACCACTTCCCCAACTGCTACTCGGTCGCGTTCGCCGGCGGCGGCGTGCGAGGCGGCCAGGTGTACGGTCGCTCCGACGCGACGGGCTCGGCGCCGGCCGACGCGCCGTGCACGCCCGAGGACATCCACGCGACCATCTTCCACGCCCTCGGCATCGACCCGCACACGGTGGTCACCGACCTCGAGGGACGCCCCTTCCCGCTCACCGACGGGTCGCCGCTGCCGATCCTCTGAGCCCCCTACCGTTCCCGTCCCCGTCCCCGTCCCCGAAAGTTCGAGGGCGCCGGTGTCACGCGAGAATCTCCCGAATCGGCTCGCCGTGCTGCGCGATCGGGTGCGGACTTCCGGACTGGTCGGAGATGCTCGCCGTGGTGTCGATGCCGAGCGCCGCGTAGACCGTCGCGATGATCGCCTCCGGACCGACCGGGTCGGAGTCCGGGTACGCGCCGAGGTGGTCCGACGAGCCGTGCACGACGCCGTGCTTGATGCCGGCGCCGGTGAAGAGGACGTTGTAGCAGTAGGACCAGTGGTCGCGTCCGCCCTTCTTGTTGACCTTCGGCGTCCGCCCCATCTCGCCCATGACGACGATGAGCGTCTCGTCGAGCAGGCCGCGCGCCTCGAGGTCCTCGCAGAGCGCCGAGTACGCCTGATCGAAGACCGGAAGCCGGTGATCGCGCAGGATGTCGAAGTTGCGCTGGTGCGTGTCCCAGCCGTCGAGGTCGATCTTGAGGTTCTCGAACACCTCCCACGTCACGGTCACGAAGCGGACGCCCGCCTCGATCAGGCGGCGCGCCGTGAGCGTCGACTGGCCGTAGAGGTTGTCGCCGTAGCGCTCGCGCACTCGCGGCATCTCGTCGTCCAGAAGAAACGCGCGCCACGGGCTGTTCGGAGAGTTGTTCGCGGTCAGCAGCTCGAACGCCATCTTCTGGTAGTGGTCGTGCTGCTCCGTCACGCCGCCGCGTTCCAGCGCCCGCAGCCGGTCGTCGAACTGCTCGAGAAGTGATCGCCGCCTGTCGAGTCTGTCGAGCGTCACGTCCCCGGGCAGGCGCGTGCCGGGCATGACGATGCCGCCGCGCACCCGCTCCGGATGCGCGTACTTCGCCGGTCGATCGCTCCACGGGTCGCACGAGGTGAAGAACGGATCGAACCGTCTGCCGAGGAAGCCGGCGTACGGGCCCGGCCGGCGGATGCCCTGGCCCCAGCCGGTGTAGCACGGAAGCCACGCCGACGCCGGCAGGGAGCGGCGCTCGTCGCGCGCGAGATACTGGATGACCGAGTTCATGCTCGGGGCCTGCGTGGGCAGGATCGGGACCAGCGACTCGAGCTTCTCGGCCTTCTTCCCCGTCATGGTGTAGAGCAGGCCAGCGCTGTGGTCATTGTGCGGATGCGTGGCCGAGCGAACGAGCGCCGAGCGCCGCATCCACCTCGCGGCGCGCGGCAGGTGCTCGACGAAGTGCACCCCCGGAACGCTCGTCGGCACCGTGCCGAACTCGCCCCGGACCTCCCTCGGCGCATCGGGCTTCGGATCGAAGGTGTCGTGGAGAGGAGGCCCGCCGAAGAGGTAGAGGAGGATCACCGATTTCGCGCGGCCGCTCGACGGCAGGACCGGGGCCCCGGCCTCGGCGCGCAGGAGGTCGGGGAGGGTGATGCCGAGGAGCGACAGGCCGCCCACTCGCAGGGCCTCGCGCCGCGTCACCCCATCACAGGCCCTTCTCGGGCCGCCGAGCACTCGGATCATGGCTCCCCCGTCGCGCCGCTGCCGTGCCGTGTTCGAGAGCGTCGGGACGCATTATGCCTCGCGACGGGACGCCGTGCAAACCGATTGACGGGGCGACGGCAACCTGCCCGCTGCCGTCGCCCCGCTTCCCGGTCGCTACTCCGCGCAGACCGTCGGGCAGCCCGGAATCGTCACGCACCCGGCGCAGGACTCGTCGACGCAGTAGGCCGGCGCGTCGGCGCCCAGGAACAGGAACGAGAAGATCCCGACCGCATCACTCAGGTCGATCACGCCGCCGCCGTCGCCATCGAGGAGCGCGAGGTTTCCGGCGGCCTGCGTCTGCTCGCCGCACGGCAGCGAGATTGGATCACCGAGGAAGAGGTGACCGAGGAGGCAGATGCCGTCGGAGATGTTGAGCATGCCGTCCTGGTTGCAGTCGCCGGGGAGCTGTCTGCCGCCGACCGGGCCCGGGTCGAACTCCTCGAGCGCCGACTCGTAGAGCATCTGCGCCTCCTCGACAGTCAATTGCCGACCGAGCCAGATGGCCACCTCGTCGACCTCGCCGTTGGCGTTCTGGCGGTTTCCACCGCCGTCGCCGCCCGGTCGCGACGCGATGTGCGCGTTGCTCCCCGTCCGACCCCAGCTGTCCGTGCTGTCGACCATGTCCGCCGTGTAGTCGACTCCATCGACGACGACGATCACGTTGTCCATGCCCGGACCGTTGCGCGACGCCACCACGTGGTGCCACTTGCCGTCCTTGACGTTCAGCGTCCCGTGCGGCACCTGACGCGCCGCGTCCAGACTGTTGCAGCACGTGTCGACGCCAACCACCAGGTTGGCGCCCCACCCGAAGGTGATCTGGAAGTGGTCGCTGCCCGAGGCGCTGTTGTTGGTGAAGAGACGGTCACCGCCGTCGCTCGCCGGCGGGCCCGTGCACGCGTCGCCGCCGCACGGCACCCGGAACCACATCGCCACCGTCATCACCGGGTCGGCGAAGAACTCCCCCGGGCCGAGGTTGATCGAGCCCGCGTTGTTCGCCAGGAACGCCCGGTTGGCGCCGCTGAAACCCGGGAACGGAGGACCGCAGACGCCGACCTCGGCGAACGGCTCGACGGCGTCCGGAGCGAAGAAACCCTCGTGGAAGCCCTCGATCGGATCGCCCGAGAAGCCGCTGTCGGCCACCGGGCTGTCGTACTGCGTGCCCGACGCGTCGCCCGCCACCGGCAGCGGAAAGCCATCGGGGTCGAGTCGCGCCGGACCGAGCTCCGCCTCGTCGAGCCTGTAGTAGTGGTCGGGCTCGAGCGCCATCACGGCGTCGGAGTAGTTCCCCGCGACCGCGATCGACCCTCCCATGAGCCCGAGGACAACGACTGCCGGGACCGCAAGAACCGCAGAACGGATGCGTGAAGCTCGCATGGCTACCCCTCTCGTCGGAGGGCCACGGTCCGGCGCCCGGCCGGTCGCCGTCGCCCAGAAAAAGAGAACACCCTTTCAAACCGGAAGCTACATCGCGCGGCTCGGGCAAACAAGAGAAAACGATCGTCGCTGCCGACCGCTGGCGGCGATCGGCGCGTGGTTTGTCCTTGAAGTGACGTGATGCACGGGAGTACCCTGCATTCACAGGGTCGATTCACGAGCTCGCCGCGCCGAACGCCGTTGACAGGAGGTCTGGCCATGATCGTCTCGCGACCCTCGATCGTTCGCCGCCCGGCGCCGGTCGTCGCAGTGCTCTGTGTCTGTCTCGGTGTCGGTCCCGCCGCGTCCGGGCAGGAGGTCCTCGGGCCCATCCCGTCGCACTTCTGGCTCGCTCTCGGTCCGTTCTCGCACGACATCGGCTGCGGTGGCAGACGCGCTCAGCTGCTGACGGACCACGTCGCGCCGACGCGCCTCGAGCTGCTGGCGCCCGAGGAGGGAGACGAGGTCGAGTACGACCCGGAGCTCGCCTCCACTCTCGAGTACTTCGGGCCGCCCCTCGACGCCGGCGTGCCGACGTGGCGATTCTTCGACGACGGCACCGAGGACGAGGACCTCGACATGGAGCAGGACGCGCTCATCATCGGCGCGCCGACCGACAATGTGGTGACGTTCGTCGTCACCTACTTCGAATACGAGGGCGACGAGCCGATCGACATCGAGCTCTGCACCGGAAGCGACGACGCGCTCCTGGTGCTGCTCGACACCGAGGTCGTCGTCGCGAAGAACGTCTGTCGAGGTCGCGGCCAGTGCCAGGAGCTGACGCCGGTGACCGTCACGCCGGGGCTGCATCGCATCCTGATGGGCGTGTGGGAGCGCGGCGGCCAGTTCGGCGCCAGTCTCGGTCTCGCGAAAGACGGCGTCCTGATCACCGACCTCGATCCCGACTGGAACTTTCTCGGACCGGAGGGCGGCGGCTTCCAGTTCGCCGACGCGAAGATCGTGGCCGAGCCGACCCGCGGCGTGGAGCCCCTCGAGGTGAGCTTCGACGCGACGATGTCGACGGTCGAGGGCGGCGACACCATCGAGGAGTTCCGCTGGGACTTCGGCGACGGCGAATCCGCCACGGGACCGATGGTGACGCACACGTACGAGGAGCGCGGCGTCTACCGCGCGCGTCTCGGCGTGCTGACGAGCGCCGGCGCGGTGTCCATCGCCACGGAGACGATCGTCGTGCTCCTTCCCGGGAGCGACCTGTCGCCGTGGACCGGCTCCTTCATCGGCGAGGAGTTCGTCGGCGGCACCGGACGCTTCGTGGGCGGCTGCCTGCAGGGATTCGCCGGCGGCCGCGGGCTCGTCGATCCGATCCCGATCTGCGACCCGTGCGAGTTCGATCTCGACGACCAGTTCTTCTTCATCAACCGCGAGGTCGGCGTCGAGGCGTCGATCACGGCGCGGATCGACGAGACGGAGATCGCGCCGCTCGACGGCGAGATCGTCAACCGGGGCTGGCAGGGGCGCGAGGGCGGCCGCGTCGGCGTGATGATCCGAGAGTCGCTCGAGTCGGACAGCCCGTTCACGTTCATGGGCCTCTGGAACGAGGAGGGGCAACTGAAACCGGTCTTCGTCAGGCGCCGGCGCGGCGGCGAGCCGAGCCTGAGGACGATCGATCCCGGCATCCTCCTCGAGCCGGCCGACGCGTGGGTCCGGGTCGAGCGCAACGGCGCGACGCTCCGCGGCCTCGTGTCGGACAACGGCGAGGACTGGACGCTCTTCTCTCGAACGCGGCTCGACAGCCCGGCCGAGACGATGTTCGCCGGTCTGGTCGTCAGCGCCGGCGACTCGAGGGAGGAGCCAGAGGGGATCTTCGCCGACGTGACGTTCTGCGACATCGAGATCGAGGGCCTGACGGCGACGGGATTCGTGCGCGGCGACGCCAACGCGGACGGCCAGGTCAACATCACCGACGCGCTGACCATCCTCGGATTCCTCTTCCTCGGCGAGGCCGCGCCTCCGTGCCTCGACGCCGCCGACGTCGACGACAACGGCGGCACGGCGATCAACGACGGCATCGGCATCCTCGGCTGGCTCTTCCAGGGCGGCAACGCGCCCAGACCACCGACCCCCGCCGATTCCGACTTCGGCCCGGAGAGCTGCGGCCCGGACCCGACGGACGACGACCTCGAGTGCGCGTTCCCGCCACCCGAGTGCCAGTGATCCCCGAAGAAGGAACGCAGATTACGCAGATTGACGCAGATCGGGACCGACCCCTTCGTCCTCGTCCTCGTCCTCGTCCTCGGAATCGGAATCGGACATCGGACATCGGACATCGGAGTCGGTATCGGACATCGGAGTCGGAATCGGTATCGGACATCGGAATCGGTCCTCGGTCTCCGTCCTCTGTCTCGGCCCCCCGCCTCCGTCCCCTCCCTCGGTCCTCCGCCGCCGATCAGTCGTCGTCTTCGTCGTCTCCGTCGTCCCCCCCGGCGAGCTGGATCTCGCCGGTCACGGCGCTCGTGAAGACGGCGCCGGTCTCGTCGGCGACGAAGTTGAAGTAGAAGACTCCCGTCGCGCCCTCGAAGATTCCGGTGCCGGAGACGACGCGATCGAACTGCGTCCCGACGCCGAACGGCACCGCCTCGAAGATACCCGCTCCCCGGGTGGTCAGGGTCCCATCCTCCGTGACGATGGTCAGTGTGCCGGTGTAGGAGAGGGTCGTCCCGGTCAGTCCGTTCGGCGGATCGACGATCACGCCGAGTGACAGCGCGTCGCCGTCGAAGGTCGTTGTGCCCTCGAGGTCTCCGCGAATCGTCCCCTCGGTCCTGAATCCGCTCGCGGAGAGCGCCGACTCGATCGTCGCCTCGATCTCGACGCGCCCATCATCATCGTCAACGGCCCCGGCGCGCCCCGGGCCCGCCGGCAGCGCGAAAACGGCGACGACGGAAACGGTCAAGAGCGCCACCACCAGCCGCGAAAGAAACGTCACCCGCGTCATATCAATCTCCTTCTCCTGAAAAAAGCCTCGAACCCTTGCATGAGCTCATTCGTCCCATCCCGTCCCCGTCCCCGTCCCCGTCCCCGGTCCCGTGCCCGTGCCCGTGCCCGAAGTCGTCTCCGTTCTCGATATCCGAGAAGAGCTCGGAGTTCTCAATCCAGTCTTCGAGCAACGCCCCACCTCGTCCTCGTCCTCGTCCTCCTCCTCGTCCTCCTCCTCGTCCTCGTCCTCGGAATCGGAATCGGACATCGGTATCGGAGTCGGTATCGGAGTCGGTATCGGAGTCGGTATCGGTATCGGACCTCTGTCTCGGTCATCGGTCTCGGTCTCGGTCCTCGTGCATCGCGTCCCACACCCTCACAGCTCGATCGGCCAGCTCGTCCCCGCCGTGACGCCGCCGTCGACGTAGATCACCTGACCGGTCAGAAAGGCCGACGCATCCGATGCGAGGAAGAGCGCCGTGCCGACCATGTCCTCCGGCTGCCCGAGGCGCCCGAGCGGACAGTTCGCCGCGTTCCATGCCTGCATCTGGGGCTTCGACCAGAGGCCGCGCGTCAGGTCCGTGAGGATGAAACCGGGCGCCAGCGCGTTGACGCGCACGCCGTGTCGGCCCCACTCGACCGCCAGCCCCTGCGTCATGGCGCCGAGCCCGGCCTTGCTCATCGCGTAGGGAAGCACGCCCACGAGCGGGCGCAGGGTGTTGAGCGAGGCGATCTGGATCTGATTGCCGGAGCGGCGCTCGATCATGTGCCGGCCGACGGCCTGAGAGAGCAGGAACGCGCCCCGGAGATTGATGTCGAGGACGAAGTCGTAGTCCTCGACGGTGAAGGTCTCCGCTCGCTTGCGTCGATTGACCCCCGCGACGTTGACGAGCGTGTCGATGCGGCCGCAGCGCTCGATGACCGCCTGCACCAGGTCGAGGATCGCTCCCGGATCCGACACGTCGCAGACGAGCGGCATGACCTCCGCGCCGCCGGTCGAGATCTCGGACGCCGTGCGCTCGAGAGTGTCGGCCTCGCGGCCGGTGATGATGACCCGCGCGCCGCGTTCGGCGAAGCCCGCCGCGATGGCGAGTCCGATGCCCCGGCTGCCACCGGAGACCAGAGTGACCCGGTCACGCACAGAAAAAAGATCGTCCATGTCTCGCACCCCTCGCCCTCGTCCTCGTCCTCGTCCCCGTCCCCGTTCCCGTTCCCGACCCCCCCGTCATCGCGATGCCCCCGCGCCCAGCGCGTCGAGCGCGTACTCGCAACTGATCACCTTCTCGACGCAGTCGAGCGGCACGTAGAAGTAGTGATTCGACGCCTCGAAGCCGAGTCGCGAGTCCAGCCACGACAGCTCGAACTGGCGGCGCGCGAGCTCGATCTCGTCCCGCGCGAGCTCGCGGATCGTCTTCCGCAGCGATGCGCGCTCCTCCGCCGAGAGGCCGTCCCGAGCCAGCGCGTCGCGCGCGATGACGAACCGCGCCTGGTTCGCGACGCTCGCGAAGTGCGCGTGCGCCGCGCGCGCCAGACGCAGGTCCGACGCCGCCGTGACGCGTGCCGCCCCGGACGTCTTCTCGAGCGCCTGCGCCAGGAGATCGAGCCCCTCGGCCCAGCCCGTCGCGACGCGCTCGAACTGCGCCGCGAAGACCTCACGCGGGTACGGTCCACGCCAGCCGTCGAGATCGTCATAGGGGATCCCGACCATCGTCGCGCGATACCCCGACGGCGTGACCAGCCATGGATTCGCGGCGCCCATCTGCTGGGGGCCGTTGTACACCACCCGGCCGTCGTACGGGAACTCGCGAAACGCCTCGCTGAACGCGCGCCAGGCGCGCCGCGCGAGCGGAGCGGCCTCCTCGCCGTAACGCTGCCGCGCGATCTCGTCGAGGACATCCGACGGTCGCGCCGAGGGCGTCTCCGCGAACCGCGCCGCGACCTGGAGATTCGGCGACGGGTATCCGCCGACGGTCCAGCTCAGCATCGTCCCGTCGACCTTCGCACTCGCGAGGCGCTCGCAGTGCTCGGCGACGAGATCGAGCACCGGCAGGTACGGGACGCTGGCCAGCTCCCACGTGGTGTTGAACTGCACCTTCGCGGCAGTCTTCAGACCGCGTTCCCTGGCCACGGCCCACTGTCGCGCGGCGCGCGGTCCCGGTCCGGGCGACGAGAGCGAGTACTCCCCCACCTGGTTGCGCACGCCTCCACGGACGATCGGCAGCGCCCACTCGCTGACCGACATCAGCCAGACGTCCGGCGGCAGCCGCGCGATGATGTCGGGCGACTCGCGATGCCCGTTCCAGCCCCAGTCCCACGTGATGACGCGCGCCGTGCGGCTGCCGCGGCGCACTCCGGCGGCGATGGCCGCGTTGACCTCGGCGATGATCTCGGCGTCGGTGCGAGAGGCGCATCGCGTGCAGCCGTCCTTCCTTCCGTGAGAGGCGCAGCTGGTGAGGTTCTCCGACGCGGTGATCGTGAACACGCCGCCGAGATCGGGGACCTCGCCGAAGACGTGCGCGAGCGCGTTCGAGATCCAGTCGCGCACTCGTGCGTCGCTGGTGCACAGCGCCACGGCGTCGCCCTCGCGGACTCCGGCGACATGCTGCCGCGACTCAAAGAACGAAGCGGGCATCGCGCGCGGCTCGTTGACGTAGAGATACACGGCGATGCCGTGCCGTGACGCGCGCGCGACCAGCTTCCGCAGATTCGCCAGACGCGTCTCGTGACCGTCGCCGAACTCGGGAAACGCGGCTCCTCCCGGCGCCAGCTGTCGCAGCACGGTGTGCAGCCACACCCCGTTGACGCCCTGCGCGGCGAGGCGCTCGAGCAGACCATGGGGATACGGGTCGAGCTCCGGGTCGATCAGCGGGTCGCCGTAGGATCCGAAGTAGGAGTAGATGAAGCGCAACCCGCGCCGCGCCCGCTCGGGATCACCCTCGACGGGAGGCGGCCTCGACGGCCGGCCGAGCTCCTCGATGAACCGATACCGCGGCTCCGGCTCGAGCTCGAAGAGCTCGGAAAAGTGGCGCTGCACGATGCCGCGGATCACCGCCGCGCGCGCCGAGGTCGCGCCGTCCGGCGGCGAGTGAACGACGGGCGCGCACCGCGGTTTCAACCGGCCGAGCTTGATGAAGAGGAAGTCGTCCTCGCGCAGGGCGAACGCCAGCTCGTCCGCGCTCATGCCGGTGAGCGCGAGGATCTGCTCGTAGGGAAGGAGGTGCCAGTTGCGCCGCACGATGGTGATGTACCCGCGACGCGCCATCACGCGCGCGTCGTCCCCGGCCGGAGGAAGCCCCATCGACTCGGCCATGGCGCGGACCGTCTCGACGTCCGTCCCGATGGTGCGAGCGATGCGCGCGGGCGACACGATCCGCCAGTTGCGAAAGACGACCGCGTGAGCGCGATCGGGAAAGTAGGGAAACTCGAGCGCGGCCGGGTGCGAACCGAGTGGAAGCCCGAGGCGAGAGGCGGTGTCGTCGGCGAGGAGCGAGCCGGCGATGGAAAGAGCCGCGAGGAGGTGGAGGTGTGTGCGCATGGCTCCAAGGAAAACGCCCGAAGGACGGAGAATCAAGCCCGGTCCCCAAGTCGTCCTCGTCCTCCTCCTCGTCCTCGAGGGCTGGTGACGACGACCTACTCGCGGCAGAGACAGAGAACAGAGGCAGGGGTCCGATCCTTGCGTAATCTGCGTTCCTTCGTGCGCCAGCAAAACGGAGCAGCTTTCGGGTACGGGAACGGGACCGGGGACGGGGACGGTGGCTGGGGCCCAGTCAAAGACCGGGAGCGCGGCGGCACCTCTACCTCTGCGTCATCTGCGGACCGGCGCTCGCACCGTCTCGAGGTACTCCCAGATCGCCTCGTACTGGCGGCGGCCGTCGCCGTCCAGGATGTTGGTGAACGAGGTGATGCCGTCCTCGTCGGTGTACGCGGGCATCGGGGTCATCGGCGCGATGCGCTGCGGATCGAGCATCCAGCGCAGGTAGAACTCGCGCCGGAGGCGTGAACTGGTGTGGCCGAGGTTGATGGCGCCGAAGTGGAGCTCCATCTCGGCCGGGCGATCGCCGGAGGCGTGGCACGAGACACAGCCGAAGCCCTGATCCCGGCTCACCAGTCTCCGGCCGATGCGCTGGCGCTCGGTGAGCTCGCCCCCGGTCGCGCCGGGTTTGACGAAGCGGGACTTCTGCGGCTCGAGCGGCCAGCCGTGGTCGAGGACGATCCCCCTCGCGAGCAGGTCGGCGGCCACCGGGAAGCGCGGCATGCGCGCCTCGAGCCAGGGGCGGACGTCGCCGAGCTCGCCGCTGACGAACTCCTCCAGCCACCGGGTGCGCAGCTTGTCGCCGGTGTGCGTCAGGGACGGGACCGTCTGGATGGCGATGCCCGGGATGGCGGTCAGGGTCTCCCGCCGCCGGCGTGGCGCGAGGTGCTCGGTCTCCTCGCGGAGCGAGCTCCAGAGCGCCGGCTCGCCGTCGCGATCGTGACAGGCCACGCATGCGAGGTCCCGCACGCGCCGCTGACTGAACTCGGCGAGGTTCCGTCGTCGGAGCGACGCCAGTCCATCGCGTCCGAAACGGAGCAGCGCGCCGCGCTCGCCGTCGCTCAGCCCGAGATCCGGCGCCGGACGGGGTTGCTCCGAGACGCAACCGGTGCGGCTCCAGTCGACGGCTGCCAGTCGCTCGAGTGGCGGGGCGCGACGACGGCCGGTTCCCGGTGCTGCGTGACAGTCGAGGCAGCCGGTCGTCTCGACGAGCGTGCGCCCGCGGTCGACGTCGCCCTTCACGCCGGCGTCTGGTGCCGCGTCCGGACGCCGGTCTGCCGACTCCCGCACGAGAAACGCCGCCAGCTCGCTCGCCTCGTCCTCGGTCAGCGCGAAGTCCGGCATGCGCGACCAGCGGTGATGGAGGCGCGGCTCGCGCAGGAAACGTCGCAGCGCGGGCGCCTTCCACTTCCACGCCACCAACGTCAGCGGCACGCGCTCCGCCGGGCTGCCGGTGTCGTGCGCCGCGCCGGGCAGGGTGTGACAGGCGATGCACCCGAGGCGCTCGAAGAGCGCGCCGCCCGCGGCGGCGAGCGCGTCGGGCGAGCGCGTGTCGACACTGTTCTGCGCGCCGTCTGCCTCTTCGTCGGTCGCAGCGTCGGTCGCAGCGTCGTTCGCGCTGTCCTTCGCACTGTGCTTCGCGCCGTCACCGAGGTCGGACGTCAGCGTCGCGAGGTAGGCGGCGATGTCGCGCGCGCGCCGCTCGATCGCCTCGGCATCCTCGCCCGCATCGAGCAGTCCGGCGAGCGACGGCATCGACGCCCCCGGTCGCATCGCCCGCGGCTCGACGATCCAGCGCGCCAGCCACGCCGCGTCGAGCCTCGAGCCGATGCCCTCGAGCGATGGCGCGTCGGCGTCGAGCTCCGGCATGCCGTGAGCGACGAGCCCGGCGTGATCATCCGACCTGTGACAGCGGATGCAGCGGCGTGCCGCGAAGAGATCGCGACCGCGTCTGAGCTCCGCGGCGCGGACCAGCGCCGGCGTCCCCGGATCGTGCGTGAACACGGTGGACGGCACCGGCTCGCGCGCGAAACGCCGTCCGGACCAGAGGAGGCGGAGGCGCGCGTCCCCGCTCGCCGGCGATTCGTACTCGAGGCGAAACGCTCGCGCGCCACGTCCGAGCCGCGTCTCCCTCGCGCGGATCGCGGAGAGGTCATCGCCCCCGCCTTCCAGGACGACGGCGCCGTCGATCGAGAGCCGGACGCGTCCGCGCCCCTCGGCAGCGAAGCGGACACGACTGCGCTCGTCGAGATTGAGATCGCCCGTCCAGGTGGCGCCGAACGGGCCGACCTCGAGGAACGGGCTCGCGGGCGTCCCCGCGGGAACGCCGAGCGCGGCCAGTCGCGAGCGTCGCGTGTCGGTCGCCTTCCCGTCACGCGCCGCGAGCGTCAGGACGAGCCCCGGATCGCCGCGCCGCTCGAGCTCGACGTCGTCGACGTCCGTGTCGTCGCTCTCGAGATCGAGCTCGAGGGCGGGTCGCAGGCGGTGGATGGTGTTGAAGATCTCGAGCGGCACGTCCGTGCCGTCGGCAGCCTCGAGCGCGCCGCTGACGTGCATCTGCATCACCGGGGCGATGCCGGGGATCTCGAGGAAGACGCTCTTGCCGTCCTCGAGGAGATGCGCCGAGCGGACGCGCACCGGATCGTGGCCGACGCGATCGGGATGGGCGACCGAGTACTCCTCCGATCCGTAGCTCCTCGCGTAGCGGTACTGCCACTGCTCGACGTCGTAGCTCGCGATGTCCTCCGCGACGTCCCTGGCGAGCGGCTCCGTGAACTCGATCCGCAGGCCGTTGGCGTGCGCGTTCAGGGCGATCGGGAGATACGCCCTCCGCCCCGTGTACCGCACCCGCTGGAAGCACCCATCGGCGACGGCGCTGGTCACCCAGCCCATCGAGCCGGTGACGTAGAGCTGCCCGTCGCGCGGGTGAAAGCGCCCGCGCATCACGCCGGAGACGAACCGCCCGCGCAGCGGCACGATGCCGCCCTGCGGCACGCCGTCGACCACCTCGCGGAGCACCATCTGCATCGTGCAGCGACCGAACGAGAAGTTGAGGAGCCGACCCTGGAGCGGCCCCCACCGGTCGCCGGTCACCCACGCCTGCCCGCCCGACGAGCTGTCGATGTGCCGCGGGATGTAACAGAGCGGCGGATCGTATCCGAGCGGGCGCTCGGGAGTCGTGCGCGGTCCCGGGTAGCCGTAGTAGTCGCCCCGCTCGACCTCGCAGATCTGCGAGGCCGGCGTCCACTCGCCCTCCTGCGGCGCAACCGTGATGGTGCCATCCGGCCCGACCGCCAGGCTCACCGGGTTGCGCCAGCCGCCGGCGAGGACCTCGTGCTCGCTGCCGTCGGCGGTGACGCGATGCACGCCCTGCGGGCTGACGAAGTAGAAGTTGCCCTCGCTGTCCGTCTCGAGCGCCGCGCTGAACTGGTGCGGCCACGGAATCGTCCGCCAGTCGTTGTTGAAGTTCTCGTGGAAGTCCGCCTCGTCGTCGCCGTTGCGGTCGTGCAGCAGGGTGATCTGGTCCCGTCCGAGGACGTGCACCCTGTCATCGACGATGCGCACGCCGAAGGGCTGGTAGAGGCCGGTCGCGAATCGCTTCCAGGTGACGTTATCGAGGTCCTCGTCGATGCCGCGCACCAGCCAGACGTCGCCATAGATCGTGCACACCGCGGCGTCGCCGTTCGCGAAGAAGTCGTGACCCGTGATGAACATCGGCGACTTGTAGGGGTTGTCGAACGGGACGCCGATCGTGTCGATGACCCAGGGCGACTCCCTGTCGCCGAGCGTCCCCGTCGTCTCCAGTCGGTGCGGCCAGCGTGGCTCGCCCGGTCGGGTGAGCTCCGACAGGTCCTCCGGCGGCGGACTCGTCCTCGCGAGTGTGGCGAACGCGTCGATCTGCCGCGGCAGGCCCGACCAGATCAGCAGCTTCAGCCGGACGCGCCCGGCGTGCGCCGGAAGGACGAGGGACACCGGTGACTTCCCCTCACGCCGGAGGCTCGCTCCGCTCCAGCCGATGAGGGCGACGGCGATGGCGGTGCCGTCTCTCTCGACCGCCACCAGGCGCGTCTCGCCGGCCTCCGATCGCGTCGTCACCGCGTCGCCGGCCTCGGCCACGCGCATCTCGAGCTCGCCGGAAGCGGGGCCGAGCTCGAGCGTGCGCGTGAACGCGATGACACCGTCGGCGGTCTCGATCCACGGCGACTCGAGCACGTCGCAGTCGTCGACGACGTACGACAGCACGACGCGCTCGCGGTGCGGGTAGAGCCCCCGGAAGCGGCCCCTCGCCTCGCCCCACGCGGGCCCGCCGGAGAGCGCGAAGCGAACCTCGCCGGCGATGCGCGGATTCTCGACGAGGCCGAACATCCGCGAGCCGAGGGCGAGGAACGGCCCCGTCCAGCCGACGCGCATGCTCAGATTGCGCGCATCGAAGCAGGCCGCCGCCTCCTTCTCGTCGCCGAGGCGGATCGACATCGCCTTGTTCACCGATCGCGGGGGCGCGCCGATCGAGCAGCAGAAGAACCGCCCGGTGTCCATCTTCGACCAGCGCGTATCGACCCAGTCGCCGTCCTTGACGAGCCCCCAGTGCCCGCCGAGACCGAGATCGAGCCCCGGATTGGCGGGCAGGACATCGTGGGAGGCGCCATCATCATCGCCACCCGACGACCGCTCCTGCGGCTCGAGGGATGCGCCCAGCGCGAGGAGAACGAAAAATGGAAAAAGCGTCTTCGGCATGGCCGCGGTCGGAATCGGAATCGGTCCTCGGTCTCGGATCTCGGATCTCGGATCTCGGAGTCGGAGTCGGAATCGGAGTCGGTCCTCTGTCTCGGTCCTCTGTCTCGGTCTCGGTCTCGGTCTCTCGAGCACGAGGACGAACGGGCTCGTCACTCTACCCGAGAACCACTCTCACAGCTACAATGCCCCACCATGACGACGCTCACACGCCTCTCGCTCCTCCCGATCGTCGCATCGCTCGCCGGCTGCGTGTCGGCGCGGCCCTTCTCGGGCGGCTCATGGATCGATCTCTCCTACGACTATTCCGACGAGACGCTCTACTGGCCGACGTCCGACCCCTTCGAGCTGCGCACCGTCTTCGATGGCGTCTCCGAGGGAGGTTATTACTATTCGGCGTACGCGTTCTCGACCGCGGAGCACGGCGGGACGCACGTCGACGCTCCGGTCCATTTCGCGGCGGGGAAGCTCCCTGTCGACCGGGTGCCGCTCGAGCATCTCATCGGGGACGCGGTCGTCGTGGACGTGTCACGCGGAGCACTGGCCAATCGCGACTACCAGGTGCCGATCGAGGACTTTTCGAGGTGGGAGGCGGCGCATGGTCGCATCCCCCGCGGGGCCATCGTTCTCCTGCGCACGGGATACGGCCGTTTCTGGCCCGACCCGGTCCGCTACATGGGCACCGATCGTCGTGGCGCCGAGGGCGTGCGCGCCCTTCGATTCCCTGGACTCCATCCCGACGCGGCGGAGTGGCTGGTGACGTCGCGCGGCATCAAGGCCGTCGGCATCGACACGCCGAGCATCGACCACGGGCAGTCGAAGGGCTTCGAGACCCACCGCATCCTCGCGGCGCGGGACGTCCCGATCTTCGAGAACGTCGCCAACCTCGATCGCATGCCGGAGACCGGAGCGGTCATCGTCGCCCTGCCGATGAAGATCCGCGGCGGCAGCGGCGCGCCGGTGCGCATCGCGGCGTGGGTGCCGTGAGCCAGCGTTGCCGGAAAACGGTTCCGTCCCCGGTCCCGGTCCCCGACCCGAGCCCGTCGACGAACGTGTCGCGTTGTCGCGCTGAGCGCCCCCGAATACAATCGTGCCAACCCCGATGCAGGTGACACCAGTGACGGATCAGACTCACGGCAGAGTGAACGCGGGCGCCCGGGCGAGGAGGCCGTGGTCGTCGATCGCGCTCGGCCTCGCCGTCATGCTCGCGCCCGTGACCGCCGCGGGCCAGGCTCCGGAGACGGCCCCCCGGGTGGTGCCCGCGCCCGGACAGGCGCCGCCGTTGCCCCCGCGTCTTCCCGTTGGCATCCCCGCCTTTCCCGGCGCGTGGGGTGGCGGCATGTTCGCGACCGGTGGGCGCGGCGGCCGGGTCATCGAGGTCACCAGTCTCGACGACAGCGGCCCCGGCACGCTGCGCGCCGCGATCGAGGCCAGCGGTCCGCGAATCGTCGTCTTCCGCGTGGCGGGGATCATCTTCCTGAAGCGCGCGCTCGACCTCGACAACCCGGACATCACCATCGCCGGGCAGTCCGCGCCGGGCGACGGGATCTGCATCGCGCACGACTCGCTCAACATCAACACGCGCAACGTCGTTCTGCGGCACCTCCGCGTGCGACGCGGTCGTCCCGAGGGCGGCCAGGGCTCCGACAACATCGGCGGCAACCCGGAGGGTCAGGTGATCGTCGATCACTGCTCGACGAGCTGGGGCATGGACGAGAACCTGTCGCTCTACCGCTACATGGCGCCGCAACCGGACGGGCGCGTGGTGAAGATGCCCACCAGGAACGTCACCGTGCAGTACTGCATCTCGAGCGAGGCGCTCGACGCCGCCAACCACGCCTTCGGCGGCACCTGGGGCGGGGAGGACTCCACCTTCCACCACAACCTCTTCGCGTGCAACACCGGGCGCAACCCGTCGATCGGCATGGGAGGCGAGTTCGATTTTCGCAACAACGTCATCTTCAACTGGCGTCACCGCACCATGGACGGCGGCGACGAGACCTCGCTGATCAACGTCATCAACAACTACTACAAGCCCGGCCCGGCGACCAACGCGAACATGCGCAACGTCATCGCGCGCATCGAGCAGCGCGACATGTACTCCCCCGGCAGGCGCTGGAAACCGGGCGAGTGGTATCCGCCGAGCCCGAAGCGCCCCGGGAAGTGGTACGTCGCGGGCAACCTCTTCGAGGGACACCCCGCGGTCACCGCGGACAACTGGAAGGGGATGCGCGGCCCCGAGGAGATCGCGCGCGTCAACACGCCGTTCGAGGGCTGGCCCGTCAACCAGCAGACGGCGCTCGAGGCGTTCAAATCGGTGCTCGCCAGGGCCGGCGCGACGCTTCCCCGCCGTGACGCCGTCGACCGGCGCGTGATCGAATCGGTCCGCGGCGGCAAGCCGCTCACGGAACGGGGCATCGTCAAGGACCCCGCGGAGGTCGGCGGCTATCCCGACTACTCGTTCTCCGCCGCCGATGTCCCGGCGGACTCCGACCACGACGGCATGGCCGACGCGTGGGAGAAGACACACGGACTGGATCCCGGCGACGCGACCGACGGTCCGGCCGACGCCGATGGGGATGGCTACACCAACGTCGAGGAATACCTGAATGGCACGGATCCCCGCGAGTTCATCGACTACCGGGACCTCGGGAACAACATCGACACCATCAGCGGTTGACCGGACGGACGGCCTCGTGACGGATCCCTCCCGTCCCCGTACCCGTCCCCGTCCCCGTACCCGTACCCGTACCCGTACCCGTTCCCGTTCCCGGACAACCGTCCTCTCCATCCTCGCCGCGGTGTCCACTGCCACCCTGTCGCTGCTGCCCGTCCCCGCCGCTCGCGCCGCCGGACCGGGTCTCGCCGACACGCGCGAGAGCCCCCACGCCAGGATACGAGGCATCGGGCTCGACGAGGTGCGCTGGACGCGGGGCTTCTGGGCCGAGCGGCTCGCCGTCTGCCGCGAGCGCATGGTGCCGGCGATGGGCTCGATCATGGAGGGCACGGATCACAGCCAGTTCATCGAGAACTTCCGCATCGCCGTCGGTCTCGCCGAGGGCCGGCATCGCGGGCCGCCGTGGAACGACGGCGATCTCTACAAGTGGCTGGAGGCTGCCTGCGCGCTCCTCGCCACGGGCGCGGATGGCGAGCTGGAAGCGCGGATCGAGGAGATCATTTCCCTGATCGCGCGCACCCAGCGCGCCGACGGCTACCTGCACACGCCCGTTCTCATCCGACAGCGGAACGGCGATGGCGAGGCCGCGCCGTTCCAGGATCGATTTCACTTCGAGATGTACAACCTCGGCCACCTGATGACCGCGGCGTGCGTCCACCACCGCGTCACCGGGAGGTCGGAGCTCCTTGCGGTGGCGCGGAAGGCCGCCGATTTCCTCGACCGCACTTTCCCGGAGCCGACCGCCGAGCTCGTCCGCCACGCGGTGTGTCCCGCGCACTCGATGGGGGTCGTCGAGCTCTACCGCACGACGCGCGAGCCGCGCTACCTCGAGCTCGCCCGGCGGCTGTTCGCGAGCCGCGACCTCGTCACCGATGGCGGCGACGACAATCAGGATCGCATCCCGTTCGCGCAACAGACCGAGGCGGTCGGCCACGCCGTCCGCGCCAACTACCTCTACGCCGGCGCCGCCGACCTCTTCGCCGAGACCGGCGATCGGTCGCTCTGGGAGCCGCTGGGGAGCATCTGGTCGAACGTCGTCGAGAAGAAGCTCTACGTCACCGGCGGCTGCGGGGCGCTCTACGATGGCGCCTCGCCCGATGGCTCGAGGAACCAGAAGGTCATCACGCGCGTCCACCAGGCGTACGGCCGCAACTACCAGCTCCCGAGCCTGACGGCGCACAACGAGACCTGCGCCAACATCGGCAACGTGCTCTGGAACTGGCGCATGCACCTGATCACCGGCGAGGCGCGATACATCGACGTCCTCGAGCTCGCGCTCCACAACAGCGTGCTCTCCGGGGTCAGCCTCGACGGCACGCTCTTCTTCTACGTCAATCCGCTGCAGAATCTCGAGCGCCCGCCGACGCGTCTGCGCTGGTCGAGGACGCGCGTCCCCTACATCAACTCCTTCTGCTGCCCGCCGAACGTCGTCCGCACGGTGGCGGAGACCGCCGCCTACGCGTACGGCGTCACGGACGATGCGATCCGGATCAATCTCTACGGCGGCAACACCGTCCGGACGCGACTGCCCGCCGGCGAGATCGCCCTGGCGCAGGAGACCGACTACCCGTGGGACGGGCGCGTCGAGCTCGCCATCGAAAAATGCCCCGACTCCCGCTTCGCGATCGAGCTGCGGATACCCGGCTGGGCGGGAGAGGCGTCGGTGCGGGTGAACGGCGAGGCGCTCGCGTACGACCGGCCGCGCCCGGGGACGTACGTCAGCATCCGGCGGATCTGGCGTCCGGGCGATCGCGTCCGCCTCGACCTTCCCATGCCGCCCGTCGTCATCGAATCGCACCCGCTGGTGGAGGAGACCCGCAACCAGGTGGCGATCAAGCGCGGACCGCTGGTGTACTGCCTCGAGTCCCGCGACCTGCCCCCCGGGACCCGCGTCCTCGAGGCGGAGATCCCCACGGACCTGCGGCTGAAGCCGGTGCCCGGTGACGGCGTCCTCGACGGAATGACGCTCCTCGAGGGAACCATCGCGTTCCGCGACCTCGGCGAGTGGGACGGCGCGCTCTACCGCGAGCGCGCGCCGCGTCCGGTCCGGCGCGAGCGAGTGCGCCTCGTGCCGTACTTCGCGTGGGCGAACCGCGGCGAGGGCGAGATGACCGTCTGGCTGCCGGCCGAGACCGTCACGCCGCCGGCCGACGGGAGCGCGAACGATCGAGCCGGTGAACGTGAGCGCGCCGGCGACGACGAACAGGCGGGCGCGAGAGAGAACGACACCGCCCGATCGACGGTCGAGCTCTGGGGCCTCTTCGAGATCTCGCTGCGCGGTCCGCACGGGGGCAACCCCTTCCGCGACGTCGAGCTCTCCGCGCGCTTCTCGCACGGCTCGGTCTCCCGCGAGGTCTCCGGCTTTTACGACGGCGACGGCACGTACCGAATCCGGTTCATGCCGGATCGCACCGGGCGGTGGCACTATCGGTCGCGGAGCAATCGACCCGAGCTCGACGGCCGCGAGGGCGAGATCGAGGTCGGCCCTCCCGCGCCCGGCAACCACGGCCCTGTCCGCATCGCCAACACCTTCCACTTCGCCCACGCGGACGGCACGCCCTACCGCCCGATCGGCACCACGTGTTACGCCTGGATCCACCAGAGCGACGAGCTGCAGGAGCAGACGCTCGCGACGCTCGCCTCCTCGCCCTTCAACAAGCTGCGCATGTGCGTCTTCCCGAAGCGATACGCGTGGAACGAGAACGAGCCGCCGCGGTATCCGTTCGAGGGAACGCCGCCGCGGTCGTGGGACTTCGCGCGCTACAGCCCGGAGTTCTTCCGCAACCTCGAGCGGCGCGTGGCGCAACTGCGCGACCTGGGCATCGAGGCGGACCTTATCCTCTTCCATCCCTACGACAAGGGCCACTGGGGGTACGATCGGATGGGCGACGCCGAGGACGATCACTACCTTCGCCATGTCGTCAGCCGCCTGGCGGCGTTCCGCAACGTCTGGTGGTCGCTCGCGAACGAGTACGACTTCATGGAGACCAAGGAGGAGGCGGACTGGGATCGGCTCTTCCGGGTCCTCGAGGAGAGCGACCCGTACGGGCGCCTCCGCTCTATCCACAACGGCTACCGCATCTACAACCACACGCGACCCTGGGTGACGCACGCGAGCATCCAGAACGGCTCGGCGGTCGAGGACGCCGCCCGCGCGGTGCTCTACCGCGACGTCTACCGCAAGCCGGTGGTGTTCGACGAGGTGAAGTACGAGGGCGACATTCCCCGGCGCTGGGGCAACATCTCGGCGGAGGAGATGGTGCAGCGGTTCTGGGAGGGCACCATCGCCGGCACCTACGTCGGGCACGGCGAGACGTATCTCCACCCGAGCGACGTGCTCTGGTGGTCGAAGGGCGGCGTGCTGCGCGGGGAGAGCCCCCGCCGGCTGGCCTTCCTGCGCGCCGTGCTGGAGGGAGCTCCCGACGAGGGGATCGACCCCATCGACAAGTGGCAGAACCCGCGTTTCGGCGGCCGGACGGACGAGTACTACCTGCTCTACTTCGGCGCCGCCGCTCCGGCCCGGTGGCCGTTCGAGTTGCCGAAACGGGGGCTCGAGGACGGCATGCGGTTCCGGGTCGAGGTCCTCGACACGTGGAACATGACCGTCGAGCCGCTCGACGAGGTCTTCGCCATCGAACGCAAGGACGGCTACTTCTTCGCCGACGTCGAGCAGCGCGCCGTCCGGCTGCCGGGCCGCCCGTGGATGGCGCTGCGCATCCGGCGGGCTCCGGGTGCGAAGAGCGCTCGCTGATTCACGAGTCGTCCGTCCCGTTCGACTTCTCGGGATGGTACCACGCCCGCGCCGATCCGGCCGCCGAGTGGCGAGTCCACAGACTGATAGGGCCGTCGCGACGCGGGCGAGTGAGCGGCAATGTCACGGCAGGATATTGGCGTAGACTTTAGCGGTCCAGCAGTGGTCGCTCGTTCCCTGCTCGACGGCGATCCGCCAGCGGATGCCCTGACCCGTGTCGACGGGCCCGTTGACCAGGACGTTGTAACCTCCCCCGGTTACCCAGAGGACGCCCGCGTCGATCACTCGTTCCCACGGCGCGTCGACCTCAAAGATCTTCAGCTGGCTGCAGTTGTCGTTGCTGGCAGTCCACTGGCGCACGCTGACGCCGACGAAGCCTCCAGGCGCCGACTCGAACTGGCTCACCCCGCCGCCCACGGCCGAGTGCGGACCCTGGGCGATGTTCTCGGCCCCGCCGCTGACCGACGAGTCGAAGGCGCTGGCCGTATTGTTCTTGCCGCCGTTGACGGAGGATCCATTGCCGCTCGCGATGTTGAATCTGCCCCCGCTGACGGAGGACTGAGAACCGCTGGCCTTATTGGCCCGCCCGCCGCTCACGGAGGAGAAATCGCCGGCCGCCTCGTTGAACCTCCCGCCGCTGACGGACGAGTATGGCCCGTGAACGTTGTTGAAGTTTCCGGCCACGAGCCCGCCGAACGTGGTGTAGTCGTGCCTTGCTCCGACGACGATGTTATGAGACCCCGTCCGGAGGAGCCGTCCGCCTCGAGTCTCCTGATAGCCCACGATCAGGTTGCCCAGACCGTTCGTGCTGGTGTCCTCGGGGTCGATGGAGAGTGGGTTGCCGGAATTCCCGTTCGTTGCCCCGAGCCCGTTGACTATCTGCACGTTGACTCCCGTGAAGACGATGGTCCGTGCGGTGTTCCCCTCTTCATCGGTGGGCAGGTCGACCAGGCTCAGGTGCGAGAGAATCTCCTGCTGCTCAGCGGTCAGTGACGATTCCTGAGCGATCGCCACCGGCTCCGGGCCGCCGTTGAAGAGGTGATTGAGAAGGTACACGGCGTCGCTGAGGTCGAGCAAGGCGTCGCCATTGACGTCGCCGTTCTCGGTCGCGGTCGGCACGCCTCCGGCGCGAAGACCGGGGATCTCGCGGACGAGCCGGCCGGCGAGCAGGAACCCGAGGGTCAGGAGCAGGATGGTGGTCAAGCGCCTCATGATGGCCTCCAGGGCTATATAGGCCGACACGATTCTGAGACACCACTCATAATCGCGCCGACCTGCTTTGAAGTGTTCACGGGGCCGAGATGGCGCCGCGCCGTCGCGTCACCTGATCCGGCACCGTCGCGTCGACTGGGCCGCTCTATCTGCATGCCCGGCCCGCGCGGATGGCTACACGAGAAAAAAGAAACGCGCATTATTCCCCACCACCGCCGCGTTCAGTCAGCGCCGGTCGGCTGCCGATAGGTGATCCGAGGACCTGGCAACTGGTTTCCAGCCGTGAAAGAGCCCCCGATTCCCGAGAACGAGGCGGACCGGCTCGAGTCGGTCCGGTCACTGAACGTCCTGGACACGCCGCCCGAGGAGCGTTTCGACCGCGTCACGCGGCTCGCCAGACGCCTCTTCACGGTGCCGATCGCGCTCGTCACCATCGTCGATTCGGCGCGACAGTGGTTCAAATCACGTCAGGGACTCGAACCCGCGGAAACTTCCCGAGAGGTCTCGTTCTGCGGCCACACGATCCTCGACACGGAGGTGATGGTGGTGCCGGACGCAACGGCGGATGAGCGGTTCCACGACAACCCGCTGGTCGTCGGCGACCCGGCGATCCGCTTCTACGCGGGCTGCCCGCTCTCGGCGCCGGACGGGAGCAAGGTGGGAACGATCTGTCTCATCGATCGCACCCCGCGCACGCTGACCGACGACGACAAGGCCCTGCTCGAGGACCTCGGTCAGATGGTCGAGCAGGAGCTCGCGGCGATCCAGCTCGCGACCGTCGACGAGCTCACCGGGCTGTCGAATCGCCGCGGCTTCCGGGCGATGGCCGAGCACGCCCTGGCGATGTGCAAGCGCTGCGGCCGGCAGGCGTCCCTCCTCTTCTTCGATCTCGACCACTTCAAGGAGATCAACGACACGCACGGGCACGCGGAGGGAGATCGCGCCCTCATGGAGATGGCCGACATCCTGCTGCGGACCTTCCGGAACTCCGACGTCGTGGCGCGGCTCGGGGGCGACGAGTTCTGCGTCCTCCTCACCGGTGCGGCGGACGACGATATCGAGTGCCCGCTCGAGCGACTGAGGATGACGGTAGACGCCCGCAACGCCCGCACGGGCAGCCGGTGGAACCTGGCCTACAGCGTCGGCCGCGTGACCGTCGATCCCGGAGACGACGCGTCGGTCGACGACCTGCTGCAAGAGGCCGACCGGTACATGTACGAGGCCAAGCGTCGGAAGCGCGAACGGGCCGAGGCCGTCGAGGAAACCAATCCCTCCGGCTGATCGCGGTCACGCCCGGCGACGCGCCGCCTCGCGAAAGAGCGCATCGCACTCCTCCTCGAGAACTCCTCCGACGATCCGGCATGCCGGCCGGAAGGATCGCTCGACCACCTCTCCGGCGGGGATGTCGATCTGCCTCCAGCCCGGGTTCCCGTTGATTCTCGCGCCCCGCCGCTCGACAATGGCTCGTTTCCAGGGTCTCTTCTCCGTTCCAGGGCCCATGCCCGATCACCACGAGTTCATAATCGCGCCGCCCTATTTACCGACGAGCTTCAGATGAACAGACTGTGTTTCTCGACCCGCGCTTTCGGTCTCTGCTGTGTCGCCTTCCTCGGCTTGCTGCCAGCGCTCCAGGCGGGCACCACCTTCGACGGGTTCTTCGACTCCTACCTCGTCACCGGCCCGTTCAGAAACCCGCGCGGCGCCGCACCCGGCATCGATGCCCTCCGCCTCGACCAGCTCTGCGACGGCACGACGAGCGAGAACACCATCGTCCCCGAGGCCGGGCTCACCCTCGATCCGCCGGACTTCGCCGGGTGCGCGGACCCCGAGTCACGCTCCATCGGCAACCCGGTGCTCACGGAGGAGGTGACGGCGGGCGACCTGCTCGACTTCAACACGCTCTTTGGCCTCAACGACAACGTCATGGCCTACTCGTGGGTTTATGTCGAGAACCTCGCCGACGAGCCCCTCGAGGCGATCCTCGGCATCGCGAGCGATGACAGCATCCAGGTGAAGCTGAACCGCAACGAGGTGTTCATCTTCAACGGCGGCCGCGGATCCGGCGGGGCCGGGACGATCCAGAACACCAGCGACGTCGTCCTCCGTCCCGGCTGGAATCTGCTGCAGTTCAAGGTGTTCGAGGGCGGCGGCGGCTGGAACATGCGCGCCCGGCTGACGGACAGGGATCCGGTCTGTCCGAATCCGCTCTTCAGCGGCGAGGGGACCATCACGGTCACCACGGAGCGACCGGACGAGCAGATCCCCGTGCTCGTCGAGGGAGCGGCGACGCGCACCATCACGGCGGTCGACGGCGGGCCCGGACGCCGCTTCGACGTCACGGTCGACGTCGACGCCGACGGGCCGTTCACGCTGTCCGAGCGCTTCCACCCCGGCTGGACCGTGGTGCCGGGCAGCGTCACCGGAGGGGGCCGGATCGTCGAGGGCGGCATCCTGTGGGAGGGCGTCGACGTCGATCGCGTCGGCTACTCGCTGACGCGCGACAGCGCCTTCTCGCTCGTCGAGGCGCGCATCGAGGGCGAGCTCACCCGCGGCAACGACCTCATCACGGTCGGCGGCGACAGCGCCATCCCCGGATCTGCGTCGGGTCTCGTGACCGAGGTGCTCGTGACGCCGCCGCTCGACGGCCCCGGCTGCACCGCTCCGATCGACGTCCTCGCCGGACCGTGGCTCGGCGACGGCGAGGACATCACCGACGAGACCATCGTGCCCGAGGAGGACCTCGAGTGGCGCCCGGACTTCGGCTCCCTGGAATCGCAGGCCCTCGGCGTCAACGTCGGCCTCCGGGGCGCGGCGCGCGATCGGTTCTGGACCGACCCGGACCCGTTCACGACCGGCATACGCCTGGTGAAGGTCTCTTCGAGCAACGCGTTCTACGACTGGCAGCGAGGCGACATCTTCGGCGCCGTCGACAACGCCATGTGCGTCGCGTTCTTCTACGCGATCAACCGGACCGACGAGGTGCAGTTCGTCAACGTCGGGTTCGGCTCGGACGACTCGGCGGTGGTCAAGGTGAACGGACGGGATGTCCACACCACGACGGCCTGCCGCGGGCACCCCGGCTTCAGCGACAAATTCCGTGCCGCGCTCGACCCCGGCAAGAACCTCTTCTCCGTGTACACGTTCGAGGGCGGCGGCGGCTTCAACATGTGCATCCGCTTCGAGAGCGAGCAGGGCGGTCTGGCGCCGGTCGAGACGACGGTGGACGCGACGGGGTACGAGCCGGACCCCACCGGCGACCTCGGGATTCACCCGATCCACGAGATCCCCGGCGGCGAGGTGTCCGGCTTCTCGGCGGGCGGCTTCATCACGCGCTACCTGGTGCCGGCGGATCCGCTCAACCAGGCGCTCGGGTCGAGCACGCTTCCCGGGGCGGCGCCGGAGGACTACATCGCCATCGACGAGGACGTGCCGGACGTCGATAACGTCCGGGAGGGCGCCACCGTCACTGGCGGCATCTCCGGTCTCATCACCACCGGCGTGCGCAACTTCGACGATGAGACCGAGCTCGTCATCTTCGACAGCGACCATCCCACCTGGAACCCCGGTGACCCCGGCCTCTTCAACGGCGAGACGTTCTACGGCTCCCCGGACAATTACAGCTCGACCGGGTTCTGCTTCCTCTTCAATCACACGCAGGAGGAGCAGCGCGCGTTCGTCGGCATGGCGAGCGATGACTCGGCCGCGCTGTACATCAATGGAGAGCTCATCCTCGAGCACGTCGGCGGTCGGGGCTTCGGCGGCGCGAACGCGATCCAGAACGGGCCGGCGGAGGTCCTCCTCGAGACGGGGCCGAACCTCCTGCAGCTCTCCTACACCGAGGGTGGCGGCGGCTCCGGCTTCCGCGTCGGCGTCTGGGCGAGCTGCACCCGCTCGCGGGTGTTCTCGCAGGATGTCGTGGAGGTGTGCCTCGACCCCGACGACTGCGGCGACGTCGAGCCGCCGACCGGGACGCCGTTCGTCCGCGGGGACGCCAACAGCGACGGGCGTCTCAACATCACCGACGGGATCTTCATCCTCAACTTCCTCTTCACGGGCGGCGACGCGCCGACCTGTCGAGAGGCGAGCGACACGAACGCGGACTCCAGGGTCAATCTCACCGACGGCGTCTACGTGCTCGATTTCCTCTTCCGCGCGGGGCCGAACATCCCCGCGCCGACGGAGTGCGCGATCGTCGAGGACGTGGACTGCGAGCGGTTCGCGCCCTGCGCGAATTGACACGTGGAGAGCGCGGACGACGGTCGACGCGGACGGGAACGCAGATTACGCAGATTGCGCAGATTACGCAGATTTGAGGAGAAGGACCGGCCCGCGCATGCTCGAGATCCATGAGCGAAGCTCGTCCTCGTCCTCGAAAACTCGCGACCCGAAACCGAGGCTGAGACCGAGACTGAGATCAGAGGTCAGAGATCACAGATCGGAGATCGGAGATCGGAGTCGGAATCGGAATCGGAATCGGCCATCCGTATCGGAGTCGGACATCGGACTCCGCAACCAGAGCCCTCGAGGACGGGAACGGGCACGGGAACGGGCACGGGTACGTTTCTGCAACGATGGGGTCCGACCCCTTGCGACCAGGGACCCTCAATCTGCGCAATCCGCGGACACCCCCCCGGCGTCCGCCCGACCAACACGAACCATGAGCCCCATCCATCGCCTCGCGTCTCTCACCCTCCTCGCCCTCGTCTCCTGCACCTCCACGCCGCGAACCGACCGCCCGAACATCGTGCTCATCGTCTCCGATGATCAGGGCTGGGACGACGTCAGCTGCTACGGCGGGAGCGTGCCGACGCCCTGGATCGACTCGATCGCGCGTGACGGCGCTCGCCTGACGGATTTCTACGTCGCCTCGCCGGTCTGCACGCCGAGCCGCTTCTCGCTCCTCACCGGGCGGCTGCCGAATCGTTCTCGCGACCAGCTCCTCGGCCCGCTGATGTTCGCGGAGGGACGGGACCGCACGCGCGGCATCCGGCCCGGCGAGACCACCCTGGCCGCGCTGCTCAAGACCCGCGGCTACCGCACGGCGCTCGTCGGCAAGTGGCACCTCGGGCACGGCGATCCCGCGTTCCTGCCGACGCGGCACGGCTTCGATTCCTTCTACGGCCACACCGGCGGCTGCATCGACTACCACACGCTTCGCTACGGCAACCTCCCGAGCTGGTACCGCGGGGAGGAGCTCGTCGAGGAGTCCGGATACGCCACCGATCTTCTCAGCGACGAGGCGGTGCGGTTCCTCGAGGGTCAGTCGGCGGAGCAGCCGTTCTTCCTCTACCTGGCGTACAACGCGCCCCACTTCGCCAAGTCCTGGGACGAGGGCAAGCGGGACTTCGCGCACACCCTGCAGGCGAAGCCGGAGGACCTCGCGAGCTTCGCGCACGTCGAGGACGAGGACCGGCGGGTCTTCTGCGCCATGGTCAAGGCGATGGACGACGGCATCGGACGCGTGCTCGCGGCGCTCGACCGTCGCGGCCTCGCTGGCGACACGCTCGTCGTCTTCATCTGCGACAACGGCGCCGATCCGGTCTACGGCGGCAGCAACTCGCCGCTGCGCGGTCGCAAGCACACGCTCTGGGAGGGCGGCATCCGCGTCCCGTGCGTCATGCGCTGGCCGGGGCGAATCGCGTCGGGCACGACCGTCGATCAGCCCGCGTCCGCCCTCGACTTCGTGCCGACGGTATGCGCGTTGCTCGACATCGAGACCGACGGGCTTCCGCTCGACGGGATCGACCTCGGACCGGTGCTCCTCGATGGCAAGCGGGTCGAGCGTGATCTCTTCTTCGAGCGAGGCTTCGACGCCGCCTTCCGTCGCGGTGACTGGAAGCTCGTCCGCGATCGCGACGCACCGCCGGCGCTCTTCAACCTCCGTGACGATCGCAGCGAGACGCGCGACCTGGCGGCGCGGCGACCGGAGAAGCTGGCCGAGCTCCTCGCCGCCCACGCGGAGATGAGCGCGGGGCTGCCGGAGCCCCGCGAGAGGCCGTTCGCGCCGCGCCGGGGGCGGGCAGAGTCCGCGAGGTAATCACAGGAGCGACGGCGCGTCGCTCGGGGCTCGCGCCTCTTCCCGCGCGTCGCCGTCACGGCGGCGCCGAGCTCGAGAGGTTACGTCAAGCGTTTCGCCGGACACTCGCCGCCGAGCGGCTCGCACTGGAGAACGAGCTTGCCGCCGATCCTCAGGCGCCGATAATGGCACCGGCGCCAAAGAGCGCCGGGCAATCAACTTGGGTGACGCAAGGGCCCGAAGGAAGGAGAGGAAGCCATGGCCAACAAGGATCATGAGACGCGCGCCGGCTATGCCGTGGATGTTTGGAATCGCTGGCGTGATGAAAACCCGCAACTCGTCCCCGACCTGAGCGGCGCCAATCTCAGCAAGGGGCTTCACCGCAAACGGAAGCTCTTCGGGGCCAACTTGCGAGGAGCCGATTTCCGTCGGTCCAACATGCGCGGCGCCGACCTGCACGAGTCTGATCTGGAGAAGGCTGACCTGAGCAAAACGGACTTGCGAGAGGCGAATCTGCGCGAGGCGAACCTGAAGGGAGTCGAGCTGCAAAAGGCGAATCTGATCGGCGCGGACCTCACGGAGGCGGACTTGAGCGGCGCGGATCTGGAGAAGGCGCAGGTGGAAAAATCCAATCTCGCGCGGGCCACCCTGGCGGGAACGAGATTGCGAAAAACCGATCTCGCCGGCGTGCTCGGCCTCACGCAAGAGCAGATCGATGAAGCCGAAGGCGACCGTACCACCAAGCTGCCGGACGGCCTCGTTCGTCCGAGCGGCTGGAAGGAACGGAAACAAGAGCGCACACCAGACCCAGAGCAGTAAAAGAAGAGGCATGGCAGACAAGAGGCATCTGGAGATTCTCGAGGACGGACCGAAAGTATGGAGCCTCTGGCGTCGACGAAATCGCTCCATCATCCCGGACCTGAGTGAAGCCAGGCTGAAGGATTACAAGCTGCGCGGCGGGAACTTCTCCAAGACCAATTTCTTGGCAGCGGACCTGCGTTGGGCCAACGCCAGCGAAGCAAACTTTCGCGACAGTAACTTGCAGCAAGCCACGTTTCACCGGGCCAGATTGACGCATGCCAAGCTGACGAAAGCCAACCTGCGAGAAGCCAGCCTGCATCGTGCGAACGCCTCTCGATCGGACTTCCAGGACGCCGTGCTCGTCGAAGCATCCTGCGTTCGGGCGAATCTCAAGGGAGCTCGCTTTCTGCGGGCAAATCTCAGTCAAGCCAATCTTCTGCGGGCGAACCTGGGGGGAGCGAATCTCCGCGACGCGAACTTGCGGCAAGCGTATCTCCTCGGCGCCAACCTCGAGAACGCCAATTTTTCAGGCGCCGATCTGCGTGGGGCCTTCGTGGAACGGAAGCAGCTCTTGACCGCGAAGTGGGACGCCAAGACGAAGCTGCCGGAGGAGCACAAGTGGATGGACCCGCCCCGCAAACGGCCGCGAAAAGCGGCCGCTCAAGTGCCGAAGCAGACGCGTGCGCCTACGGCCAAGAAAGCGCCGCGCAAACGTACGGTCGGATCAAGCTGAAGGCGACGGAGGTCCGTCATGAGACCCGCCCGTACGCCGAGTCCCGCGCCGCCGCGACCGCGGAGGTCGCCCGTGTTGCCGGGACTCGCGCTCGTCTGTCTCCTGCTCGCGCCGCCCGGCGCGTACGCCGACCTTCCGCCGATCGTGCTCGTCTCCCGCGACCTCGCGGAAGCGCCCGATCCGGCGGGCCGCGAGCAGGCCATCGAGCGCGCCGCCGCCGGCAAGCTGCTCCTCCACAAGGGCGAGGGACAGGTGCGCACGCTGGTCGACGCGTCGCTTCCGGGAGCTCCCGCCGGCACGCCGGTGGACGTCGCGGATCCCGATGTGTCGCCGGACGCGGAGCGCATCGTCTTCGCCGGCTACTCCCGCGAGGAGCGGGGCTGGAGAATCTTCGAGGTCGGCGCGGACGGCCTCGGCCTCAGGCAGATCACGCGGAGTGATCGGAGCATCGACCTCGCGCGCTATGGCCCCGCCGCGGATCGCCTCCGGGGGCACGACGACGTCGATCCGTGCTACCTGCCCGACGGCCGCATCTGCTTCGTCTCGACGCGCTACGCAGGCATCGCGCCGGACGGCCGCCTGCGCGCCACCAACCTCCACGTCGTCAACGCGGACGGGAGCGATGTGCGCCGCATCACCAGCGAGCGTTTCGGCGCCGACACGCCCGTCGTGGAGCCGGCGAGCGGGCAGATCGTCTACTCGCGCTTCTGGCGCACGCCGCCGGTGCCTCGACTCGCCGGCGACGCTCCGGAGCCGATCCTGCCCGGATCTCCGGGGTACGAGGACATCGTCGTCGAGCCCTCCGACACCGTCCTGCGCGGCGTCAGCGAGCGCGAGTTCCCCGGCGTCAACAGCTGGTTCCTGGCGGCGATCAATCCCGACGGCACCGACCTCCGCATGTGGTCCGGCTTCCGTCTCGACCGGGAGCTCACCCAGGCGTACCGGCCGAGCTTCCTCCCCGACGGCCAGGCGCTGGCGGTCTTCCTGCCCGTGACGCCGTTCATCGGCTATCCGCGAGGCTACGGTCTGCGACGCTTCCGGCCCGGTCCGGTCGCGCCGTCTTCGCTCGGGGGGCCGCAGGTGTTTCCGCGCCGCCACGGGTTTCCGCCACGCGTCAACTATCACTACGCGAGCGCCGAGGCGATCGAGGACGGTCGACTCGTGGTCACGGCGGTGCCGGTGGGCGACGAATCGCGCGACTACGCGCTCTACGTGCAGCCGAACGAGGAGGAGATCCCGACGCTGCTCTACAACGACCCGGCGGCGATAGAGCTCGACGCCGTGCCGCTCGCGACCCGCGCGCGACCGCCGGTCATCGAGGACCGCATCACGGAGCGCGTGGGCGACGACGCCCCGTCCACAGGGGCCCGCCCGATCAGCGCGGCCCGATCATCCTGGACGTCCACCACATCGCGCGCGAGACGCTTCCGGACACCAACGGCGCCACCCGCGTCGAGGGTGGCTTCCGGCTGCGCGCCGAGGGGACGCTCGCGCAGGTGCAGGGCGCGCTCGACACCGGCTTCACGCCCGCGCAGATGGTCGAGTTCCTGCGCGCCGAGGACGCCTTCGTCGCCGTCCACACGACGACGAACGAGCTCTTCCGCACCGGAGCGATCCGCGGGCACTTCCGCATCGTGCCGCCGGAGATCGTCGTGCGCGCGCAGATCGACGAGAGCCAGGTCGTGCGCCCGCCGGAGTTCCGTCCGCCGACGTTCGGGACCGGCAGCCCCGGGGTCGGAGAGATCGAGCTGCGGGTGAACACGGAGAACGGCCGCTACGCGGTGGAGCTGGAGATCGAGGGCATCGATCCGGTGAGCGTCGACAACGCCATCGGCGAGAACCGGACCGGCATTCACGTCCACAGGGGCAAGCCCGACGAGCGCGGCCCGATCATCCTCGATCTGCATCACTCGCGCGCGAGGCCCTGCCCGAGACCAACGGGCTCAGCGCCATCGCCGGCGGGTTCCGCGTGCGCGCCGAGGGCGTGCTGACGCAAGTGCAGGGGGATCTCGACACCGGCTTCACGGTCGGCGAGATGATCGACATCCTCCGTTCCGGCGAGGCCTTCGTCGCCATCCACACGACGGCGAACGAGCTCTTCCGCACCGGCGCGGTACGCGGCAACTTCGAGGTGGCGCCGGACCCGGCGCGCAACCGATTCCTGCGCGCCGACTGCGACGGCAACGGCGAGCTCGAGGCCGTCACCGACGCGATCTTCCAGCTCGGATTCCAGTTCCTGGGCGGCGAGGAGCCGCCCTGCCTCGCGGCGTGTGACGCCAACGGTGACGGCCAGCTGGCGGGGGTCTCGGACGCGGTCTACGTTCTCGGCTTCCAGTTCCTCGGCGGCCCGCCGCCGGCGCAGCCGTTCCCGCGGTGCCATCGCGCGCTCACGGCGAGCGACGCGGCGCTCGGCTGCAACGTGGAAACGGAGAGCTGCCGTCGCTGACCCGGAAACGCAGAACCACCGTGCGCCGCCGCTCCGGGCTGTTCGAGCTTTCCCAGACGGCGATGCGAGAGCGCGCACGACGCCCACGGCGCTCAATCGACCAGACTGGTGCGAACGACGATCTCCCCCTCGAGCGTCCGGTGGACCGGACAGCGGTCGGCGATCTCGAGCAGTCGCTTCCGCTGCTCCTCGTCCAGCTCGCCCCTGAGCTCGATGCGGCGCTCGATCCGATCGACCCGGCCCTCGCGCGTCTCGCACTCCTTGCAGTCCTCCGCGTGCACCTTCTCGTGCGTCAGCCGCACCGAGACGCGTTCGAGGGGCCACCCCTTGCGGTTGGCGTACATGCGGAGCGTCATCGTCGTGCACGAGCCGAGGGCCGCGAGGAGCAGGTCGTACGGCGTCGGACCGGTGTCGCCGCCGCCGACGTCGCCTGGCTCGTCGGCCGAGAGGATGTGCGGTCCCGCGACGATGCGCTGCGCGTAGAGCGGTCCGCGCTCGGTGACGAGCACCGTCCCGCGCGGCTCGGACTGTTCCCCGGTCGCCTCGGGTGCCCCGGCCTCGAGGAAGCGTGACGACCACGCGCTGATGATCGCGGCCACGTAGCTCGAGTCCTCGCGTCGCGTCAGCAGATGATCCGCCGTGTCGAGCGAGACGAAGCTCTTCGGGTGGATCGCCGCCTCGAAGATCCGCCGGGCGTGATCGATGCCGACGATGTCATCGATCGGCGAGTGGAGGACGAGCAGGGCCTTGCGGAGATTGCGCAGCCGCGGCGCCAGCTCGCTCTGACGGATATCGTCCAGGAACTGCTTCTTGATCCGGAACTCGCGACCCGCGAGCGCGACCACGGCGCAGCCCTCGGACTCGATCTCCGACCGTCGCGTCGCGAGCAGCTTCTCGACGTGGCCGGGCTCGCTCGGCGCGCCGATGGTCACCACGCCGCGCGCCTCGGGGACCCTCGGCGCCGCCGCGAGGACCGCCGCGCCCCCGAGACTGTGCCCGATGAGGAGCACCGGCGCGTCGTGGCTCGACCTCAGCTGATCCGCCGCCGCCACCAGGTCCTCGACGTTCGACGAGAAGTTGGTGTTGGCGAAGTCGCCCTCGCTGTTTCCCAGGCCCGTGAAGTCGAAGCGCAGCACGCCGAAGCCGAGCCCCGCGAGCGCGGCGCTGATCCGACTCGCCGCGGCGACGTCCTTCGAGCACGTGAAGCAGTGCGCAAAGAGCGCGAACGCCGTCGGCTCGCCCGCGGGAAGCTCGAGCCGACCGGCGAGCGTCTCACCGCGACCGTTGGGGAACATGAGTTTCTGGCTGCGACGGGACATGGTTGTGGACGGTTCTTTAACCGCAACTCATGGTAATCGAGTGGAGAACGTGTCGCCAGGGCTCCCGACCCCGTCCCCGGTCCCGGGCCCGGTCCCGTGCCCGGCCCCGAAAACCCTCGTGATCCCCCGGTGGTCGACGTCGGGACCGAGCCCCTTGGAGTGGGAGGCCGAGACCGAGTCAGAGGACTGAGTCAGAGATCAGAGATCAGAGATCAGCGATCAGAGCCGGCGCCCCGAAACTGCCTCAAACCCCCGCTCTCCGCGCGCCGCGCTTGATGCGCTCGCGGATCGCCTTGATCTCTTCCTGGCGCTCCTTGATGAAGGCCGCCTGCACCTCGAAGATCGGGTACTTCTCGCCGAGCTTCGACGCGCGGCCGAGCGCCTTCTCGCACCGCGAGAGGTGGTCGTAGCACGCCTTGCTGTACCGCACCCACTTGACCCGGGAGGCGGGCGTGAAGCGATTGCCGTTTGTCACGGTGTAGGTCTGGCGGTTCGGATCGAACTCGACGGCGCGGTCGAAGTGCTCTCCGGCGGTCTTGAGGTCCTTCTCAATCTTCTTCATGTCGCTCTTGTGACGCGCCGCGTGCGCCTTCATGATGCGAACGCCGCGGTCGTTCACTTCCCGCCACCCCACCAGGCCGAACCCGACACGCGAGATCTCCTCCAGCTCGCCGACGACGCCGAGCGCCAGGCCGGAGCGCGAGGCCTCGGCCGCGGTGGCGGTCAGCAGTCGGCCCTTGACGGTGACCATCCGGCCGGAGCTGAGGTCCTCCTGCGACGGCGTGATCACCCGCTCGATCTTCTTGGTGCCGCCGCTGTCGACGACGCGGAGCTGGACGCCGGGATCGACCATCGCCTCGGCGAAGAGCGAGCTGTGCCCGCCGATCTCCGCCGCGCGCCGGCAGGTGGATCGCCACACCGACTGCACCTTCTCGTCGGCCGCCTTGAGGCCCTTCTCGGTCTGCTCCACCGCCGTCGCGGCGCCGATCGAGGCATCCCGGTGCATGTAGATCTCGTCGCACGCGAGCGCGATGACCGCCGCCGCCGACAGCGCGCTCTTGACGTAGGCGATCGTCCGCCTGGCGCGCTGCTCGGAGAGCAGGTCGATGATCTTCTCGCACTCGCTGATAATGCCCCCGGGGCTGTCGATCGCGAGCACGAGGATGGTCTTCTCGTCATCGAGTCCGGCCTTCATGGCGCGCTCGATCGTCTCCGCGGTGATCTCGGCGCCGACCACCCCCTCGATCGGGACGACGAAGTACCGAGCAGGGTCCAGGGCGTCGTCGGCGAGGGAAAGGCCGGAGGAGAGGACGAGGGCCACAACTGGAACGATCGCGGCGCGGGTCGCGGTGTTCATGTCGGTCACTATAGACCTCGGCGGCTCGGGAGGCAAGGGGGTCCGCAGATGACGCAGATTCAAGAAAGACCGACCGCGCCGGTGTCTCCTCGTCCTCGTCCTCGGCGTCGGCCCCGGCCTTGGAAACGTGGAAGAAAAACGGTCCGCAGATTCCGCAGATGACGTAGATAGATGGGCTTTGTTCTCGGAAATCGGTCTCGGTCATCGGAATCGGTCATCGGAGTCGGAATCGG
>JBFFXF010000022.1:0-42975 GCA_041569895.1 Planctomycetota bacterium | reverse complement strand
GCGCGGTGGAGCTCTGCGCGGTGGAGCTCTGCGCGGTGGAGCTCTGCGCGGTCGGGCTCCGCCCGGTCGCTGTCGGAGTCGCTGACGGCGATCTTGATCTGCCCGTCGTAGAGCCCGCCGATCCAGTGGTGCGCGCCGGTCGCCTCGTGGAAGCTGCGCTCGCCGAAGAGGCCGACGACGAGGCGCTTCCGCGGACGGTAGCCGAGCCGGTCGCCGATCGCCTCGATCGACGCCTCGAGGTGATCGATGAGCCGGTCGACCTTCGCCGCGGGGATCGCGGGGTCGTGCCGGACCTCGAATCGATCGGTGCGACGCGTGCGGAAGTCGCGGGTGATCCGGGCCTCGGTGCGCCAGCGCGCGAGGATCGCCACCGCCTCGGCGTCCTCCGCGTCGAGCGCCACGGCGCGCTGCATCGCCTCGATCGCGGGCTTCTCGCGTCCGGCGCGGTACTCGATCATGGCGAGAAACTTGTGCGCCTTGGCGAAGTCCTCGCGCAGCGCCAGCGCCGCCGAGAGATGGTCGCGCGCATCGGAGTCGTGGTGGTCGAGGAAGTGGATGTAGCCGAGGCCGAAGTGCGCGTAGAAGCCCTCGTGCAGCGCGATCGAGTCCTCGAACGCGCGCCGGGCGGCGGCGCTCTCTCCCGAGTTGAGGAGCTCGACTCCGAGCCCGCTCCACGAGCTCGCGAGGTTGGCGACGATCTCGGGGTTGTCGGGGTCGAGCTCGAGCGCGCGCTTGAATCGATCGATCGCCTGGTAGTACTTGCGCGCCTCGTAGAACTCGACGCCCTGGCGATTGAGCTCGCCGACGCCGGGGTCGACCGGCCCCGCCGACGCCGGCGCCGAGAGCAGCACGCATGCCGCCAGCGCCGCGCCGAGGACCGCCCCCGCCGTCGCGTCACGGCGCTGGAGAACGCCGGGGCCCGGGACGCGGGGCTCGAGAGCGCCGGATCCGGGCGTGACGGGTCGCGTCGCGCCGTGTCGATTCATGCTCCCATCATGACCCCGGACACGTCGCCTTGCAAAACATCCGGGCGCGTGCCACCATCGCCGGCCGACACCGGGAGCGGCGGGCACGATTCGGAGTCGCGGCGCGTTCGACCGCGCCGGCGCGACCTCCGGACGTCGCCCGGTCGCATCACTCGGCGCCCGGTCCAGCGGGACGGGGCGCTCAGGTCCTCCGAAGCTGGTCGCTCGTCGATCCATTGGACGCCCTCACCATCGCCGCGGGCATCGCGGCCGGGCTCTTCCTGGCGCTCGTCGCGAGGCGGTTCGGCGTCGGCCCGGGACCGGGGCTCGCGCTCTGCGGTCTCGGCGGCGCGGCGGCCTCCGCTGGCGTGGCCGGCGCGGCGCGAGGCCCGGGCGCTCCGGTCGCCACGCTGGCGCTCCTCCTGACGGCGCCCCTGTTCTATCGCGCCGGACTGCTTCTCGGCAATCGCGTCGTCGCGATCGGTGTCCGGCGCGCCGCTCTCCATCTCGTTATCGGCGCATCGCGGACCGTGGCTCGCGTTTTTCTCGTCGGCGGCATCGCGTTCGTCGCCATCCCCTGGCCCGCCGAATCGGCCCTCGACCCCCGCCGGACGGCGTTCCTGCTCGCGGTGGCGTGGTCGATCCCCGAGCTCTTCCACGGCATGGTGGCCGCCGAGGACGCGGTCGCGCACGACGAGCGCGCCGACCACCAGACGCTCTGGAGCCTGGTGGTCACGCTGGCGATGCTCGCGGCGCTCGGCGTGTGGACCGCCGTCGATCGATCTCCGCTTCCGCGCCCGGGAGGCGCGGGGGCCTACCTCGGCGGTCTCGCGATCGCCGTCGTCGCCGGCGTCGCGAGCGGCCTCGCCGCGACCATCGCGACACGCTCGACGCGCTCGCGATCGGCGCGCCAGGTCGTCCACCTCGCCGCTCCGATGCTGGCGGTCGCGATCGCCACGTGGCTCTCGGGCTTCGCACTCCTCGCCGCGCTCGTCGCCGGCATGCTGCACGGCGCGTCGACGCGCCGCACGCTCGATCCCGGATCACCCGACTGGCTGGGCGGCGCGCTCGACACGGGATGGGACGCGCTCGGACTCGTCGCCGCGGCCGCGGTGGTCGTCATGCTCGGCGCCAGTGCTCCGGCGCTGCTCGACCCGTCGCACGCGGGCGTCCTCGGACGCGTCGCGCTCGTGTGGGCCGCGGCGACGGCGGTCCAGCTGCTGCTGGCGTCGATCACGGCGCCGCTCTCCCCGGGCGCGCGGGGATCGAGACCGATCGGCGGCGCGGCGTTGAGCGCCTGGACGTTCTACCCCGGCCCGCTCGCGGTCGGCTGCCTCCTCGGATCGGGGGTCCTGCCGTCGTCGACTCAGCTCGCCTCCGGCGAGCTCCACCCATCGGCGATGGTCGCGGCGTTCGTCTTCCTGGCGCTCATCGTCCAGGGCGGTCTCGCCGGCCGGCTGCTGCGCCGGCGAGCGGGCGGCGCGCGGGGATCGGCGTGGCAGCGGCTCGAGGGCCAGTGGATCGCGCTCCGCGCCGCGCTCGACTCGGCGCGCCGGCTTCGCGACGACGGTCGGGTGCCGGACGGCATGGCGGAAACCCTCGTCGGGTCCCTCGAGGGCGAGCTCGCCGCCGTCGAGCTGGAGCGCCAGGAGCGCGTCGCCTCCGATCCCGCGCTCGAGCAGACCCGGTGGACGCTCGCCGTTCGCACCGTGCTCTCCGACGCGCGCGGCGCCATCGAGCGCGCCAGCGGCGAGGGAATGATCTCCGAGGAAGTCGCCGAGCGGCTCTGCGGCGAGCTCGCCCGCAAGCTCGATCGCGCCGAGGTCGAGCGCGTCCGGGAGCTCTTCCGTGAGTGAGCGCGGCGGACACACGCGTCGTCGTGCGAGCCGGGGCGGCTCGCGCGAGTTCGACCGCATCCGCTGGATGCGCGAGGTGATCGGCGACCCGCCCCGCGACGTCGTGATCGGCCCCGGCGATGACGCGGCGGCCTGGCGACCGCCGGCCGGCGAGCTCGTCGTGCTCAGCACGGACACGCAGATCGACGGCGTGCACTTCCGGCGAGCATGGCTCTCGCCGGAGCTGATCGGCGGCCGCGCTCTCGCGGCGGCGGCGAGCGACCTCGCCGCGATGGCGGCCCGTCCCGGCGGCGCGATGGCCGCGATCTCGATGCCGGAGGAATTCCGCGAGCGTGACTTCCGTGCGCTCTTCCGCGGCTTCGTCGACGCGGCGCGCCGCCACGACCTGGCGGTGCTGGGCGGCAACCTGGCGCGCGGGCCCCTCGCCGTGACGACCACCGTGGTGGGCAGCGGGCGGCGCGATCGTCTGGCGAGGCGCGATGGCGCGCGTCAGGGCGACGCGATCTTTGTCACCGGATGGCCGGGGCGAGCACGGATCGCGCTGGCGCTGCTCGAGGGTCGCCCCGCGAGAGCGCGTCGCGCGGGACCCGGCGTCCGGGTCTGCCTGGACGCCCTCCGCAGGCCCGCCGCCCGGGTGCGCGAGGCGCTGGCGATCGCTCGCGCGGTCCGGATCACCGCGATGATCGACGTCAGCGACGGGCTCGGAGCGGACCTCGGCCACATCCTCGAGGAGAGCGGGACACGATGCGACCGGGGGCTCGGCGCCGTTCTGGACGCGCACGCGTTGGGCGAGCTGCTCGAGGCGGGTCGGGCCCGTGACGCGTGCGAGTCGGCCGGCCTCGAGCCCCTCGACGTCGTGCTCGAGGGCGGCGAGGACTTCGAGCTCGTCTTCACGGTCGCCGCCCGTGACGCGGGCGCTGTCTCCCGCTGCGCCGGTCGCCTCGACGTGCCGCTGACGCGCATCGGGACCATCGCGGGTGATCGTGCGGGAATCGCGGTGCGCGACGGCAGTCGGGTGCGGTCGTGGCGCGGCGGCGGCTGGGACCACTTCCGCTAAATAGGTCGGCGCGATTAGGACGCGACGCGCGGCGGGTCACGACTTCGGCGCGCCGAACTCCTTCATCGCCCTGGCGATCTCGTCGAGCCGCTCGTCGACGCGGCTGAAGACGGTGCCGGTGCCGTAGCGCCCGGTGCGATCGAGGGCGCCGGCGGGAACGCCGGTGAGGATCTCGATGCCCTCCTCGACCGTGTCGATGGCGTAGATCGTGAACCGCTTCCGGCGCACGGCGCGCACGACGTCCTCGCGCAGCATCAGATCGGCGACGTTGCGTCGCGGGATGATGACGCCCTCTCGGCCGGTCGGCCGGTTCGCCATGACGCAGTCGTAGAAGCCCTCGATCTTCTCGTTGACGGCGCCGATCGGCTGGATGTCGCCCTTCTGGTTCACCGAGCCGGTGACGGCGATGTCCTGGCGGATCGGCAGGCCGGAGAGGCTGGAGAGGATCGCGAAGATCTCCGTCGACGACGCGCTGTCGCCGTCGATCCCGGTGTAGGACTGCTCGAAGCACACGCTGGCGGTGAGGCTCAGCGGACGGGCCTGCGCGAAGCGCGCCCGCAGGAACCCGCCGAGGATCTGCACGCCCTTGTCGTGGCTGCGCCCGCTGAGGCCGGACTCGCGCTCGATGTTGATGATGCCGCCGCGTCCCATCGCGGTCTCGGCCGTGATGCGCGACGGCTTGCCGAACTGGTAGTCGCCCTGGTCGTACACCGCGAGGCCGTTGACCTGCCCGACACGGCTGCCGCGGGTGTCGATCAGCAGCACGCCCTCGGCGATCATCTCGGAGATCTTCGTCTCGAGCAGATTGAGGCGGTCGATGCTCTCGCGCAGCGCCTGCTGGATCTCGTGCTCGGTGATGGTGCGCCGCCGCCTCCGTGCGGCCCAGAAGTTGGCCTCGCGGAGGACATCGGCGACCGTCGAGAACTCGATGGAGATCTTCGACTTCCTGCCGGCCTGCCGCACGGCGAACTCGATCACCCGCGCCACCGCCTTCGCGGTCAGCGGACGCAGCTTCTCGCGCCGGCAGATCTGCGCCAGCACGCGCGGGTACTGGGTGTGAACGACCTTCTTGCTGATCGGCACCTCGACGTCGAAGTCGACGCGCACCTTGAAGACGCGCGCGAACTCGGAGTCCCCCTCGAGCAGGTTGTCGTAGATCTGGTAGTCGCCGATGAGGATCACCTTGACGTCGAGGGGGATCGGGTCGGGACGGTTCGTCGACGCGCTGAAGAGCGAGTGACTCTCGGAGTCGTAGAGGTCCAGGCGCCGGCTGATCAGGCAGCTCTTGAGCGCGTTCCACGCCTGCGGCATGTCGGCGAGCTCGCTCGCGTGGATGACCAGGAAGCCGCCGCTCGCCTCGACGAGAGCGCCGGCGCGGATGCCGCCGACCGGCACGCCGCCGGGTCGCTTGTCATCGCCACGGTGACGCTCGAACGATCCGAACAGACCGGAGAGCGTCAGGTGGGCCGGCCAGAGCACCGGAGCGCGCTGGTTCGGGCGCCGCGAAACCAGGAGCTGGACGCCGAAGTCGTCCTCGTAGACGTCGCCCTCGCGCTGGAGCACGGTGCGCTCGAGGGAGCGAAAGTAGCGGACGATGTCGTCATGGCGAGCGTAGCGGCTCGTCAGCGACGGCAGCGTCTCCTCGAGCACCTTGCCGATCGCCGCCTTGCGGTACGCGTCCTGGCTGCGGTCCCGCACGCGGTAGATGCGCGCGAAGAGGCGGTTGACGTCGCGCAGGAGCGTCTTGCCGACGCCGGCCGGCAGCCTGACGAGGCGAGGGCGCTCCGGGCCGTCGAAGCGCGGCACGTAGACGAGGTCGGCGAGCCGCGACGGCTCGGTCTTCTGCCGGTCGAGGAGGTGCCGCAGCGTCGTCTTGCGTCCCGTGCCCGGCGAGCCGCAGATGAAGATGTTGTAACCCGGGCTCTGCAGCTCGAGGCCGAGCGAGAGCGCGCGCAGGGCCTTCGCCTGGCCGAGGATCCGATCGGACGGCCGGAGCTCGGCGGTGGTCCGGAAGGGAAGCTCGCCCGGGTCACACCGCCATCGGAGCTCGCCGACCGGGACCGTGTATCTCGAAACTGACGCGCGCCGCGCGCGCTTTGAAACCGGCTTTTTCACCTTCAGGATCGTTCACTTCTCGGCGTGACTGGACGTGACTGGCCTCGACCGGGCCGGTGGAGCGACGGGCCGGGGGCAAGGTCGGCGCGCCCGGAGAGCCCCGTGAGCCCCGGGGATCCGCGACCGCGTCGCTTCCGGCAAGAGCACGGTCCCGGTACCGCGAAACACTCCATCTGGATTCTATCCGGGCCGATGGGCGAATTCCATTTTTCCGTCTCGCCCGCGCTTGACGCCCGCGTTCGACGGCCCCTATAATTACCGATAACTTCACGGTCTCTCGACAAGACAAGACATTTCGGGACGACTTTCGGGACCACGTGGCGACTGCCATGTCGCGCGCGGAGCGAGGGTCGGGTGCCGCGACGCCGTCCATGTGCGTCTGGAATTCGCGACGAGGTCTTTACTTCGTGCGTCCATGCGCGGCGGAGCCCCCAACCGGCGAAGCGCTCTCGAGAAGCCCGTTAGGAGGATTCGATGCTCAAGCGGCTGTGTGTGCTCCTCTTCCTCGGTCTCTTTCTGCTGCCCCTGGCGCCCGGGTGCATGACCAACCGACCCTACATCTGGAGCTGGCCGCACAACAAGCGGCGCATCCTCACGGTCTTCGAGGACTTCCACGAGCTCCACATGGACATCGACCGGATCATCTTCGACATGGACGAACGTCCGCTCGAGGACGTCGACTGAGGAGAGAGTCGGTTCCGAAGCAGGTCGCCCTCGCCCCATCTCGGCCTCCGTGTCGGTCTCGGTCTGCGCCAGTCATCGAGGACGAGTCGAACGCGATCTCGGTCTTTGGTCCCGTACCCGTACCCGTACCCGTACACGTACACGTACACGTACACGTACACGTCCTCGTCCTCGAGGGCTCGGTTGCGGAGTCCGGTGACCGACTCCGATGCCGATGGCCGATACCGATTCCGATTCCGATTCCGAGGTCCGACTCCGATTCCGATTCCGATACCGATTCCGATTCCGATTCCGATGACCGACTCCGAATCCGATCGGTGTCTGTCTCTCGGGGACGGGGACGGGGACGGCAACGGGCCCGGGTTCACGACGTCTCGTCGAGAACCCGCTTCGCCAGCTCCCCTGCCCTGTCCGGCGCCAGCCAGCGGATCGGGAAGCGACGGAACCACGTCATCTGCTGCTTGGCGAAGCGCCGCGTGTCGCGCTGGATGAGCTCGACGGTCTCCCGCTCGCTCGTTCCGGCGGCCAGGCTCTCGAGCACCTCGCGATACCCGATGCACTTCGAGGCGCACTGGCCGAGGCCGTGCCCGTCCCGGGCGTCGCGGAGGCGGCGCACCTCGTCGATCAGGCCGCGCTCGACCATGTCGAGGACGCGGCGATCGATCCTGCGGTAGAGCTCCTGGCGCTCGAAATCGATGGCGAACAGCGTGTACGTGCCCGGCTCGAGGGCGGGCGACGGATCGCGCCACTGCTCCGAGAAGGTCCTTCCGGTCAAGCGCATGACCTCGAGCGCGCGGACGATGCGCCGCTCGTCGTTCGGGTGGATCTTGCGAGCCACCTCGGCGTCGCGCGCGGCGATCTGGCGGTGGAGCGCCTCGAGGCCGTGCTCCTCCTTCTCGCGGAGGATCTCCGCGCGCAGATCCGGGTCGGCCGATGGACCGCGGAAGAGCCCCTCCATCAGCGCCCACACGTAAAGCGCCGTGCCGCCGCAGAGGATGACCCGGCGGCCACGCCCCTCGATCGCATCGACGGTCTCGAGGGCGAGCGGCAGGTACTCGCCGACGCTGAACTCCTCCCACGGCTCGACGATGTCGATGAGGTGGAACGGCACCTCGCTCCGGAGCTCGCGCGATGGCTTCGCCGTGCCGATGTCCATGCCGCGGAAGACCTTCATCGAATCGACCGAGACGATCTCCCCGTGGGTGCGGCGCGCGAGCTCGACGGCGAGACCGGACTTGCCGCTGGCGGTCGGCCCGGTGATCAGGATTCGCTGCGACGTCACGACCGGGAGGTCTCCGTCTCGAGCGGGAAGCCGACGAAGCGAAACCCCGCGTCGTCGAAGACGAGGATCGACGCCTCATCCTCCCACGCGCCGAGCGTGAACAGCGTGCGCGGTTTGCCGTCGACGATCATCTCGCGTCGCGCCTGCGCGTGCACGTGGCCGCAGATGATGACGTCGTAGCCGCCTCGAAAGATGCGCGCCGCGGCGGGCGGCGGGATCTCGAAGACACGCGCCGCCTTGCGCTCGGTTCTCGAGGCGCTCGCGCGCCGGATGCGGGACGCGATGAAGCGCACCAGCGCCCGCGGCATGACGTCCGCCAGGAACCGCACCCAGAAGCTGCGGATGATCCAGCGGAAGCGCAGGTGCGCGCGGTCGTCGGTGAGGAGGAGGTCGCCATGGCACACGAAGACGCGCTGGCCGCCGAGCTGCACGCCGAAGCCGCGCTGTTCGACGGAAGTCCCGCAGAGCGCGCCGACGCGTCCGTCGAGGAGGAAGTCGCGGTTGCCGGTCAGCAGGGTCACCGTGACGCCGGAATCGGTGAGCTCGCGCAGCGTGCGCAGCGCCATCGCGTGACCCGGATCCGACTCGGAGCTCGGTCCCGCCCAGTAGTCGAAGAGATCGCCGAGGATGACGACCCACGGCGGCGGCGTCAGCTCCCGCAACGACAGCAGGTAGTCGCGGAATGCGCGGTGCCTCGCTTCCTCCGTCGACCCGAGATGGAGATCCGCGAGGAACACCACCGACGGCGGGGTCTGGTGGAGGGCTGTCGGGTTCCCCATGGCTCGGCCGGCCGCGTCGACCCCCGGGGTCGTCACGACTGGTAGATTCTGTGCGATCGGTCGGCGATGTCGCCGCCGGGCGGGCCGTCCCCGTTCGGCGGGGGATCGCCGGGCCGCTGGCCGTCGACGGCGAGCTGCGAGCCCGACGGATCGGTGCGAATGCAGAAATCGAGCTGCTCTCGCTGTCTCTCCGAGAAGGCCGGCTGGACGACAAAGACCTGCGGCAGCTCCGCGCTCAGTCGCCGCAGGCACGCCAGAACGTCTGCCGCCCGGCCGTCGTCGACCATCTTGAACGGCTCGTCGAGGAAGACGAACTGCGGATCGCCCGAGCGCGTGTGGATCAGCGCGTGCGACGCGGCGAGCCGCACGGCGAGCTTGAGGCTCGCGAGAGTGCCGCCGCTCATCTCGGCGATGTCCATGAATTCGTTCTTCTCGCTCGCGAAGACGCTGACGCGGAGATCGTTGTCGACGCGCACGTCGCGGTAGCGGTCGCTGGTGAGCCGCGGCAGGATGCCGCGCACGAAGCGCGTCACCGAGGGGCCGACCTGGTTGCGGATGCGCGCGCCGGTCTCCTCGAGAAGCTTGACGGCGACGCGGCGCAGCTCGATCTCCTCGCGCAGTTCGGCCGCGCGCTCCTCGAGCTCGGCGTTCTTCTCCTCAAGCCGTTTCATCTTCGGGAAGCTCGACTCGGTCTCGCGGACCTCGTTCTCCAGGCGGTTCTTCTCGGATCGCGCCCGACGACTCTCGGAGACGATCTCCTTGTACTTCTTCTCGACCTTCTGCGCCTCCTTGCGGACCTTCTCGCGGAGCTCGCGCTGCTCCTCGACCAGCCGCGCCATGTGGCCGCGATACTCGCGCTCCCCGTCCTCCGCGCCGTAGGCCTCGAAGCGCCGCCGCAGCGCCTCGAGGTCCGCGCGCAGCTCGTGGTCGGCGAGGAAGCCCGCGGTGCGCCACACCTGCTCCACCTCCCCGCCCGCGCCCTCGGCCAGCGCGGCCTCGATCGCCTGCTGCTCGCCCCGCACGTCGCGCATCTCCTTCTGCAGCCGCCGCAGCTTCTCCTCCGCCGCCCTCCGCGACCCGCCGGCCACCGCCCGGACGATGCACATCGACGCGAACACCGTGAACATCCCCGCCGAGGCGACCCCGAAGCCGAGGTAGCCCGGCACGGATCCGGCAGCCACGTCGCCCGCGAGGCCAGCGGCGACGCCGAGCCCGCCGGCGACGACGAGAACGATGAGCGTCCATATCGAGAGGCGGAAGCACCTGCGACCCTGCCGGTTGACGAGTTCCTGGAGGGCGTACTCGCGGTCCACGAGCCCGCCCTCGCCGGGGGAGAGTCGCCTCGACAGGTCCGCGGCGCGACGGCCGAGTCGTCGGGCGAGAGCCGTGAACTCGCGCGCGAACTCGAGCAGGTCACGGCAGCGCTGCTCCTGCGACGAGAAGAGCGCCTCGTTGGCGTCGAGGAAGACGCGCCGCCCGCTCGAGGCGTCCTCGAAGGCTCTGTACCTCTCGGGTATTCCGTCGAGCGTCGTGGCGATCTCCGCGATCGAGGTGTCGGCGCTGCCCTCGAGGCGGGACGCGCACTTGCCCAGGTCGTCGGCAAAGCGCCGCAGGGACTTCAGTCGCGCCTCCAGCGTCCGGCCGCGCCCCTCGCCGTCCGAGAGGTCCCGCGTCAACCGCTCGACGGCCTCGCGTTGCTGCTCGAGCCCGGCGACGCGCGCGGCGAGCTTCTCGATCTGCCGCCGGTTGCGCTCGACGTCCTTGTTGTAGTGCGCGTGCTCGCGTTCGATCTGCTCGACCTCCCGCTGGATCTCCTCGATCGCCTCGCCGATCTGATGCGTGCCGGTCATGCGATCGAGAAACTCCGGGTCGGCGCCGTTGCCGAGAGCCGAGTGATGCTGCCCGAGATAGAAGGCGCCGAGGAAGTCGAGCGAATCGAAGCGCAGCACGCGCGAGAGCGCGCGCTTGACGTTGACGTGGCCGGCGGCGATCTCGCGGCGCGACTCGCTCTCGAGGAGCTTGACGTAGTTGGTGCCGTACTTGTCGATCTCGCGGTAGAGCAGGAGCTCGCGACCGTCGCCGACGACGAACTCGAGCTCGACGAACATGCGGTCCGCGTTCCAGCGGATGAGGCGCGATACCGGCAGCTCGTCGTTCTTCGGGGTCTTGCCGAAGAGCGCGAAGAGGATGGCGTCGCCGATGGTCGTCTTGCCCGATTCGTTCGGCCCCTCGATGCCGATCAAACCCCGCTCGGGAAGACGCCGGAGGGCGAGATTCTCGAAGCGCATGAAGTTCTCGGCGCGGATCGATCGAATCAGCATCTCAGCTCATCTCCTCGCCGAGACGCGCCGCCAGGCGGGCCCGGGCGAGATCGCGGGCACGCTCGCAGAGGCGGGCCTTCTCCTTCTCGCCGAGGTTGATCAGCACCTCGTGCTTCTTCCGGAAGACCGCCTCGAGCTGCTCGAGAGGAGCCGTGAGGACGCGGTCGGGGAGGGAGGCTGCGTGTCCGCTGTCGTTGCCGTCGGAGTTCGCTGTCATCTCGTGGTCGCGGTGCTCGTCGACCGGGCGCTCGCCACGGGGAGCGCCCGGCGAACCGTCGCGCTCGCCGCGGTCGGAACGGATCGAAACGCGACCCGTACCATTATACGGAAGTGGCTGCGGTTCATTGAAGCCTGATTCCCAGCCGGAGACGTGCCGGTCCGGATCTCGAGGGATCACGTCGGCGTCTGCTCCGAGTCCCGCTGGCGGTCCTCCATGCTCAGCGACCGGAGCGCGCTGTCGAGACCGCGCATGACTTCCGTGAAGGTCTGGAAGCGATTGTCCGGGTTGCGCTCCATCATCTTGTCGACGAGCGCCTCGACGTCGGCAGGGATCCCTTGCCGGAGCGAGCTGATCTTCGGACGCTTTCCCTCGACGACCTTGATCATCACCTCGACCGGCGTCCGACCGTCGAAGGGGACCTGCCCGGTCAACGCGCGGAACATCGTCACCCCGAGGCTGTAGATGTCCGTGCGGCCGTCGACCTCCCGGAAGTCCTTGATCTGCTCCGGACCCATGTAGTAGGGCGTCCCCATGATCGCCTTGGTCTGCGTGATCCCCTTGTCGCGGCGATCCGGGTGGATCTTCTTCGCGAGGCCCAGATCGGCGATCTTCACGATGCCCTCGCGCGTGATCATGATGTTCTCGGGCTTGATGTCGCGGTGGATGATGCCGCGCTTGTGCGCGTGCTGCAGGGCCTGGCTCGCCTGCAGCGCGATCTCGAGGACGCGCTCCGCGTCGAGGACGTTCTGCACGTCGAGGATGTCGCGCAGGTTGGATCCGTCGACAAACTCCATGATGATGTAGAAGATCGAGTTGATCTCGCCGACGTCGATGATGTGAACGATGTTGCCGTGGTTCAGCTCGGCCGCCGACTGCGCCTCCCGCAGGAAGCGGTGGACGTACTTGCGGTCGCGGGCGAGGTCCTCCGAGAGCACCTTGACGGCGACGATGCGGCCGAGCTTGAGCTGCTTGGCCTTGTAGACGACACCCATGCCGCCGCTGGCGAGCCGCTCGAGGATCTGACAGCCCCCGATGACCTTGCCGAGCACGGCGTCATCGTCGACGCCGCCGCTGCCGTCGCGACCGGATCCGATATTCGAGCTCGACGACAGGATCTGAGACGACGACGGGGACCGCGGGCTGAGCGGCAGGTTCACCTTCGTCGCGTCGGAGCTTCTCGATCCCTCCTCGGACTCGCCGTCGAGGATCAGCTTCTCCTTGCAGCTCTTGCACTCGTACCGGGCGTCGGAGCTGTAGCGAGATATCGGTCGATCCCGGCGGCAGGAAGGGCAGACCAGACGCAGCTGCCCGATCTCGGAGAGCGCCATCTTGAGCTGCTCGGCCTCGAGGACCTTCCCCTTGACGAGCACCCACCCGAGAGACCGGGTGCGCCCGTCCTCCCGCAGCTGCTTCTGCGCCTCGATCCCCTCGTTGACCTGGCGCAGCGTGCACCAGCGCTTGCGGATCAGGATCTGTCCGAGCCGTATGTCCTCTGGCTTCGCCACGTCGTCGCCGCTCGTCGCCTCGATTCCGGTAACCTCGACGCAGGGGACGCACCCGGTGCGGGCGGCCCCTCGGAGGATGGATCGGGGCGGGAGAAGTGATGACTTTAGCTTTCCCCCACTGTCCGAGTCCGAGTCCGCGACCCCGTTCCCGTCCCCGTTCCCGTCCCCGTCCTCGATGACCGGCGCGGGCCGGAAAGGACTCGGAGACAGAGACAGAGACAGAGACAGAGGTCAGAGATCAGAGTCGGAGATCGGAGTCGGTCATCGGAGTCGGAATCGGAGTCGGTATCGGCCGTCGGAATCGGAGTCGATCATCGGACTCCGCAACCAGAGTCCTCGAGGACGGGAACGGGCACGGGAACGGGCACGGGAACGGGCACGGGTACGGGTACGGGTACGTTTTTGCAACGCTGGGGCGGAATCGGTATCCGCGAGTCGACACCGCGATCGGAATCAGTCCGATCCCGACCCCCGCGTCGCCCGCGCCTTCCGCACGATCACCAGCCAGTCCTCCTCGCGCTCGGCCGGGGCCTGGCCGAGGGGGACCGTCCTGCCGGCCTCGACGCGGGTCGTCGTGCCCCTGCGCGGCGCGCCGCCGCGGCGGGGATCGAACCAGAGGACGTCGAAGGGGCCGTCGGCGCCGGCGAGTTCGAGCGAGGCGGTGCCGCCCCGGGGAAGGAACACGAGGTAGAGCTGCTTCGGTTCGGCGAAGCAGTAGACGCTGTTGTCGCCGGAGGGATTGCCGACGAGCTCGTCCGCGCTCCGCATCGCCCAGAACGGGATCTTCTCGTCGCGGAAGAAGTCGAGCGCGATGCGGCAGAAGTCCCACGAGCGGTCGCGGCTGCGGAAGTCCTCGCAGATGAGGTCGTTCTGCGGCAACTGGTAGCCGAAGTAGTACTCGACGCCGGCCCCGCCGGCCATCAGCGTTCCCCACAGCGTGTACTTGCGGATGTCGTGGAGATCGTACTTCCTGTCGCCGTCGGTCGCCTTGCCGTCCGATCCCTCGTATCCCGGGTCCGGTGGCACACCCATGCTGGCGGGTCCCTGCTCGTCGTTGGCCACCACCCAGGGCCTGCCGGCGCGCGCCGACTCGCGCACCCACTTCCGCGTGCGCTGGTGCGCTTGGTGCCACGCGTTCTGCAGTGAGGCGCCGGTCAGCACGGACCGGTCGCCGAGCAGCTTCTCGTAGACGCGGTCCTGCGCGTTCGGGAAGGTGTGCACGACGATGTGGTGATCGTACGGGTCGGTGTCGCGGATGTAGCGGGCCATCGCTCGCTGCTCCTCCGGCGACTGCGTGTTCTCCTCGCCAAGGTTCCAGTTGAGGGCGAGCTCGTGCGCGAAGCGGGCGATGAGCTCGCGGCAGTAGAGCTTCCGGGTCGGCCCGAGCTCGCCGCCGTCGAGCGCGGTCGGCACGCGGCCGGGCTTGCGCTCGCCGCCGGGGTGGTTGTCGTCGATCTCCTGCTCCTGCAGCTTGAAGTGGAGGTAGAGGCCGAGCGACTGCGCGTGGTCGAAGACGATCTGCCACTGGTCGAGCTTCGAGCAGTCGTAGTGCAGCTTGTCGTCGCGCTCGACGAACGGCCAGACGTTGTCACCATCGCCGCCCGCGTTGTACGGCAGGAACGAGAACACGTTGCAGCCCTTCGACGCGAGGTAGTTCAGGGCGCCGATCAGTCCCTTGCCGCGCCCTCCCTTCCACGTCGGGTCTCCCTCGCGCCAGTCGCGCACGTGTGGCGCCCAGGTCTTGAGTCGCGCCTTGCGCGTCGAGGTGCCGTCGAAGTCTCGATAGGCGAGCAGGGTCTCCGGCGCGTCCGGCCCCGCCTTGAGGAAGTACTCGCCGGTGCCGGCAAACCGCAGGTAGTGCTCGCCGACGTACGACAGGCGTCCCCGGGCTCGGAGATCCCGGCCGCGGCGCTCCGACGGCGCGACGGTGAATCGTCCCGAGCGCCCGTGGTACGGGCGCAGCGGCTCGGCCTCGGCGTCGGGATCGAGGGCCGCGCCGCCGCCCCTGACGAACGACACGCGGTAGGTCCACTCGCCGGTCCTGTCCGGCGACAGGTGCGCGCGCCAGCTGGTGCCCGACTCGGCCGACGTCTCGGCGGCCTTGCCGTCGGCGGCGAAGTAGCCGGGGACCTCGTACGCCGGCGACCCGGACGAGTGCGCGAAGGAGACCGTCATGCGGTAGTCGACGAACGGGTTCGGGTCGCTGTCGCGCTCGTGGGCGAACGGGCCGTCGAGGGTGAGCGTGACCTTGTGCCAGCGGCGCAAGTCGCCCGAGATGGTCACGTCTCCCTTGCCATCGGGCCGGCGTGGAACCCGATCGGCGGCGACCGACACAATGGCGACCATCATCCCCAGCGCGAGACTCACCTGCCGAAACGAACCCCTCGACCGCGCCCCCCTCGTCCTCGTCCTCGTCGTCGTCATCATGATCCTCCTCGCCGTGGTGCTGTTCTCCCGTCCCCCGCAGGGCAGCCTACCAGAGACGCGGAAACACCGATACGGTCCGCCACGGAGAGGATGATCGCGGCTCAAGCCGCGCCGATGGCGTCGTCGACGACGGCGCGCCATCGGTCGGGGTCGCCGCAAAACGTCACGCGCCGTGTGCCGGAGTCGTCGCCGGGATCGTCCGCGGTCCCGGCGTGCTCGAGCTCGACGACGAGGGTCTCGGGCGGCAGCAGGTCGGCGACGCGGTCCGCCCACTCGACGACGACCACGAGCGGCTCGCGTGGGTCGAGGTCCTCCTCGAATCCGATCGCCGCGAGCTCGGCCGAGCCCTCGAGACGATACGTGTCGTAGTGATGGATCCTGGCGCGACCGACGTACTCCTGCATGACGACGAAGGTCGGGCTGTTGACCCGATCGGCCTCGCGCACTCCGAGGCCGCGGGCCAGCCCCTTGGTGAGGAGCGTCTTGCCGCTGCCGAGCTCGCCGACGAGACCGAGGACCGCGGGGATGGGCATGGCGGCGCCGAGGCGCTCTCCGAGCGCGCGTGTCTGTGCCGCTGAACGCGATTCGAGCTCGGCGAGGACGGGAAAGGGGAAAGACCCCATCGCGCTCATTCAGTGCCGGGATTCACAAATCCTTGTGAACTCCGGCACAACTCATTGGGAGGCGTCGCGCGATTCGTCGCCGCTCGCGACGGTCTCCGAGGACCACGAGACGCGTGGGCTGTCACCCCAGAGGAGCTCCAGGTCGTAATACCGCCGCTGCTCCTCGAGGAAGAGATGGATCACGACGATGTCGTAATCGAGGAGCACCCACTTGCCCTCGCTGTACCCCTCGATGCCGAACCGCGTCACGCCCCGCTTCTTCAGCTCCTGCTCGATGGCGTCGCACGCGGACTGGATCTGCCGCGTGCTGGTGCCGGACGCGATGACGAAGAAGTCGGAGATCTGCAGGGTGCGGCTGACGTCGAAGATGGAGACGTCCGAGAGGCGCTTGGAGTCGAGGATCTCGGCGCAGCGGCGGGCCAGGTCGACCGCCTGCATCTCGCTCGCCGTGCCGTCGCTGGCTGGACTGCCGCCCGCAGCGGGGTTCTCCGCTCCCTCGTCGTGCGCCCCCTTCCGGGAATCCCTGTCCTCGGTGGCGGTCGCGCGGTCGAGGATCTGTCGTCGTGCCTGCGTCAGTCGTCCCTCCACGAGTGCGAGTCGTGCCGGAAGCGTTCCGGCCGAGTCGGGCAAGTCCCTGCAGCGTCCCCTGCGTGGGACCCTGCGTGGGACCCTGCGTGGGACCCTGCGTGCGATCCCTGCGTGGGCTTTCGCGCTGGCGGCGCCGGGGAAGGCCCGGACGCGTACCCGAGTCATCGGAAGCTTAGGCGGTTGCCGCGCCATTTTCAACCGCGATCTCCGCGGCCCGCCAAACGCGGACCGGCGCGAAACGGAGCCCGCCGACGGCGGTCAGTCGAGCAGCGTTTCCCGGAACGTCGCGATCTGCGCGCGCCCGAGCTCGATCCACCCCTGGAAGATGCGCTGCACGCGCTCGCTCTCCGCTCGCGCCATGTGATCGGACTCGACGTGCTCGAGGTGGCGGAGCGACCGATCGAGGAGCGCGTTCATCGCCCGCGCCAGGTCGGGATCGGCGAGACGAGCGCGCGCGGCGGCCACGGTCGACGGATCGCGCAGCTTCTCGAGGTCCACGTCGAGCAGCACGCCCGCCCGCACGGTCTGCACCAGCCAGAAGAGCCTGTCGACCTTGACGCTGTGCTCCGGATTCTCGAGCGCTCGCTCGAGGAGGTCCGACGCGATCCAGAACGGATCGGTGCCGTCGGGATTGAGCTCGGCGTCGCCGAGGAACCGTTCGCGATCGGCGGCGCCGGTGCGCGGATGGAACCGCACGAAATAGATGAAACCGGCTTCCTCGAGCATCTGCACGTCGCGCGGGAAGCGTTCGAGGCCGCGCTCGAGGACGCCGAGGCCGCGCCGTATCCAGGACCACCGCGCCTGCTCCCCGCGAATCACCACCGGGATGTCGAGACACATCATCCTCGCCTGCATCTGGAAGACCATCGGCGAGATCCCCTGCAGCTCCTCGACCGCCTTGAGCAGGAAGGGGAGCTCGAGGAACTCGCGGTCCTCGACGCGGGACTGGATCCGCACCCAGAGCACGTTGAGCAGGATGGACCGGAAGCCGCCGAGCAGAGCGGCGGCGACCTGCTCGCCCGGCGTGAAGACGCCGGCGAGGGTCCGCGACGGGTCGGACTCGTCGAGGCGCAGGCGGCGGAGGCGGCCCTTGACGACGAGTAGCGCGACGAGGAGCACCGCGAGCAGGAGGAGAAATCGACGCGTGCCCCGGTCGTTCACTTGCCGATCTCCCAGCTCCGGAGAAGCAGGAACGCGCCGGCGAGGAAGCACGCCGAGTAGCCGAGCGCCGCTCCGGACGCCTCCGTGATCATGCGCCACGCAACCGCCTCGCCGCCGAGCAGGTAGTCGACGCCGTGGAAGCCGCGGAAGTCGGGGAGCACGAGGAGCCAGAAGCGCAGGAACGACTCGAGCGCGTGATCGAACCACCCGGGCTCGCGCAGCACCTGCAGATCGAGCGGATCGCCGAGCAGGACGGTCGTGCTGACGATCGAAAGGCTGTCGACGACCTCCTCGAGGAAGCCCATCGAGATGCCGCACAGGAAGAGCGTCAGGTTGAAGGCGAAGGAGACCGCCATGCCGAAGAGCGCCGCCGAGAACGTCGCCACCGCGGTCACCATCGGCAGGAGTCCCGCCCCGAGCAGACCGGTGCGCAGGATGTTCACGGATTGCGGCCACCGTCGCTGGACGACGAGCAGTCCGGACGCGGGAAGGTGACGGTCGTCGAGCGCCAGCGCGAACACACCGTCCTCCCCGGACCGGTCGGAGGACGAGAGCCTCCTCTCGAACCAGAAGACGAACACTCCATCGTGCTCGGCGCCGGTCGCCGAACGCTCCTCCGTCGACTCGACGACGACGAAGAGCCGCCCGTCCTCGAGCACGGCGGCCGGCGGGATCAGGAAATCGACCTTCTCGCGGTTGAGCAGCACGAGATCGACCGGCGGCGCCAGGTCCTCGCCATGCCCGTCCTGGAACCGCACGCGCGCCGAGATCGACTTCGCGCGGTAGAGCTCCGGCGGGCCCGCCTCATGACCGTGGACGACGGTGCGCCCCACCTCGGTGACGAGACGCGCCTCGATGAAGCCGCCGGGCGCGGTGCCTCCGCGCACCCCGCGGACCTCGAACGTCCAGGGCGCCGGCGACTCGAGCCAGGCGAGCCGCTCCTCGCGCTCCGACACCACGGTCGGCTCGCCGAAGGGCCTGTCGGGCGTGCCTCGCCAGAAGCGCACGTCGGATGCGTACTCGACGGCGCTCGCCGGCGCGGCCGAGGCGGACGGCTCGGGCTCCGGTCCGAGAGCGCTGATCGTGGCCGCCGTCAGCACGAGGAGGACGTGACACCCGAGGAACGGCGCCGTGCCTCCCGCCCAGATTCCGAGGAGCAGCCGGCCGAAGCCGATCGGGCGCGTCAGCACGAGGTCCCACCGCGATCGGTCGACGGCGGTGATGAGCGCGAGGATGGCGAGCGCGGGCAAGGCGTAGAAGACGAAGTCGAGGATCAGCTTGCTGGCGAGCGTTACCGGCTGGTCGCCGACGAAAAGCGCCACGCCGACAAGCGCCAGTGGTACAATCAGGGCCGGCGCCCACAGGCCGAGCCTGCGAAACCTGATCCACATCAGGCGCGCGATGGCGAACACGAGCGTCCTCCGTGCAGGGTCTCTCGGTGCACCGTCCTCCGGCTTCGTCACGCGTCCCGTTCCGCGGTATCTTACACAGCATGCCCACGCTCATCATCGAAAAGGCCGGCGTCGAGGAGCTCGGCGGCACGGTGTTCGACCTCGCGGAAGACACGTCGCCGGCGGTGATCGGGCGAAAGGAGCCGGCCACCATCGCGATCCGTGACCCCCGCGCTTCGAGGAGACATGCGCGGATCGTCCTGCGTTACGGCACCTGGATCCTCGAGGACCTCGAGTCGCGCAACGGCCTCTATCTCCGCGACGGCGATCGCGGCTGGAAGCGGATCGCCAGGCGACGTCTGGTCGACGGCGACCTCCTGCGAATCGGCTCGACCGTGATCCGGTTCGAGAGCCGCGCACGGGAGATTCCACTCGACGGCAAGGAGACGCGCGGCTGCCGGCTCGACCGACTGATCGCCGGCGAGGCCGGCATGGCGGGGTTCCTCGCCTGGCAGCTCGCGATGGACCGACCGGTGCGCGTCGACATCGGGACTGTCCCCGAGGAGGGCCGGGACGAGCTGCTCGCGGCGCTCGAGGTCGCGGCGTCCGCCGCCAGCCGGATCGAGCATCCCTCGATCGGCGTGCTGCTGCAGAAGGACGTCGACGACGGGGGACGCGTGACGCTGCTCTTCCGGATCCCCGACGGCGTGAGCTTCCACGGCGACGCCGCCGCGCTGCTCGCGCAGCCGATCGGCGTTCGACTGCGTTGCTTCCGACTCCTGGCGGACGCGGTCCTCGCGCAGGGCCGCGAGCGCGATCTCTCCTATCCGATCGGCCTGCGCCACGTCGGCTGGAACGCGGATCTCGAGCCGTGGATCCCGGCGCTCGAGCTCTCGACGTGGCTCATCGACAGACGCCGCCACGTCGCGCACTTTCCGTCTCTGATCCCGTACGCGCCGCCCGAGAAGCTCTCCGGCAAGGTCGCGAAGGTGGTGGGCGATGTGGCGCTCGCGAGCCGCGTCTACAACCTCGGGGCGATCGGCTACCACCTGGTGACCGGCGCCTTGCCGATGGGCGACGGTGACGGCGAGGAGACCATCAAGAACCACCTGAAGCTCGCGCCGACTCCCGCAGACGTCCTCCGCCCCGAGGTCCCCGCGGCCGTCTCGCAGCTTCTCGAGCGAATGCTCGCGAAGAAGCCGTCCGATCGCCCGGCCGATGCCGTCGAGATCACCGGGACGCTCGCCGAGTCCGCGCCGGCCGACGCCCGACCGCAGACGCCCGCGGGCCCCGAGGAAGGGTCGCTCGAATGGGAGCCGATCGACACCGGGTCGATCGACCCACCGATCGACCCACCGATCGATGCTCGATCGATCGACGCCGGACCGGCGGAACCGAGACCCGCCCGGGCGCCACGCAAGAACGCCGCCGGGCGACGCCCGTCACGCGACCGATCGATCGAGGTCGACGCGGACGAGGCGCGGCCGACATCGCTCGCCGTCCTGCTGCCGATCTGGATCGTGCTCTGGGTGGGGATCTTCGTGGCGACGAAGATACTCACGGAGCTCGTGCTCGAGCAGATGGCGCGCCAGTAGGCCCCGACGTCGCCAAAAACCCGTACCCGTTCCCGTACCCGTTCCCGTACCCGTTCCCGACCGCCCGCGCGGCATCCTTCTCGGTTCTCGGCGAACCTCACTCGAGTGCGATCTGCCGAGACGACAACGCGGATCCAGCCGCATTTCGCGGGCGAGACGCCACGAAGCGACCGCGTTTCTGCGACTGTGGCGTGTGAAGCGACGTCACTCGAGCTGCGTGAACGTCCCGTCGTGCTGTCTCGCGAGCTTGGTCAGGAAGCGGCGGAGGTTCGAGCCGGACTGCTTGAACCCGATCGCGTGGATCCTGCACTTCGAGAAGCGATTCGCCTCCATGATCTTCCGCAGGACCTGATCCTCGGGGATCGGCTCGTTGTTGCGACGCGGGGCGCCGTCGGAGAGGAAGATGATCGTGTCCATGCCGGGGATCTCCTCGAACGCGCGCTCGAAGGCGACATCGGTGAAGGTCTCGCCCTCCGGCCGCATCTTGCGCACCCACGAGATCGCCCGGAGCTTGTTCGCGGGTGTCGCCTGGATCAGACCGGGCTTGTCGTCGAGGAACTGCACCTTGTGCGAGAAGCTCTCGATGGTGAAGAAGACGTGCTCGGGAAGGTTCTCGATGGTGCTGATGAGCTCCTGCTTGACGCGGTAGAGCCGCTGGCGCGACAGCGGCAGCGTCGCGGGATCGATCTTCTTCTTCTTTTTCTTCTTCCCTGACACCACCACGGTGCGTCCCTCCGGCTTCTCCTCCTCCTCGACCTCCGGCGGCGGGTCCTTCTTCTCCATGCTCCCGGAAACATCGATGATGAAGACGACGCGGTCGGTATCGATCGTCACCGAGAAGAACCGCCGGTTGACGACCTTCGTGCGACCGCTGTCCTTCGGCGGCGGCGCGTCGATGCCCTGCTTTCGCGCCTCCCAGTAGTTGCGCCAGTCGTCGGCGATGTCGAACTGGCGTCCGGTGAGGTGCTCGAGCGTGTTGCGGATGTCGTAGTAGACGCGCCCCCAGCGCTGACGCTCCCAGCGCGCCAGGGCCTCGATGAGCGCATCGACCGCCCGCTCGTCGCCCGCCGCCCGGATCCAGCGGAGCGCCGCGAACACCACCTCCTTGCGCGGGTCGGACAGCGCGTTCAAGAGCACCTGGAACGCGCGCGGATCCTTGCTCCTGGAGAACTGATAATGGGCGACGCCGAGGAGGATGATGCGCGTCTTGAAATTCTTGTTCCGGATCGCCGCCTCGTGGATCACCTTGCGCGACTCGGGCCGCTCCATGGTGGCGAGCGCCTTGCCGGCCGTGAGCTCGAGATCGAAGTCGAGCCCCGCGAGCGTGTACTTGATCAAGAGCTCGGCGGCTCGCGGGTCGTCCTCGCCCGAGATGCTGCCGGCCAGCGATCGCAGCCCGGCGACGTCCTTGGCGGTATACGCGCGCCTGAAACTCTTCGCGAGCTCGGTCCAGTCCGTCTCCTGCGTGGCGAGGGACGAGGTGGCGAAAACGAAAGCCGCGACCGCGAGGACACTCGCGGTGCCGGTGCCGGGAACGACGCGGCGGCGAGCGGTGCGGGGGCTGATCGGCATCTCGGTCGTTCCTTCCTTCTGTCGCGCGGGTTCGGTAACGCGGGTCGTGCCGGGCCACGGCCGTGGAGCTCGCGAGCGCGAGGTGACTCTGAAGATAGAAGATAGGGGCTCGCGGGCAAAAGGCAAGGTACCGGAAAACCTCGACGCGCGCCGCGGCGCGCCACCACCGCGCTCGCGCCGGGCGGCGCGCCCCAAGTCGTCGCCGGTCTGTCGCTTATGCCCGGGCTGCGGTTAGCGGCCCTGCCGATGGCACATCCCGGTGCATGGGCTATTCTTAACACGTGCGGAAGAACGAACTTGGTCGAAGTCTGCCCGCGCCCCCGGGGATGCGCCCCGGCGGGTCCGGGAGGACTGCGGCTGCTGTGTGATGGGGTACGGGCCTCCGGCCCGACAATCGATGGACCGTCTCTGCCTTCACGTGACCGCGTCGTCGGCCGCGATGGTGCTCGCTTTGGTCGCGACATCGTCGGGCTGCGACTCCGGTCGCGCTGCCGCGTTGTCACGCTCGGACGATGTCGGCGGATCGATCAGCTCGGTGACCGTCGCCGAGATGGCCGACCTGCGGTTCGAGGTCGACTTCACGTTGACGTCGAACGGACGCCGGGAACTCGGCGTGGACGTCGAGTTCTCCGAGGACCGTGGCGCGACGTTTCACGCCGCCACGTTCGAGATCGACGGCGGCGTGACGCTGACGCCCGAGAGTCGTGGCGACGACGCGCGATTCGCCGCCACGCCGCTCGGCCTCGATCACGACGTCGTGTGGATCGCGAGCGCCGACATCGACGATGCGCCGCAGCACGACCTCGTCCTGCGAGTCACCCCCTTCGACCCGGTGACACGCGAGCGCGGATCGGGCGCGCTGTCCTCCGTGTTCGGCATCGGCGAGAACAGCGACCCGGCGATCGCCTCCCTCGACACGCCGTCCGGCGACGTCGGCGGCGAGGTGCGATTCCAGCTCACGCTGGTGGACGCCGAGAGCGATCACGTCGGTGTCGAGGCCGAGTACTCGCTCGACGGCGGCGTCACCTTCGCGGCGGCGACGCTCGTCGACGAGCAACGGACTCGGCGGCTGGCGACCTCGCCCGCCGGCGTCGCGCACGCGGTGATCTGGGCGGCGCAGCGCGACGTGCCGGACCTCGTGACGCGCGATGCGGTGTTCCGGCTGCGGCCGCTCGACACCGTCGGGGGCACGCACCGCGAGACCGGAGTCTTCACGCTGCGGACGTACGCTCCGCGGATCGATCTGCTGACGGTGAACCGCATACCGGAGCCGATGAACGGCAGCGCACAGTTCCTCTCGCGCCGGGGTGTGCATTCTCCCTTCACGCTACTCGTGCCGGAGTGGGGATTCACCCTCTGGCTCGAGTTCAGCCCGCACGCGAGCGGGGCGGCGATCGATTCCTCGCGGGTCGAGCTGACGATCGACGGCGCCGATCCGGCCGTGCTGTCGATGGTCGACGCGGACCTCGGCGTGGCGACGCTCGAGGTGACGCCCGAGCTCGCCCTCGCGCGCGGCAGGCACACCGTGACGGCGCGGGTGACCGACGTGCTCGGCAACGTCTCGGCGCCGCTGAGCTACACCTTCGACACGACGCGCGCGACCCCCGGCATGCGCCCGTTCGATGCCACCGACACGTGGCACGTCGATTTCACGCGGGACAACTTCACGATCGAGTCGCAGACGAGCGATGCCGGGACGGTCACGGTGCTCTCGGCGATGACCTCGAACGGCGTCGCCGACTTCGTCGAGGACCTGCGCATGCTCGGACTCAACAGCGGCGAGCCCCCGGAGCCGGCCGAGGTCGCCGGGCTGAACGAGATCGTCGCCGAGCTCGTGGAGCTGACCGTCCTGGGCTACGTGAACACGCTCTTCGGTCGTTCCTTCGACGGCGAGGCGAGTGCGGACTCGGTCAACATCGAGTTCGTCACCGAGCCGCCCGAGGGGCGCGCGTCGCGAATCGCCGTCGGCGGCGACGATCCGATCCCCGGCTTCACGATCGGGCGCGCCGAGTTCGACTTCCGCAACTCCTCCCGAAACGACGACGGCGCGGCCGACCTCGGCGTGTTCTCGACCAACCTCATCGAGTTTTACATCAACTCGAGCTTCACGTTTCAGCGCGTCTTCGATCCGCTGATCCCGGGGCGCGGAGTCCCGCTCGGGTTTCACGACGCGGACGTCGCCGTGCTCTCCGCGGACTTCGATCGCTTCGACGCCTCGAACACCGCGGACGAGAACGCCCGTCACGACGAGCTGATGGCCGCCGTCGACGCACTCGGCCGGTCTCTCGCGACCATCGTCGCGCACGAGATCGGGCACTCGGTGGGCCTGGTCGCGAACGGGGCGCCGAGCGGCGGGCTCTTCGGCGGCGAGTATCGCGCGGCGTTCGCGGGGCCCTACACGACGAACTTCCACCTCGACACCGAGGGAAACAACGTCATGGCCGCCGCGATCAGCTTCTCGGGCGCGATCCAGAACGGCCTCGACACGCCGTTTTTCAACGAGCTGAATCTGGCCTATATGCGGGAGCAGATACTCCTTGACTGAGTCGACTGCGACAATCCGGTGCGGCGCGGTGCTCGCCTGCGTGATCGGTTCGATCGTCGGACCGGCGGCGCGCGGGGTCGAGCCCGTCCTGCGCACGCTGCTCGAGGCGACCGACGCGGTCGTTCACGGCGCGGTCGAGGGCGTCACGAGCGCTCCGGGCGGCGTCTGGTACAGCGTCGGCGTCCGGGACACGCTGCGCGGCGAGGTGCCCGCGGCGACGCTGCTCCTCTACGCGCACGGCGCCGGCGTCCCCGAGTCGGTCGAGCTCGTCCCCGGCGACGAGGCGATCATCGGCGTGCGCTGGCTCGCGAGCGAGGCCGGGCCGTTCCACGCGCGGCTGCTCGAGTCGCTCGGCTCCGACGGCGATCGCGGCCGGGCCGGGCTGCTGGCGCCCGACGGGGTGATGGCGATCTCGCCCGCGGACCGCGACGAGGTGCTGCAGCTCGTCCGGGGGCTCGTCGGCGCGGGCGGCTCCGAACGGATCGCCGCGGGCGACGCCGTGCGGGACCTGCTCGCGAGCGATCGCGCCGCGATGCGCGTCGAGGCGCTTCGTCGCGTCGCGATGATGGAAACGATCACGAACGACGTGCGGCGCCTGATCCGCGATGCGCTGGCGGCGGAGATCGGCGGCGATCGCGACGGACGCGTGCTGCAGGCGTTCCTCGACACCATCCGGATTCACGAGATCGATGGCTGCCACGAGTCGCTGTGCGAGGCGATCCTCACCGGACCCGACCCGGCGATTCTGGCCGAGAGCATCGACGCGCTCGCGCGCACGGATCGGGACGCCGGGCTGCGCCTGCTGCTCTCGCAGCTGCCGCGCTCGAGGCCGGCGGCGCGATGTCGGATCCTGCGGGCGCTCGGCGGTCTCGGCTGGCAGGGGACCGCGCACCTCTCGAGACAGTGCCTCGAGGGCGACGACCCCGCCCTCCACGCCGCCGCGGTGGACACGCTGGGCCGGCTGCCCGACCTTGAGGCGACGGCGTTGCTGGAAGAGGTCGTCGATCACGCGAGCGCCGGGCTCCGCGGACTCGCGATCGACGCCCTCATCAGGCAACTCGACACGAGGACGCCGTGGAGCCGCGACGCCCTGCGCCGGACGCTGGAGAAGGCGCAACCAGACGAGAAGGAGCGCATCCGGCGCGCGCTGAGCTCCGCTGCCGGACGCGTGCTCAAGCGAAGGATTCTGCACCGAGACCCCCTGCGCGCAGAGCCGCTGCATCGCGCACGGGAGCACCGGCGCACGGACGGTGAGGCCGGTACGGACTGACGTGGCCGAGAGCATGAAAGACCTGCTGAAGCTTCTCGAGACCATCGAGCGCCGCAAGCTCCTCGGCACTCTCGTGCTGGGGCGTGGGCGCTCGAACTTCGAGATCTTCTTCGAGGGCCGGCTGCTCTACGTCCCCGCGCAGTCCTTCCTGCCGAAGATCGACCTCACCGGTCTCGAGAAGGAAGGCGTGCTCGGCGACAAGGTGCCCCAGGCGACCATCGAGAACCTCGCCACCCGCGTCGACCTCTCCGCCACCATCTTCCCCGAGACGCTCCTTTCGCGCGGGCTGATCGACGAGAAGGTCTTCGCGCGGCTCGCCTCGCTGCACTTGAAGGAGGAGATCTTCGCGCGGCTCCTCGACTCCGGAAGCTTCCGGTTCCAGGAGGGTCACGTCCCCGAAGCGCTGATCGGCGAGACCGGGGTGACCTTCCAGTACCCGACCAAGCTCGAGGGCTTCCTCGAGCTGGTGCGCAACCGCCTCAAGAAGCTGCAGTCGATGAGCCTTCTCGTTCCCGCCGACGAGGAGGTCTTCGTCATCACGGAGAAGGGGATGGCGAGCCGCCAGAACCCCGGGCTGCAGTTCGGCTATCGCAAGATCCTCGAGCTGCTCGACGGATTCCGCACGCTGCGATCGATCATCGACGACAGCTTCCTCTTCAAGTACTACGTCGAGCGGCGGATCTCCCAGCTCCTCGTCGAGGGCTGGATCAAGAAGACCATCGTCCCCGAGATCCAGGGAATCGATCCGCACCGACTGTCGCAGGACGAGGCCACGAGATACGTCCCGTACTTCAAGAACGCCATCAAGTACGGGACGGACGAGCTCAAGGCGCGCGAGGGGTACGCGGCGCTGGCCGAGCGACTCGGCAGGAACAACGAGGCGGTCGTCCAGTACAACTTCATCGGCGACACGCTCTACCAGATGGGGCGCAAGGCGCTGGCGATCCGCGCGTACCAGAAGGCGTTCTCGCTGAGCCGGGACGAGCCGCTGATCTCGGACAAGATCATCCGCATCTACCGGGAGAACGCCGAGGAGGCGCGCGCGGAGGGGAAGATCAACGACGCGGCGGCGCTGTACAACAAGGCGTTGCAGCTCTATCCCGACAACCGTGAGCTCTTCCACGCCCTGCTCGATCTCTACATATCGAAGGGGATGCTCAACGACGTCGCGGACCTGTGCGACCGCGCCGCGAACGTCAGTCGTGACTCGGGGAACGCCGAGTTCGCCGTCGAGATCCTCCGGCACGTGTGCTCGCGCTGCGAGGGCGAGGCGATCTTCCAGAAGAAGCTGATCAACCTCTACCTCGACTTCGGAATGCGTCCCGAGGCCGCGGACGAGATGGAGAAGCTGGCGCGCCATTACCTCGACGGTGGGCAGACGACGCAGGGTCTCGACCTGATCGACAAGGTATTGCGGCTCGACCCCGGCCGCCGTCACCTTCGCCGGCTGGCGAAGAGCATGGGCCGCGTGCGCAAGAGGGAGTCGCGAGGCGTCGGCCGCCGACTGGTGAGCACCGCGGCGCTGCTGGTGATTCTCGCCATCACGCTCTACCAGCTCTGGGCATTCTTCGAGTTCCAGCAGATCTCCAGTGAGCGCTACCTGATCTACGCGTCGGTCGACCCCTCGAACGTCGACCTCGTCGAGTCCGGGCGGGAGACCAAGCTGCGCGAGCTGTCGCGCCTGGCCACCGAGTTCCAGCAGCGCTTCCGCTTCAGTGTGCTCGCGTGGCAGGCCGAGAAGCTCGAGAAGGAGTACATGGACAGCGCGGTCCAGATCGAGCGCCTGAGGAATCACAAGAAGAAGAAACTGATCGAGGACGGTCGGGCGCTCTTCAACAAGGGCGACGAGACCGAGGCGATCGCCATGCTGGAGAAGCTGCTCGTCCTCGACGAGGACGACACCTGGCGCCAGCAGGCGGAGGCCGAGATCCGGCGCTTCAAGAACTACGAGCGAGAGGCGACCGAGCTTCGCGCCCGTGCGGACGAGGCGGTCGCCAGGGGCGATCTGGCGACGGCGCACCGTCTGATCGAGCAGCTGATCTCGCACTACCAGGTGGCGAGCGCGGCCGAGGGCGTGACGTTTCCCGTCGAGGTCATCACCGTGCCGCGACAGGTGGCCGACGCGCTCGACAAGCTCCCGCGACGACTCCAGATGCCGCCGAGCGGCACGCGCACGTTCCGCCTCAACCCGCCGGGATACGACCCGGTGGTCGTGAAGGTGGCCGCGGAAGCCGGGCCCGCCGCGGTGATCTTCTTCAACCAGCTGCCGCTCTGGTCGGCGCAGCTACCGCCGCCGGGCGCGTTCCCGCTGCGCGTCACCGAGAACCGACTGTTCTACGTCGACTCGAAGGGGAGTCTCCACGTCATCGATCTGGAACGCGGCGCCAGGCAGTGGATGCACGATCCGCCGGCGCTCATCGCGCCGAGCGCGCCGATTCTCGTGCGCCGGCCGCACTTCTACCTGCCGCTCAACAATAAGAAGATCCTCTCGTTCAGGATCGACGGTGATTCGCGGGTGGCGGAGACCGTCGAGGTCGACGGCTTCATCCAGACCCCGCTGGTGACGCGGGAGGACGGCAGCTCGGTGCTCTTCGGCACCTCGAGCGACAAGGTGATCACGTGGGTGCCGCTCGCCCACACCATGCGCTCGACGCGCATCCCGGAGACGCCGGTGCGAATCGCCCCGTGCGGTCCGGGGGAGATCACCATGCTCGGGAGCTCGGGCGTGGTCTACCGGCTCGAGACCGAGAGCGGGCGCGTCGTCTGGAAGAGCGCGTTTCGCGGAAAGTACTCGCAGGGTCCGGTCGTCATGGGCACGTCCGGCACCGACATCTTCGTCCTCGAGACCGCCCGGGGCGAGATCATCGCCCTCGACGGGGAGAGCGGCAACATCCAGTGGCGGCGCCCGCCCGACGGCGAGCGGGCGGCGGCGTTGCTCGAGCGCTCGCGCCGGATTCTGCTGTCGGAGAGCAGCGGCGTCATTCTCGAGATCGACCCCCTGACCAACGCAGTCCTCGCGCGGCACGACTTCGATCGGCTCGTGCGGCCTTTCACGCGGGTCGTCGAGCTCGCCCAATCGCTTGGATTCTTCTGTCCCGATGGATCCTTCATGGTCGTCGACCCGGAGACGCTGAAGCCCCTCTGGAGGTTCCACCGCGAGAAGACGCGAATCGTCTCCGCGGCGGACAACGCCGAGATCCTGGCGCTCGTCGACGACCAGGGCACGGTCGCGGCCTTCCGCCGCTAACCCTGGTTTTTCTCTCGGAGTGAGAAAAACCAGGTTTAGCTGTTGAAGGAGCGGGGCTCTGCGGTGTCCGAAGGGCTTGCGTGAGAGAAGTGTCCTGGTGCTCCTTTCACGATCGGCAAAGAAAAGGAGCACGGGAAATTGTAGCGGCGGCGTGTCCCCTGACGCTGGCGCGAGCCCTGAACAGACCCGAGCCCTCACGCCGGTCCCTTCCCACTGGCGGCCCCCCGGTGGACCGTTTATAGTCGAGCCTGCGCGTGGCGCGGGGCCACGTCCCGGATCGAAACCTCAGAGACTCATGAATGAATTCCGCGATACGTTCACCCTCGGGGGCGCCGCGTCTCCGCAGTCGCCTCCAGCGAGGTCACGCCGCCGGATCCTCGACTGGCTCATCCCCTGCCTCACCGCGTTCATAGCGAGCTTCTGCATCATGACGCTGGAGCTCGTCGCTGGCAGGATCATCGCGCGACACGTCGGGGCATCCCTCTACACGTGGACGGCGGTCATCGGCGTGGTGCTCGGGGGGATCACCATCGGCAACTGGGTCGGCGGTCGAGTGGCCGATGCCTTTCGCGCCCGCACGTCGCTCGCGGCGCTCTTCCTGCTGGCGGCGGCCGGCTCGCTGGCGATCCCGTTTCTCAACGACTGGGTCGGCGGGTGGGACTGGAGTGCGGAGGATCCCGGGCTCTTCCGGGGCGGGTGGTTGATGCTGATGGGGTGGGACACGCTGAAGGACGTGCCGTGGTCGCTGCGCATCTTCCTGCACGTGCTCGTCGTCTTCTCGCTCCCGTCGCTCCTGCTGGGATTGATCGGACCGGTGGTCGCGAAGATGGCGCTCGATCTCGGTTACTCGACCGGGCGGACGGTCGGCAACGTCTACGCGTGGGGCGCTCTCGGGAGCATCGCCGGCACATTCGCGACCGGGTTCTACCTGGTCGCCGCGTTCGGGACCATCGCGATCGTCATCGGCGTTGCGGTCGTGCTGGCCCTCGTCGGCTGCCTCTTCGCGTCGCCGATCGTCGCCGCGGTGGCTCCGCCGGTCTTCTTGCTGTCGGTGTACTTCGCGTCGTCGGGAACGTGGGACGGCCCATGGCGCGTGGTGTGGAACGAGGGCTCGGTCCGCGTGCTCGATCGCGAGGATCTCGACGACAGCGTGACGTGGGTCGACGAGAGCCAGTACTCCTACATCCGGGTCTCGCGGCACGAGTCCGACGACGACGATGACCCATCCGTGTCGCACGAGCTGCGTCTCGACAGCCTGCTTCACTCGAGCATCGACCTCGAGGACATCGACGACCTCCACTACGACTACGAGGAGGCCTACCGCGCCGTGATGTTCAGGGCGACGCCGCCGGGCGAGGCCGTCAGCGCGCTCTTCATCGGCGGCGGTGGCTTCGTGTTTCCTCGCTTCGTCCGCAGGCACTATCCGGGAAGCCACATCCAGGTCGCGGAGATCGATCCGGCGGTGACGCTGGCCAACTTCGTGGCCTTCGGTCTGTCGCCGGAGGAAGCGGTCGTCGTCCGGTCTCTCGACCAGATCCCGCCGGATGAGAACGTCATGTGGATCAGGAACATCGACGCGAGGAACCACGTCGAGGACCTCGTGCGCGCCCGGCGATCCGGGAAGGGCGTGACGTTCGACTTCGTCTTCGGGGATGCGTTCAACGACTTCACCGTGCCCTTTCACCTGACGACGGTCGAGTTCAACCGGCGCGTGCGCGAGATCCTGACGCCCGGGCGAGGCGTCTACATGATCAACGTCATCGACATCTACGCCTCGGGCAAGTTCCTCGGCGCGGTGATCAACACGTTCGAGGAGGTCTTCCCCCACGTCTACGCCTTCGCGAACACCGACAGCGGCCCCGGCGAGGAGCCGGACGATCGCGACACGTTCGTCGTCGTGGGGTCGCTGCGAGAGCTCGACATCGATGACCTGCCGACGGTTGAAGGGCCGACCTCGTTCACCGGGTCGCTGCTGACCGTCGACCACCGGGTCGCTCTTCGTGAGCGCTCGCGCGGACTGCTCCTCACGGACGATCACGCGCCCGTGGAGCAACTCCTGACCGAAGTGGTGAACCGCAGATGACCGTCGCGACGGACGAATTCGTGATCGACGAGTTCGAGCCGGCCTACCTCGCCACGGCGCGCTCGGGCGCGCTCCCCGCGCGCGTCGAGGAGGCCCTCCGCGAGCTGGAGGACTGCTGCGCCTGCCCGCGAAACTGCCACATCAACCGGCTCGCCGACGAGACCAAGGTGTGCAACACCGGCCGGCGCGCCATCGTGGCGAGCGCGTTCCCTCACTTCGGCGAGGAGGATTGCCTGCGTGGCCGCCGCGGCTCCGGGACCATCTTCTTCAGCCTGTGCAACCTGCGCTGCGTGTTCTGCCAGAACTGGGACATCTCGCAGAAGCGCGCCGGCCGCGAATGCACGGCCGAGGAGATCGCCTCGATCATGCTGTCCCTGCAGGATCGCGGTTGCCACAACGTGAACTTCGTGACGCCGGAGCACGTCGCGCCCCAGGTCGTCGAGGCGATCGCGGCGGCGGTGCCGCTCGGGCTGCGGGTGCCGATCGTCTACAACACGAGCGCGTACGACTCGATCTCGTCCCTCCGGCTGCTCGACGGGCTGGTCGACATCTACATGCCGGACTTCAAGTTCTGGAGCGAGGAGACGGCGCGACGGCTGGCGAAGGCGCGTGACTACCCTGAGCGCGCGCGGGAGGCGATCGTCGAGATGCACCGCCAGGTCGGGCCATTGCGTTTCGGGCGGGACGGGCTCGCGCGCCGCGGCGTGCTCGTGCGCCACCTGGTGATGCCGGGTCAGGAAGACGAGGCGGCGGCGATCTTTCGCTGGCTGGCGACGGAGGTCTCGCCCGACACCTACGTCAACGTCATGGCGCAGTACCACCCGGACTACCAGGTGAGCGGGAACGAGCCGGGTGGCGTGACACGCGACGGGCGGCCGAAGTACGCCGATATCGACCGCGCACCGGCGCGGCAGGAGCTCGAGTCGGCGTATGCGTCGGCTCTCGACGCGGGGCTGTGGCGATTCGACACTCGCTCGGGCGGAGCGGTGTGACGTCGGCGGGCGGGCTCCGGTCGCGGCTACAGCGCCGTCGCCGCCATGCGGTCGGAGCGCGGCAGCGCGATCGCGAAGCTGCGGACGTCGCCCATCTTGTACTTCGTCCACCCCTCACGGTCGACACGGAAGATGACCGCCTGGCCGGTCCTCGGGCAGAGGTACCCGTAGATCATCGGCGGGTACTCCCCGTCGAACGAGAGGGTGTGCGCGCGCTTGCACTCGGGGCACTTGCGGTGCTCCTTGCCCCAGCGAGCACGCTTCCCCGGCGCCTCGTTGGCGCGCTGTCCGCTGGGCGTGATGCGGATGACCGGCGGGCTCGACCTGCTGCCCTCACCGCGGAGCGCGGCATGCAGCGAGATCCCGCCCCCCGAGCGCGCGACGACGTACCCGAGCCCGGCCTCGCGCCGGACGAGCTCCGCCGCCTCGGACAGATCGCAGGGACCTCTCCGGTTGAGCACCTTGTGGAGGCGCTCGGCGAGTTCGCCATGCTCGGATCGCTCGATCTTGACGCTCCAGGGAAGCATCCGGTCTCCGTTTCTCTGGTTTTCTCGGGGAAACGACCCGCCGATCACCGGAAAGAGGAGCAACCGTCGTGCCCGGAAACGGCCGTCACAACGCCTGTAAAGCCGCCAATCCAATCGGCTTCAGGCCGCCGCCCTCGTCCGATTCACACGCCCTTGTGTAGCGGTTGGACAGGATTTGCGCCTCCGGAGACCCTCACTCCAGGCCGGCCAGCTCCTCGATCACCGCGATGACCTCGGACGGATTCGCCTTGCCGCGGGTCGCCTTCATCACCTGCCCCACGAGGAAGTTCCTGGCGTTCTTCTTGCCGTTTCGCAAGTCCTGCACCACGCTGGGGTTGGCGTCGAGGGCCGCCTGCACCGCTTCGCGTACCACGCCCTGATCGCTGATCATGCCGACCCCGAGCTCGCGGATCACGTCGGCGACGGGCCGGTCCGCGTCGAGCAGCTTGCGAAGGACCTCGCGCGCGTTCTGGGCGCTCACCTCGTTGCGCTCGACGGCGCCGAGGAGCTCCGCGAGCCGATCCGGGGAGAGCCCCAGCACCTCGAGCGAGACCTTGCGCTCGTTCATCTCCTGGAAGACGTGATTGATGACCCAGTTCGACACCTTCTTCGGCTGCGCGTAGAGCTCGACGCAGCGCTCGAAGAAGGGCACCACGGCCGGGTCGCGCTGGGACAGCACGTCCGCGTCATACTCGGGCAGACCGTGGACCTCCACGAAGCGTTGCCGGACCTCCCACGGGAGGCCCGGAAGGCGGCTCCGCAGCTCGTCGAGCTGCGACTCGGCGACGCGGATCGGCGCCAGGTCGGGCTCCGGAAAGTAGCGGTAGTCGTGAGCCTCCTCCTTGCCCCGCATCGACCGGGTCTCGTTGCGATCGGGGTCGAAGAGGCGCGTCTCCTGGACGATCTCGCCGCCCGACTCGCGCACGTCGATCTGCCGCGCGATCTCGTAGTCGAGCGCGCTCGCGACGAATCCGAACGAGTTGATGTTCTTGATCTCGGTGCGGGTCTCGAGCCGGTCGCTGCCCCGCGGCCGGATCGACACGTTACAGTCGCAACGCAACGAGCCCTCCTCCATGTTGCAGTCCGAGATCCCGAGGTACAGCATCGTCATCCGCAGCGTGCGCAGATAGTCGGCGGCCTCGGCGGGAGTCCGGATATCCGGCTCCGAGACGATCTCGAGCAACGGCGTGCCGGTGCGGTTGAGGTCGACCAGGCTCTCCGGCCGGCCCTCGGCGTGGATGTTCTTGCCGGCATCCTCCTCGAGGTGTATTCGCACCAGCCGGATGCTGCGCGTCTCGTCACCGCTGCGCAGGGGCACGGCGCCACCGGAGCAGATCGGGAAGTCGAACTGCGAGATCTGATAGTTCTTCGGCAGATCGGGGTAGTAGTAGTTCTTGCGATCGAACTTGGTGTAGCGCGCGATGTCGCAGCCGAAGGCCAGTCCGGCGAGGATGGCGTACGAGATCGCGGTCTCGTTGATCACGGGGAGCGTGCCGGGGTGACCGAGACAGACCGGGCACGTCAGCGAGTTCGGTGGCGCGCCGAAGCGGTTCTCGCAGCCGCAGAACATCTTCGACTTCGTGCGCAGCTGCACGTGCACCTCGAGGCCGATGACGGGTTCCCAGTCGGGACGCGCTCGGCTCCCCATGTCAGCTCTCCTCCACGTCGGCGGACACAGGCGGCCGCTCGCGGTGGTGATCGGTCTCCGTCTGATAGGCGTGCGCGAAGCGGAGCACGACGGAGTCCTCGAACGGACGACCGAGGACCTGCGCCCCGACCGGCAATCCCTCTCGCGTGCGTCCACACGGGAACGAGATGCCGGGAATCGCCGCCAGGTTGGCCGGCACGGTCAGGATGTCGACCGCGTAGAGCTTGAGCGGGTCGTCGAGGCGCGAGCCGAGCGGAAACGCGGTCACTGGTGACGTCGGGCACAGGATCGCGTCGACCTGCTCGAAGGCGCGCTCGAAGTCGCGGCGGATCAGGCGGCGGACCTTCATCGCCTTGAGATAGAACGCGTCATAGTAACCGGAGCTCAGGACGAACGTCCCCACCATGATCCTGCGCTTGACCTCGGCGCCGAAGCCCTCGCCGCGCGAACGCGAGTACATGTCGACCAGGTCGTCGGCCCGCGCCGTTCGGTGTCCGAAGTGCACACCGTCGTAACGAGCGAGATTCGAGCTCGCCTCGGCCGCCGAGATGATGACGTACGTCGGGTTGGCGTACTCGGTGTGCGGGAGCGAGACCTTCTCGACCTCGACGCCGAGGCCGCGCAGCGTCTCGACGGCCTCCATGACGCGTTCGCGCACCTCCGCGTCGATGGCATCGACGAAGTACTCGCGCGGAATGCCGAGACGCAAGCCCTCGACTCCCTTGCCGAGCTCCGAGAGATAGTCCGGCACCGGGACGTCCGCCGAGGTCGAATCGAGCGGATCACGACCGGCAATCTGCCCGAGAGCGAGCGCGCAGTCCTCGGCGCTTCCCGCGACGGGGCCGATCTGATCGAGCGAGCTCGCGAACGCGAGCAGCCCGTAGCGCGAGACGCGGCCGTAGGTGGGCTTGAGGCCGGTGACTCCGCAATAGCTGCAGGGCTGCCGGATCGAGCCGCCGGTGTCCGATCCGAGGTGAATCACGCCGGGAATCGCCGCCGCGGCGGCGGCCGCGCCGCCGGAGGAGCCACCGGGAACCCGGTCCGTGTCCCACGGGTTGCGCGTCGGCCCCACTCCGGAGTTCTCCGTGGACGATCCCATGCCGAACTCGTCCAGATTCGTCTTGCCGACGAGAATCGCGCCGGCCTCCTGGAGACGCCGGACGACCGTGGACGCGTACGGCGCACGATAACCGCGCAGGATCTTGCTGCCGGCCGTGGACTCGCCCTCGAGGCTGGTGATGTTGGCCTTCACCGAGAAGGGCACTCCGGCGAGGGGCCCCGGATCGTCGCCGGCGGCCAGACGGCGGTCGACGTCATCGGCGGAGGCGAGCGCCGAGTCGTGGAAGATCTCGAGGTAGGCGTGCAGATCGGGATTGACGCGGTCGACCGCGGCGAGGACCCGCTCCGTCACCCTTCTGGCACTCACACTGCCGTCGCGGATCCGGTCGCGGATCGACGCGGCGCTCGTCATGGGGCGTCCTGAATGATGCGCGGGACGATGAAGAAGCCGTCGCGCGTGGCGGGGGCGTTCCGCAGCGCCTCGTCGACCGGCAGCGACTCTCGCGCCTCGTCCGGCCGCATGACGTTCGACGTCTCGTGGGGAAAGATGGAGGGGTCGACCTTCGACGTGTCGAGCGTGTCGAGGCTCTCCACGTATCGAAGAATCTTCTCGAAGTGCCCGTGCAGCTCGCCCTTCTCGTCCGGCGTCAGGGAGAGGCGCGAGAGGCGCGCGATGTCCTCGACCAGTCGTTCGGTGATCTCGATCGGCATGACCCGGCCCGCACGAACCCCGGAAGGCGGTTCAGGACGCCTCGACGGAGCTCTTCATGACTTGGAAGCGATCGCGCGGAATCGGCTTGCGGATCTTGCCCGACTTCAGGCACCGCGTGCAGACGCGGACGCGACGCACGGTGCCGTCGAGGAGCACCCGGACACGCTGCAAGTTGGGGTGGAACTTGCGCTTGGTCTTGCCGGTGATCTTGCGGCCGACACCGCCCTTCGCCTTGGCCAGACCACGACGGGCGTAGTTGTGCCCGACCTGGGTCCTCTTCTTGCAGAACTCACATTCCCGGCTCATGAGAGGTGATTCGGGGCTCAGACTGGTGGAGTTGGCGCTCGTCGTGCGAGCCGATCAAGTCACGAACCGACCATTGTAGATTCCCCCCCTGCCGACATCAAGCCTCCTGCCGACATCAGGTGAAGAACCGCCGCCCGGCGACCGATAAATACCGGGAGCGGCATGCGGGAGCGACATGCGGGAGCGATTCCAGTGAAGACGAAGCCGACGACCGTCGACCTCGAGCGCCTCGAACGCGTCCTCAACGTCGAGCTCCCGGTGATCGTCGTCCTCGCGGAGAAGCAGATGACCCTCGAGGAAGTCCTCGCCCTCGACCGCGACGCGGTGATCTCCTTCCAGAAGCTGAGCGTGGAGCCGCTCGAGTTCCACGTCAACGACAGGCTCCTCGGGACGGGGAAGGCGATCAAGGTCGAGGACAAGTTCGGCATCTACATGGAGACCGTCGACTCGCCGGAGGAGGCGCTCAAGAAGCTCGAGGGTGACCTCTGAGCTCCCCCGCGAGTCCACGCCCGTGGACTCGCCGACCCGCCCGAGTCCACGACCGCCCAGTCCACGACCATGGACGGCGCCGCTCCCCGGAGCACCGGCAGGTCAGCACGGAGACCGGGCCACGGCGATCGCGAAGACCAGTCGCGCGCCCGCACGTCGCAGCGCCCGGGCGGCGTCGGAGACCGTCGCGCACGTGGTGACGACGTCGTCGATCAGCACCGCGACCGACGGCGCCTCGACGCCCGGCTTGATCGCGAAGGCCCCCACCTGATTGCGGATGCGACGCGCCCGCGGCAGCCCGACCTGGCGCGGCGTGCGACGAGCCCGCCGGAGCACCGGGCGCAACGGCAGGCCGATGCGACGCGACGTCTCCTCGGCGAGCTCGCGGAGCGGGTCGCGTCCGCGGACGATGCGCGAGGCGATGCGTCCCGGAATCGGCACGAGCGCCATCCCCGGCCGGTCGGCCGCGCCGCCCCCGGGATTCCCGGGAGTCGCCGGCACCTCGGCCTCGAGTCGCTCGCGCCAGAGGCGCGCGAGCGTCTCGGCGAGGAAGAGCAGCGCCCCGCGGTCCCCGCGGAACTTGTGCAGCAAGACGAGGTGCCGGAGCGGCCCGTCGTGCAGTCCCGCGGCGACGATGCGATCGACGAAAAGCCGCCGTCCGCGGCACTCGGCGCAGGCTCGCTCCCCGTCATCACGCGCTCCCTCGGCGGGCGCGACGACCGGCATGCCGCACCGTCCACACGCGACATCGATCCACACCACCGCTCGCCGGCACTCCGGACAGAGGACCGGGTCCCCGGTTTCCTCCGATTCGATCGATCGACCGCAGTCGCGGCAGTGCGGCGGGAAGAGCGCATCGAGGGCCACCCCGGAGAGCAACCGGCCCCACCGGCCCAGCTGCGCGACGACCGCGCGCACACGAGCGAGCTCGAGACGACGAACCATGAAAGAACCCGTACCACCACGCACCCGGCACCGCAAACCTGCAAAACTTGACGCCCTCCCCGGTTCCTGGTCAAATCACGGTTTCCGCGTCGAAAAGTCGTGGAAGAACCCCCGGAACCGGGCCGAAGAAGGCCTGGGAAGGCCGAAGACGGTCAACGACGATTGACGACGGTCGACGCAGGTCGAAGCAGACCGGCCGGAAGAACACCGGAAGAACAACGGAAGAACAACGACACGCGGTGGCGGCGTAGCTCAGGTGGCTAGAGCGAGGGCTTCATAATCCCTAGGTCGCTGGTTCAAGTCCAGCCGCCGCTACCAGCTCTTTCCTTCGCACCAAAATCTCCCCGCGCGCCCCCCGGGCGGTGGCGCGCCGGAGCGGTCCTCCCCACTCGCCGCCATTCACATCAGAAACGCGCGGCCCTCGCCGATAGACGGGTCAGGGGGATGCGTGGATCGCGGTCGTGATTCGCGCCGGTCGGGTTGTGGTATCGATCCGCCAGTCGGGAGGTTCCGAGAATGGGTCTCGCACTCTCCGGTGCTGTCCTCGGAGGGGTCGCATGAGCGCCGGCTCGCCGCTCTCCGTCGCGGCGCTCTGGAAAACTCCGCGCGAGCTCATCGACTCACTCTTCGGACATCTCGAGAACGCGGAGACCGGCGGCGAGGGTGACTGGTCCTGGGTCGCGGCCCGCGACTGGCGCCCGCTCGAGGTCGACGCGGCGCTCCAGCACGTCTCGGGGCTCGCCTTTCGCGCGGGCGCGTTCGGGAACTCGTGCTGGGACCTCGTCGTCTTCAACGGCGGCCGCATCGTCTTCGAATGCGAGCATCACCCGGCGCTCGCCGACCCGACGCTCGAATTCGACCCCGCCGAGTGGCAGTCGTTCACCGACGTCCCCGGGTTCGTGCGGAAAGCCGGACGCCTCCTCGGCTTGCCCGCCGATCGATCGAGAGCCCTCGAGGGCGTGACGGCCGCGGAGGTGGGTCACCGGCTCCTCCTGCTGCAGGCCGAGCAGATCGCCACCACGCTCGAGGCCGGCGGGGTGACACCCGGGCCGCGGTCGATCGAGGACGCCATCACCGGGCGCTCGGTCCCGGCGAGCGAGCGGGGCGACGTGCGCGGCTCGATGGTCGCGTTCCTCGGAGCGCTCGGCCTCGGTCTCCTCGCGTCGAGGCTGCAGGACGACGACGAGGCCGGACCGCAGGAGACCTGTGAGGTCTCGACGGACTTCGCGCTCGGCGGCGCTCCAGCCGACACGCCCACCGATTCGACCGGCGCCGGCGCCGGAGCCGGGGGCGACGTCGACGATGGCGACAGCAGCGACATCGACGACGACTGCGACGATGCCATCGACGAGCACGCCAAAGTCCCCGACCACATCCTGCTCGTCGTCTCGCCGGAGGATCCCGACGCCACGCAGCGCGAGCTCCGGCGACATGGGTTCGAGGCGTTCCAGAGCGACAAGGCCCGGCTGGTCGCCGCCTCCCGCGAGGTGTTCGTCGTCGACCTTCACGATGCGCTTCGCGCCTCGGCCGCGAGCGGCCTCTGGCTGCGCCGATCCGCGGACGACCCGCAGCCCCGGCTCGCCGCGATCGAGAAGGGCCGCGTCTGGTGGGACCGCATCGCCGGCGGCCCCGATCGCGCAGAGGAGCAGGACGAGTCCGCCGGTGCGCGCGTCGACATCGCCCGCGACGTCGAGGAGGCGCTCCGCCGCGTGGACAGCCTCGGCATCGCCTACGACCGTGACGGTGCGCGCGACGCGTTGCTCGGCACCGTTCCGGGGTGGGAGGACGACACCTTCCCGCTGCTGCTCGACGCCTTCGGACTGAACGACATCGTCCCGGCGTGGCGCGCGGCGGTCGGGATCGAACCGGGTCGACCGGACGGGACTGCCACGCACGGAGCCGACACCGCCCCGGAGCCGGCGCCCGCGACCGAGATCACGGGGGGACCGGTCGAGATCCCCGGCAACGCGGCGTGGCTGCCGCTCTGGATCCCGCGGCTCCTCGCGGGCCGCTCGGAGTGTCGCCTGTCCCTGACCGTGCGCCACCCGACGGCGACCCTGCGTCGGATCCCGTGGTACTGGGAGCGCCAGGCGCGCGTCGAGAGCACGGACGGCGGGTATACTCTCGAGCCGCACTGGCCCGAACCGGCCATCCTGCGCCGCCTCGAGAGCCACCTCGCGAGCTGTCCGGACGGAAGCGAGATCGAGTGGCGCGCGACGAGCCGGTTCGACGGCGCCCGGCACCGCTACGAGGGAGAGCGCATCGACGGCGCGTGGCGAATGCGGCGTGCCTCGCCGCCCGCAGACGCGGGCACGCTCGGGCACGCGCTCGCGCTGGCGCTGGAGGTCGACCGGGGCACACTCCCCCTTCAGTCCGCGGACGAGTCAGAGCGGGACCGGGCGCTCGAGATCCTCGAGCACGACTCGACGCTCGGACGCCACAACGTGACCGTGGACGGACTGGCCCTTTCGGCGATACCGCGGTACGCCGGCGACGACGTGCTGCGACCGCTGTGCGTCAGCGCGCTCGGCGAGGCGCTCTTCCGCGCGCGCTTCGCCGGCGTGTGGGACGTCAGCGCCCTCCTCGAGGAAGCGCGACGGCAAGCGCCGGTGTCTCCCGCGGACGAGACCGCGTCGGCGAACGAGGGCACCGTGGCGGACGCGATCGAGGGCCTCGAGTCGGACGCGCTCGCCGATTTCGCGGGCGCCCAGCTCCCCGGCGGCGGCATTCCCGGATTCGATGTCACCGACCCGTGCGCGCCGGCGCTCGAGGGGATCCAGTCCGGCGCGGCCGAGCCGCAGCTCGGCGATCCGAACGACCTCTCGTTCGAGCAGGTTCCTCCGGAGATCTTCACCGTGCCGTACTGTGGCAACACCGTTCCCGGCGTCGGCGAGTGTCTGCTGTCGGGCGATCACGGCACCTTCAGCGCGGTGGACGTCGACGCCGCGCTCCAGACCGACTGGTTCCGCGACCCGGACCTGGCGCGACGGCGACACAGGGCGATCCTCGCGCTCGGCGCGCGCCACGTGGGAGACGCGGTTCTCGGATCCGTGTCTCACGCGGCGGTCCGGCTCTACGTGGCGGGCGACTCGCGCTGGTCCGCGTCGCTGACGATCACGCCGGGAGTGTACGGCATGGGGCCGACGGCGACCGTGGAGTTCGAGACGCGCTTCGACGACGACCGCGTGCTGTTGACGTCGGACAGCGAGCTCGGCTTCGCCCCGAACGCGCTGAGCGCCAATCTGATCAAGCAGTCCTTCCCCGGCCGCCCCATCGGGGAGCTCCTCGAGAGACACCGCGAGCTCGTCGAGGTACACGTGCGGCGGGGGTCTCGGCCGGTGGCGGCTCGCGAGTCCCTCGACGAGCTGCTCGTGCAGCTCGACGACGAGCTCGGGCGCTTCTGCGTGCTCTGAGGAGCTCGCGCAAAAGCGCCCGAAGCTCGCGACCGCGACCCGACGCGTTCCGCCCGCGGCGAGACGCGACCGCGATCAGTCGTCGGTACTCGCGCCGACCGCCTCCTTCCGCCCGGCGCCATTGGTCACCGTGGTCAGCGGCTCCTTGAAGGTCAGCGTCCTGTACGGGAACGGGATCTCGATGTTGGCGTCGTCCAGCGCTCGCTTGACGGCCGAGACCACCTCGTCGCGCGACTTGCGGACGTCGAGCGGTCTCGCTCCCGTCCACCAGGTCACCTCGAAGTCGATGCTGCTCGAGGCGAACTCCCGCGCGAAGATCTGGACGGGGCGCTCCCGGTCGACGGTGTCGCACGAGCGCACGGCCCTCTCGATCACCTCGCGCGCCTGATCGACATCGGTGTCGTACGAGACACCGCACCCGACGGTGACGCGCCGGCGATCCAGATTGGTGAGGACGTCGACGGCGCTCTTGAAGATCGTCGCGTTGGGGACGACGACCAGCTCACCGGACGTCTTGCGGATGAGCGTGTTGCGAACCGTCACCCCCTCGACGCTCCCGACGATGTCACCGCACGCGATGAAGTCGCCGTTCTCGAACGGGAAGCGCCAGAGGATGAGAATCCCGGCGAAGAAGTTCTCGAAGATGTCCTTGAACGCCAGACCGATGGCGATCGAGCCGAGACCCAGGGTCGCGAGCACCCGGCCGGGCGTCACGCCCGGAAAGACGACCACGGCGGCGATCAGCAGCCCCGCGATCCACACGCCGAGGTAGAGAAAGCGGGCAAAGAGCTGGCGAAGTGACGCTCGCAGGCGGAACTTCCTGAGCACGGGCACCGCCACTCTCGAGAGGACGGCGGACGCGAGCCAGGTGCCGATGAGCACCACGACGCCCACGGTCAGCAGCGGCAGGTGCTCGAGGAAATCTCTCCAGATGGCGAGCACGGTGTCGATCGCCGCGTCGATCGACGCAACGGGCTCGGCCGCCGTGGCCACTGCGTCGCCGGCCACTGCGTCACCGGCCACTGCGTCACCGGCCACTGCGTCACCGGCTACAGCGTCACCGGCTGCAGCGTCACCGAGTCCATCGCCGGCCGCGTTGACATCGGGTCCGACAGCCTGTCCGAGAAGGAACTGCATCGTCGCCTCCACTTTCTTCCGGTCCATGACTCCGGCGAGACGCCCTGGGCGTCGTCACCGGCCGAGCCGCGTGTGTCGACGAGACGGCCGTCTCGCGAGACGCGGCGCGGCGCCGGGGAAACGCAAAGGCCGTTCCATCGTGCCAGGAGCGGCCAGAACCCCGCGAATGGGCTGGTTTACGGAACGAGCTGCAAGGGAGGACACGCGAGCCTGCAGATTCTGCGCACCGGGCGAAGGGCGTGCGCGGGTGGTGCCCTCCGGAGCAGCCGGCGGTGCGAGCGGGTCAGCCGTCGTCGCCCGCGGCGGTCTGCCGGCCGTTCCCCTGCCCGCCGTTCCCCTCGCCGCCGTTCCCCTCGCCGCCGTTCCCCTCGCCGCCGTTCCCCTCGCCGCCGGTCCCCTCGCCGCCGTTCCCCTCGCCGCCGTTCCCCTCGCCGCCATTCCCCTCGCCGTTGATGACCGCG
>JBFFXF010000021.1:0-43368 GCA_041569895.1 Planctomycetota bacterium | reverse complement strand
GGGGGTCGAGTTCACCTTCGATGATTATCAGCGGGTGGCCAACGGAGCGCCACGGCACGAGGTGATCCGCGCGGTCCTCGGGGATGGTCTGGGGGCGGCGAAGTTCGACCGCCTCATGGGGCGCAAGGAGGAGATCGTCCTCGAGCTCGCGCGCGAACAGGGGCTGCGACCGATCGACGGCGTGCTCGAGCTCGTCGACCGCCTGCGCCGCGAGGGTCTGCTCCTCGGCGTGGCCTCCTCGAGCCGCACCGCGCGGGTCTTCCTCGAGACCATGCAGCTCGACGACCGCTTCGACGCCACCACCGATGCGCGCGACACCGAGCTCGCCAAGCCCGACCCCGAGGTCTTCCTCTCGACCGCCGCCAGGCTCGGCGTCGAGCCGGCGCAGTGCCTCGTCTTCGAGGACGCCCCGGTCGGCGTCGTCGCCGCCCGCGCCGCCGGCATGCGCGTCGTCGCGATCACCAGCACGACCTCCGCCGAGCAACTCGCCGGCGCCGACTGGGTCATCGACTCCTTCGTCGGCTTCGACCCGACCCCGATCCTCTTCCCGCCGTGCGCGACGCGGCCTTGAGGGTCGGGCTATCTGCCGACCGCGGTGTTTATCGCAGGGGCGGTGCCTCCGGATGTCCGCGCGGCCCGTTCGGGTCGCCTTCTGCGTAATCTGCGCAATCTGCGTAATCTGCGTTCCTCCTCTCCTCGGATTGGAGAATCAGAACTCCGGGCGGCTTCGAAGATCGAGGGCGGCGGCGACTTCGGGCACGGGCACGGGCACGGGCACGGGCACGGGACCGGGACCGGGGACGGGGACGGGACCGGGACCGGGGACGCTACCTTCGCTCGAGCTTCTCCACGCGGCCCTCGAGAGCCTCGAAGCGCTTGCGGAGCCTGTCGAGCTCCTTTTCGGTCGCGTCCTCGCCGTCGTCATCCGCCTTTTCGATGCGGCGGATGGCGGCGTCGATCATGTCGATCGGGTTTCTGAAGGGGCGCGGGCCCTCCTTCTTGCGTCGGTCTCGCAGGAGCGGCAGCGCGCGTTCGTCTCCGAGCGCGCCGAGCGCCCCCACGGCCGCGATGCGGGCCCAGAGAAACTGATCGTCGAGCGCGCCAGAGACCACCTCGAAGACCTTCTCGTTGCCCTTGCCGATGCGCGACAGCGCCCGCAGCGCCGACGCGCGCGTCCACACCGGGCGCGTCGGCGACGTCATTGCGACGAGCTTCTCGATCGCCGTCTTCGTCTGCTCCTCGTCGAGCTTGCCCTCCTCGCCGAGCTCCGCGAGCGCCGAGAACGCCGACGTGCGGACGATGTCGTTGTTCGACTCGCGCTCGAACGCGCGCAGGAGAACGCTCGCGGCGCCCTTGCCCTCGAGCTTCGCCAGGCCGCGGAGCGCCGACGCGATGACGACGTAGGACGGATCGTTCTCGATCGCCCTCTCGAGCAGCGCCCTCACCTCGCTGCCCTTGAAGCCGTCGAGCGCCCGCACGATCGGGGCGCGCACCTTCGAGCTCTTCTCCTCGCCGAACGCGGCGACCAGCCTCCGCTCGACCTCGTCGTCGCCGTCGAACTCCCCGAGCGCGGCGGCGATCTCCGCCCGCGCTCCCCAGAACGGGTCCTCGCGCAGTCGGCGCAGCAGGGCGTCGCGCGCCTTGCGGTCCGTGGTCAGCTTGCCGAGGGCCTTCGCCGCCCGGATACGTCCCATCACCTCGTCGTCGTGCTCGAGCTGATAGACCAGCTCCTCTCGCGACTTCGAGAAATCGAGCTCCTTGAGGATCCAGTCGCGCTTGTCGAAGCGCACCATCTTCGGCCGCTCGGGCGACGGGAACGAGAAGTTCTCCTCCTTCGACGCCACCGTCACGCGGTGCGACGTACGGCCGGCCGGCGAGGTGATCTCGATATCGACCGGCATGCGAAAGAGCGTCGTCACCTCGTCGAGCGACTGCGTCTGCTTGACGTTCAGCTTGACCATGCGGCTCTTCGAGTCCCAGTCCCAGCGCACCGCGTACTCCGGATGCCCTCCGGAGTAGATCCACTGGTCGAAGAACCACTGCAGGGTCTTGCCGGTCGCCTCTTCCATGGCCAGCCGGAACTGCTCGGTCTCCGCCGAGGTGAACTCGTTCTCGTGGAGGAAGCGCTTGATGCCCGCGTAGAATCCCTCCTCGCCGACCACGTCCATCAGCATGCCGAGGATGCGCGCGCCCTTCGGATAGGAGTGCGAGTCGAAGAAGTCCTCCGGCTCACGGTAGCCTCGTGGCACCATCGGCCGGCGGTAGCGGTCGCGGTCCTCGGCGAGGTACGACTCCGCCATCTGTGAGCGCTCGTATACCTCCTCGTCCCAGCCGTGGCGATGGCCGAGGTACTGGTTCTCGAAGAACGTCGCGAAGCTCTCGTTGAGCCACAGGTGCGACCAGTCGCGGCACGTGACCAGGTCGCCGAACCACTGGTGCGCCAGCTCGTGCGCCACGAGGCCGAGGCTCGACACGTCGAGCGCGCCGCGCTCGTCGTGCAGCGTGCGGTCGGTGAGGATCGTGCAGCCCGTGTTCTCCATGCCGCCGAAGTGGAACTCGTGCACGCAGACCTGCGCGTACTTCGCCCACGGGTAGCGATAGCCGAACTTCTTCGAGAAGTAATCCATCATGTCGGCGGTGAGGTCGAACGATCGCGCCGCGTCAGCGGCCCGGTCGGGCGGGACGTAGGAGACGATCGGGATGCCGTCCCACTCGTCGCGGTGCTCCGCGAACTTGCCGACGACCACGGCGATCAGGTACGTCGTGTGCTCGCGCAGCTGCTTCCAGTGGTAGATCACGCCCCGATCGTCTTTCGCCGAGCGCTTCTCGATCAGCTTGCCGTTGGAGATCACCTGCAGCCCCGGCGGCGCCGTGACGATGAGCTCGGTGGTCAGCCGCTCGATCGGGTGGTCGAAGCACGGGATCCAGTGCCGCGCCTCCTCCGCCTCGCCCTGGCTCCAGATCTGTTTCGGGACGTTCGGCGCGTCCTCGGTCGGCTTGCGGAAGTAAATGCCGAAGCGCGGCCGGCACCGGTACTTGATCGAGAGCTCGAACTCCTCGCCACGGTCGACCGGCTCACCGAGACGGATGACCAGCTTCTCGGGCAGCACCTCGTGCTCGAGCGGCCGGCCGCGCCCGTCGGTCACCCGCTCGACGTCGATGTCCACCGAGTCGAGCGTGATCTCGCGCAAGTCGTCCTCGAACGACCGGAACGTGTGCGTGACGCGACCGTCGACCTCGGAGCGCTCCCAGTCGAAGGACACCTCGAGACGCAGGTGGAGCGCATCGGCCACCCGGTCCGGCGGCTCGCGACGAGCGCCCTGGAACTTCTCCGAGATCTTGCGCGCCGGCCGCGCGGACTGCTCACCGGAGGAGGCCGACTGGGCGACGACGTCGGACAGGCCCGGGCCGAGGGTCCCGACCAGCCCGACGACACACAGAATCAACAGCGAGTGCGTGATCGATCGCGGTGCATGCATCGTCAGATTTCCGGAAGTTCGCGGCCGGCGCGCCCGCGCCGGCGGCTCCAGTCGACGTCTTCAACGAGTATCGGCGTGAATCCGAGAAAGTCGCAGCTGACGAGCTGGTAATTCACGCCGTGGAACTGGCCCTGGAAGCAGCGCCGCCACTCCCACTCGGAGTGCAGGTGCCCGAAGAGCGCCCGGCGGCACCCGGCCTCCTCGACGAGACGCGTGAAGACGCTCTCGCACTCGCCGGAGGCGAACGGTGGGTAATGAAAGAGCGCGATCGGCGCGCGCGACGTCTCGCCCAGCGTCGCGAGGTGCGCGATCGACAGCTTCAGCTCGCGGACCTCGCGCTCGATCTCGGCATCGACCTCTTCCTGGGTGCGCTCGCCGATCGGCACGAGATCGCACCCGCGAACGCCGACGATCGGCACGCCGTCGAGGACGATGGCGGTCTTCTTCAGCGCGTGGGTCCCGGGCGGCAGCACCTCCTCCATCTTCTTCTTGCTCTTCGACCACCAGTAGTCGTGGTTCCCCTTGATCAGCACCTTCCTGCCCGGCAGCTGGCCGAGCCACCGGAAGTCGGTGACCACCTCGGAGAGCCGCATCGCCCAGGAGAAGTCTCCCGGCAGGAGCACGATGTCGCCCTCGGCGACGCGCTCCCGCCACGCGCGCTCGACCTTTTCGTGGTGGTCCTTCCACCGGTCGCCGAATTTGTCCATCCATTTGCCGGTGGAGAATCCGAGATGCAGGTCCGCAATCGCCCAGATGCGCATGCTTTTCGGTCAGCGAGTCGAGCCCTTGTTCTACCATGAAAAACGGCGATTGCCCATCCCCGCGGCCGTGGGCTATCCTCCGTACGCAGGCCTCCGAACGCGGGCCTCGCATGCTGCACCCCGAAACGTCATGCTCTTCGACTCGAAAAAGAAGCTCCTCCTCGGCATGGTCCACCTGCCCCCGTTGCCCGGCTCGCCCGGCGCGGCGGGCCATCCGCCTGGCGATGTGCTCGCCGCGGCCATCGAATCGGCCCGGCGTGACGCGGCGGCGATCGTCGAGGGCGGCATGGACGGCATCATCATCGAGAACTTCGGCGACGCGCCGTTCTTTCCGGACCGCGTGCCGCCGATCGTCGTCGCGTCGATGGCCTCGATCGCCACACGGCTGCGGGAGGACCTCGAGACGCGCATCGGCGTCAACGTCCTTCGCAACGATGCGCGTGCGGCGCTCTCGATCGCCGCCGCGACCGGGCTCGACTTCATCCGCGTCAACGTGCACTGCGGCGCGATGGTCACCGACCAGGGGATCGTCGAGGGCCGCGCGCACGAGACCCTGCGCGAGCGATCGCGACTCGGCGCCCGCGTCGCCATCCTCGCCGACGTGCTCGTCAAGCACGCCGCGCCGATCGGCGGCGAGAGCGACGTCGCCGACCTCGCGCGTGAGACGGTCGGCCGTGGCGGCGCGGACGCGCTGATCGTCACCGGCCCGGCCACCGGCGCTGTGGCGGAAGTGGAGCGGCTTCGACGTGTCCGCGAGGCCGTGCCCGGCACGCCGATTCTGGTCGGCAGCGGCATCGCGGCGGACACCGTCGACGCGTACGCCGATCTCGCCGACGGCTTCATCGTCGGAACCGCGCTGAAACGCGACGGCGATGTCCTCGCCCCGGTCGAGACCGCGCGCGTCCGGGCGCTCGTCGACCGCGTCCGATCGCGATGAGCGGCGCCCCGGTCGAGCGCGCCCGCGAGCTCTTCCGTGCTGGAGTCAACGCCGCCGACCCGCTGAGGGCGACGCGCGACGCGATCGTCCTCGACGCCGACGGTCTGGCGCTTCGACGCGATCACGGCGAGCCGCGCCGCGGGCGCTGGCGCGGCATCCGCGCCGTCGGTTTCGGGAAGGCGGCGTGCGCAATGGCCTCCGCGCTCGAGGATCTCGTGGCGCGCGAGGAGTGGCGCGGCCCCGGCATCGCCGTCACCAATCACGACAACGTGCGCGACGTCACCGGGTTCGAGGTGCTCGGCGCGGGCCACCCGCTGCCCGACGAGGCCGGGGTGCGCGGCGCGGAACGCGTCGCTGCGGCGGCGCGCGAGCTCGACGATGGCGATCTGCTCCTGGTGCTCATCTCCGGCGGCGGCTCGGCGATCCTGCCGGCGCCCGCCGAGGGCATCTCGCTCGCCGACAAGGTCGCCACCACCGACCTGTTGCTCGCGTCCGGCGCGGACATCGGCGAGCTCAACACCGTGCGCAAGCACCTCTCGACCCTGAAGGGCGGCGGACTGGCGCGGCTCGCGGCGCCCGCGTCGGTCCACGCGCTCATCCTCTCCGACGTGATCGGCGACGATCCGAGCACCATCGCCAGCGGCCCGACCGTTCCCGATCGCACGACGTTCGCGGACGCGGTCGAGATCCTCGAGCGTCGCGGGCTGCTCGAGCGCGTTCCGGAGAGCGTGCGACGGCGTCTACTCTGCGGTCGCGACGGCGCCATCGCCGACACGCCGAAGCCGGACGATCCGATCTTCTCGCGCGCCGGCGCGACGCTGGTCGGGGGCAACGGCCGCAGCCTCGACGCGGTGCGCTCGGCGGCGGCTGGATGGGCGGCGCGTGTCGTCGTGCTCAGCAGGCGACTCTGCGGCGAGGCGCGCGCCGAGGCCGTGAACTTCGCGGCGGCGGTGCGCGTCACGCTCGCGGACTCGACGAGACCGCTGGCAGTCATCGCGGGCGGCGAGACGACGGTGACGGTGCGCGGGCGCGGGCGAGGCGGACGCAACCAGGAGCTCGCCCTGGCGTTCGCGCTCGAGGTGGAGCGCATCGGCGGGCTGCCGGGCGACTGGGTCTTCCTGAGCGGCGGCACGGACGGTCGCGACGGCCCCACCGACGCGGCCGGCGGCATCGTGCACCCCCGCAGCCTCGAGCGCATGCGCGCGGCCGGCATCGACCCCGCGGCGCGACTCGAGGAGAACGATTCCCACGCGGCGCTCGCCGCGTCGAACGATCTCCTGGTCACCGGGGCGACCGGCACGAACGTCGCCGACCTGCAGATCTTCCTGGCGGAGTGACGGGGGAGAGGGGTGACGCGAGCGCCCCGCCCCATGAATACCTCACTACGCCGAGATGATCATGGGTGGTCCCGCCCGTCGGCGAACACGGAACCGTTCTCGAAAGGTGAGCGAGCGAGTACGAGTACGGGGACGGGAACGGGGACGAGTACGGGGACGGGAACGAGTACGGGAACGGGAACGAGTACGGGAACGGGAACGGGGACGGGAACGGGAACGGGGACGGGAACGGGGACGGGGACGGGGACGGGATGAGGAGCTATGTGGCCAGGAACATGATCACCGGGATCAGGCCGATGGCGACCGCGAGGATGGCGCAGACGCCGACGAGTCGCCACCAGTCGCGCTGGTTGCGGAGGGCGGCCTCGAGCTGCATCGCGTCACGCGTCAGCAGGAAGATGCGGATCGAGCCGGCGTAGCGCAGCAAGAGAAAGCCGAACACGAACGCGACGGCGGCCTGCGCGAGCATGGCCACGAAGGCGACCACGGGCGCGTTCGACTCGGCGGCGGGGTCCCGCAGGACGAGGCTGAGCACGGCGAGCACCAGCGATGCGGCGCACATGACGAAGCTCAGAATGGAGAGGAAAACGACCCACGGCCGCGTCGATGCGAGCGCCTCGAGGGCGCGACCCGTCAGGTGCTCGTCGCCCGCGAGGTCGTAAGCCGTCGGCAGCGATCCGCGATACCGGGCGCCGACGCGGGCTGCCGCAGTGGCCCGATGAGCTCCACGCGGCGGCGCCCGACGCGCTCCACGGCTCGACGCGCGACGCGCTCCGGCCGCCGAACGACTTCCGGTGACGGGCGGAATGAGGGGCGGGGACTCGAGCGAGGCGCCCTCGAACAGGTCCGACAGGTCGTCAGGCGCAGCGGTCGAGCTGGCCGGCGAGGGTGACGTCGACGATCGCACCGCGTCGATGTCGACCTTCGGTATGCGAACACCGGCGTCGCAGTCCGGACACGTTGCGCGAGTGCCCATCTCGGTGACCGGCACCTTGAAGCTCGCGGCGCACTTGGGGCAGTGAACGCGGATCATCGTCGTTCCCCGGGGAATGTTCGCGAACCCGCATTCTACCCGGAAACCGCGCCGACGGAGGACTGTTTTCGGCCGCACAGCGCCGCGGCGCGGGCGCGCAACCGCCGGCGACCGGTGGTCATCGCGTCGACGAGGAACTCGAGCGCGCCACGCAGCCCCTTGACGTACTCCAGGTCACGCTCGGCTTGCCGGCGCTGTCGCTCGACGCCGGTGTACGTCCCGCCCTGGATGTCGAGGTCGCGGTTGATCCGCTGGCGCAGATCGGACTGCGCCAGCTGGTTGAGCATGAAGTAGAGGAATCCGTACCTGCGCAGCTTCTCCTTGGCGCGGATCACCTTGACCACCTCCTCGTCGGCCGCGACGCCTCCCGAGGTGATCTTGACGATCTTCTCGAGAGAGCGAATCGACCGGCGGTAGATCGCGGCGAGTTCCTCCGCCTCGTCGAGCCTCTGCTCGACGGCCCCGAGCGCCGCCTCGATGGTGGCGAGGTCCTCGCTCTCGGGGGCCGGCGGTCCGACGAGGTCGAGCGCGTCTTCCGGAATCGGCGAGGTCGCGAAGCGATCGATCGCCTCGGCGAGCGGCATCACGTCGGTGTGTCGCTTGCGGGCGCCGCCCTCCGTGGCGTCGATGACGCGTCGCCCGCCCGCCGCGAACATCGCCTCGAGCTCGCGCAGGTAGCTGAGAAACACGTCGCTCGTCCACACCTCCTCCTCGACGACGCCCGGCACCCTGATCAGCTGGCGACGGTGCGCCAGGTACCACTCGCGCTCCTTCATCTCGAAGGTGTAGAAGCGGTTGGTCTCGGCGAACTGCTGGTCCTGGATCGCCGTGCCGCCGACGTGGTGCAGCCCGCCCGGATAGCTCAGGTCCATGCCGACAAGAATGATCGGATCGCAGCCGAGCGCGGCGAGCAGGTTGAACGCCGCGTGCGCGACGGTCGCGCCGGCCGTGAGGTCGCCCCGGTCGCGCGCGTCGTCGCCCATCAGGCTGTTGAGGAGGTAATCGTTGCCGAATATGCGCCGGCCGGCGTAGGACTCGATGGCCTCGGTGTTCGCCTTGGCATCGCAGACGATCGGCGGTGCGACGTCGGACGGGATATCCTCGAAGTAACGTCGCGAGATCGCGTGGTAATCGATGATCGCCGTCAGATCCGGGCGGATCCCCCTCCCGAGCAGCATGCGGAGCGACGTGCTCACCGCGATCACCACCGCCCGGCCGCGCGCGCGACGGAGATCCTCGACGTTCTGCTGGAGCGACGGCCCGGCGCCGACGAGGATCCCCGGACGGCCACGGAAGCGCCCCTCGAGCGAGCGCAGGTCGACGCCGGTGACGTAGTCGGCGAGGTTGTCGAGCCGGTTGCGGAGAGAGATCCGCGACAGGTAGAGCGCGCTGCGGATCGATACCGATCCATGGCGCATGAACTCGTCGACCGACCGGGCGAGCCCCTTCGAGTACGACGGGAACGCACGCGCCGTGGCCGGGTGCGTGAAGACCTTGACGGAGCCGCAGAAGACGCGCGACGTCTGGTCGTCGAACGAGTCGAAGACGCGGTCGCTGTCGACGCCGACGACGAGAATCGCCTCGCGGTGGCGGAAGAAGTCGCCGAGATCGACGTTCTCGAGCGCGGCGCGAAACACCGCCGGATCACGCTCGACGGCGACGATGAGGTTGGTGCTGTGCCCGCGACGCACGGCGGCGAGCAGCGGGTAGCCGAGCCCGAAGCCGAAGATGAAGACCGAGTCGACCGGCTCGAGCCCGAGCCGGGCGATCTGATCCTCCGCCTCGCGGATCGGATCGTAGCGCGAGTGGATCCACGTCGGGTTGCCGCTCTCTCCGGCGAGCCGCAGCGTCGGCGCCCCGGCGCGCGACGGCGACACCGCGTCCGCGGGCAGAGGCCCGGCGCGCTCGACGCGCTCGGCGATGCCGGGCCAGCGCTGGCGCAGAAGCCGGAGGTTCTCGTCGAGGATCGCTTTTCCCATGAGTGGCGAAGGGCTCGTGATCGACGTGAGCACGGTGAGCGCGTCGGACGCGCACCCTGCCGGGGTTATCGGCTGATGGGACCCGGGACATGAGCTCGAGGGGGGAGAATCGACTTCGGGGGGTTGCTGTCAGACGATAGATGCGTCGCAGAATCTCGCGAGCGAAGTCGAGCAGCTTTTCGGGCACGGGAACGGGGACGGGGGGTTGGTCAGGACGAGCGCAGGCGGTACCGGTCCGCGACCGCCTCGATCTCCGTCGTCGTGCCGACGCCGCCCGTGGTGGTCGGATGCGACAGGCACGTCACTGCCGCCGCGTGCGCGAATCGCAGGCAGCGGGCGAGGTCCCAGCCCTCGTGGGTGCCGAGGAGCATCCCCGCCATGAACGCGTCCCCCGCGCCGACCGTGCCCTTGATCTCCGCGGGCGGCACGTCGAAGCCCGGCTGCCAGAGTCGGTCGCCGTCTCGTTCGATGCCGTAGGCGCCCTCGGCGGCGTGGATGACGACGCGGCGGCTGTCACCGAGCTCGAGCAGCTCCTCGGCGGCGCGCGCGATCTGGTCGGGCAGCAATCGATCGCCGTCGCGGAGCTCGCGGCCGACGATGCGGCCCGCCTCGAGCTCGTTGACGATGCAGTGGTCGGCATGCTGCAGGGCGGGCACGACGACGGCGCGGAAGCGGCCCGCGTCCGCCGAGACGACATCGATCGACGTCTCGATGCCGGCGTCGCGAATCCGGGCGAGCACGCGCGCCGCGCCGGTGCCGAACTCCGCGTCCTCCGCGTCGAGCGTGTCGAGGAGGAGGAGATAGCCGAGATTGACCAGCCGCGCGGAGATCTTCTCGACGGGGAAGTGCTCCGGGCCGAGGAGGGCGTTGGCGCCGCGATAGTGGAAGAACGTGCGCCGGCCGCTGTCGACCACCGACATGACGTCCGTGTAGGACGTGTTGGCGTCGCCGGTCGTGCGCAGGAGGCTGCGGTCGATGCCGAGACGGTCGCAGTCCTCGACGATGCTGCGTCCGTCGTCGTCCTCGCCGACGAGACCGAGCCCGGCGAGCGGCACGTCGACGCGGAAACGCGCGAGGTCGACGAGCACGTTGTACGCCGACCCGCCGGTGCCGCGCTCCTCGCGAACGATGTCGGCGAGGTGCTCCTCTCTCGGCCACGACGTGATCAGCTTGACGTGGTCGATGATCCAGTTGCCGGCGCAGAGGATGCCGGTGCGTTCGCCACTGGATGCCATGCGAATTATGATACCCGCTGGCGCGGGCGGCGCGTATCATCGGCCCCTCGATGAGTACGAGGAGCGGCTGGACGATCCCGCGCGCCGTCTTCGACCGCATGGTCGATTGCGCGGAGAAGGACTATCCGGAGGAGACCTGCGGTCTGGTGTTCGGGCCGGCGGGCGACGTCGACGGCGAGCTCGACGTCGTCCCGATGGAGAACATCCAGAATCGCCTCCACGCCGAGGATCCGGAGACGTACGACCGCGATGCGCGCACGGCCTACCAGTTCGACAGTCTCGCGTTCGAGCGCATCCGGCGGGAGCGCGAGGAGGCCGGTCACGCCCTGCGCGCGATCTACCACTCGCACCCGGAGCACGACGCGTACTTCTCGGAGAAGGACCGCCGCGACGCGGCGCCGGCGGGCTGGGGACCGCTGTTTCCCGACGCCGTCTACATCGTCTTCTCCGTGCGCGACCGGCGCGTGGTCGACGTCAAGGGGTTCGCATGGAGCGAGGACGCCGGGGACTTCGTCGACGTCGAGGTGATGCGGGGCGACTAAAATAGGCGGGACCACGGAGGGGCGCTCGCTCTCAGAACGACTCGAACCCCGCCCCGAGCCCCCATCGCGCGGCGGCCCAGGCGGCCAGCGCGACCACCTGCAGCAGCACGGCGAGGTTCGCGTTGCGGACGCGTTCGGGCGAGTCGGTCCACTGATTGACGCGCACGAATCCCGTCACCAGGATTCCCACGACGGCGACCGCGGGCAGGAGCCGCCAGACGGTCCCCAGCGCCGGCGCCCAGAACGGCTCGACCTCGGCCAGCGTCGCGGCGTCCTGGACGATGAGGATCGACAGAGCCGCGGTGGCGCGCGTCCAGCCACCGAGCGCCTGCGCGACCGCCGCCAGCACGACGACCAGCGCGATCAGCGCCACGCCCCACGCGACCGAGCCGCGACCGAGCCGCAGGCTGCCGACGTAAGCGCCCGGCGGCTCGTCGTCGAACTCCGGCTCGACCGGAGCGTCGGCGGCGCGCTTGCGACTCTCCTCGCCGGAGTTTTCGCGGGAATTCCGGTGCACGTCCATCAGCGACAGAGTATAAACCGAACGGCGGGCCGGGGAACCCCACGGCGTCCGCGAGCCAACGTCAACGAACCCTTACACGTCAGCGAGAGGAGACACGTGTCCGCGCCGACGACGACCAACGAGATGTCCGCGCTGCGCGCCACCGATCCGGAGATCCACGACCTCATCGTCGCCGAGGCGCGGCGGCAGGAGACCAGTATCCGCCTCATACCGTCCGAGAACTATGCGTCCAGGGCGGTCCTCGAGGCGAGCGGATCGGTCCTCACCAACAAGTACTCCGAGGGCTACGCGGGCAAGCGCTATTACGAGGGGCAGGAGTTCGTCGATCAGATCGAGACCATCGCCATCGAGCGCGCCAGGCGACTCTTCGGCGTCGAGCACGCCAACGTCCAGCCCTACTCCGGCTCGCCGGCGAACCAGGCTGTGTACGTGGCGCTGAACGAGCCGGGCGGCGCGGTGATGGGACTGAGCCTGCCGTTCGGCGGCCACCTGACGCACGGCTGGAAGGTCAACTTCTCCGGCAAGTTCTACGAGGCGACGCAGTACGAGGTCGACCCCGAGACGCACCTGATCGATCTCGACCGCGTCCGCGACGCCGCCAAGAAGGCGCGACCGCGTCTGCTCTTCACCGGCGGCACGGCCTACCCGAGGATCTGGGACTTCGAGGGCTTCGCCGAGATCGCGCGCGAGGTGGGCGCGATCCTCGTCGCCGACATCGCCCACATCTCGGGCCTCGTGGTGGGCGGCGCGCACCCGTCGCCGGTCCCGCACGCCGAGGTGGTGACGTCGACGACGCACAAGACGCTGCGCGGACCTCGCGGCGGCATGATCCTCTCGACCGCCGAGCACGCACGAGCGATCGATCGCGCGGTCTTTCCGTGTCTCCAGGGCGGCCCGCACAACCACACGACGGCGGGGATCGCGGTGGCGCTCGCGGAGGCGGACACCGACGAGTTCCGGGCGTACGCGAAGCAGATCGTCGCCAACGCGAAGGCCCTCGCCGAGGCGCTGCTCGCTCGCGGCTTCCGGCTGATCTCGGGCGGCACCGACAACCACCTGATCCTCATCGACATGACGCCACGCGAGATCACCGGCAAGCGCGCGGCGCGCGTCTTCCAGGACGCGGGGCTCGAGACCAACTACAACACCATCCCCTTCGATCCGCGCAAGCCGATGGACCCGAGCGGCGTCCGCATCGGCACGCCCGCGGTGACATCGCGCGGCATGAAGGAGAAGGAGATGACGCTGATCGCCGACTGGATGGACCGGGCGATCGTCGCCGCCGACAAGCCCGACGAGCTCGAGACCATCCGCAACGAGATCGCCGAGCTCTGCGAGGGCTTCCCGGCGCCGGGTATCAGCGTCTGAGCGTCCCCGCGCCCCTTCCCGCGAATCACTCGGGGCGGTACTGCCGGTAGAGGCGCTCCATCGTCGTCAGCCGCATGCCGCGCTTGACCGCGTCGAGCGGCGTCGCGTTCAGCAGCCTGACGATCCCCTGGCCGTCGCCGTCGAAGTCCAGGATGTTGAGCGCCGCCGGGTCCTGCTCGATCGCCCCGAAGGACTGCAGACCGGCGCCGAGCACGTCGAGGATGATCGCCCGGTTGACCGCGCCGTGCGCGACGAGGAGCAGCTCGCGCCACTCTTCCGCGAGCAGTCGCCGAAAGGCCGCGAGCACGCGCTCGACGAACTCCCCGAAGCGCTCGCCGCCGAGGAAGCGCGAGTCGGTGGTGACCCCGGGCGAGAGCGCCCCGAGAAACACCGCCTCGATCTCCGCGCGCCCGAGGTCGGCGAGACGACCGGGCCGGATCTCGCGGAACGCCTCGACCTGCTCGACCTCGAGACCGCGAGCTCCCGCGATAATGTCCGCGGTCTGCACGGCGCGGGGCAGGTCGCTCGAGACGACCCGGTCGAGCTCGACCTCCTCGAGCAAACGGGCGAGCGCCGCCGCCTCGTCCCGGCCGGCGGCGTTCAGCGGCACGAGGTCGGGACGATGCGGTCGCCCCGCCTCGTCGAAGTAGTCGACGTCGCCGTGTCGCACGAGGTAGAGGCGGCGGCGGACCGGGGGCTCGTTCCTCGCGTCGCTGGATCCCTGATTGGCCGCGCTCATTCGTCCATTCTGGCGCAAGCCGGAGGGCGGTATCCACCCCGCAGTGCTGCACCATATCGGCCCTTTGCGGCGAAAAAGCCGGAAAAGTCTCAAGCAGCGATAAAGCCGGGACGATATTCGGAAGACGGCCGAGTCTGGAGGAGCGGGAAGACCTTTGCCCCCGCCGGCTGCCCGCACGGTGGGGCCCGACCCAGAGAGGGGGTCTCATGAGAAGCATCGCCGTCATGAACCAAAAGGGCGGCGTGGGCAAGACGACCACCGTGGTCAACCTGTCGGCCGCGCTCTGCGCCCTCGGGAAGCGGGTCCTCGCGCTGGACATCGACCCGCAGTCGAACCTCACCACGTGGCTCCTCGGTCCGGGGAGCGAGGAGCTCGAGGGAACCGTCGCCGAGCTGCTCCAGGGGGCGCTGAACCTCGAGGACGTGGTGATGTCGACCGGCATCGAGGGGCTCGACCTCGCGCCGGCCGATCTCCGGCTCAGCGGCGCGGAGAGAACGCTCGCCGGCGAGATCGCCGCCGAGACCATCCTGCGCAAGGTGATCGACCGGGCCGACCTCGCCCCATGCGAGGAGGACCCGGGGTTCGATCTCTACGATTTCCTGATCATCGACTGCCCGCCATCGGTCGGCATGCTGACCGTCAACGCGCTGTCCGCCGTCAAGGAGATCGTCATCCCGGTGCAGGCGCAGGCGCTCTCGCTCAACGGAGTCGCCAACCTGCGGCGCGTCATCGGCGTGATCCAGAGCCGCCTCAATCCGCAGCTCCGCATCAGCGGCATCCTGCTGTCGATGACCGACGGCCGGACGAACCTCTCTCGGGAGGTCGAGGAGACCACGCGGCGCCACTTCGGTGACCTCGTCTTCGAGACGACCATCCGCGAGAACGTCCGCGTAGCGGAGTGCCCGAGCCACTTCCTGCCGTTGAGCGACTACGCGCCGTCCTCGCCCGCGGTCGCCGATTACCGGAAGCTCGCGGAGGAGGTGCTCGGTCGGGAAGGCCAGGAGAAGGTGCCCCTGCAGGAGACGGCATGAAGCCGGGGCAGAAGTCACTCGGCGCCGACCCGCTCGACTGGATCGGGGTCGCGCACGACGCGGCGGTCGAGCCAGTCGAGAGCAAGGCACCGATCCCCGCTGGCCCACAGAGCCGCCTGCCTGCCGGCGATGGCCCCGACGCGGCGACGCTCGAGCGCGAGCTGCTGCTGATGGAGGTCAGCGAGGTCAGGGAGGAGCCGCGGCGACGCTCGCGCTCGAACCTGCTGCTGGTCGTGCTCATCTTCGCGTTCGCGATGTTCGGCGCGGCGCTCTTCTTCCTGCACGAGGAGCGCGCGCGGTGGAATCACCAGGTGGTGACGCTGCAGCACGCGATCGATGCGCTCGAGGACGAGCGCGCCCAGAGGGACTCGCTTTACCGGGCGATGCTCGCCACCAAGGACCGGATCATCGACGACAAGCAGCAGCTCATCGCGGATCTCCAGGTCCTGCACCGAACGGGAGTCGGAGAGCTCGAGAAGGCGTGGAAGGAGATGTCCGCGCTGCAGGAGCGCTACAGCAACTTCTTCCGCGTGGTCTTCTCCGGTCAGAGCGTCCAGAGCATCCAGAGCATCTCGGAAGCGGACTTGCCGCAAGCGGGCGGTCCCGACGCGGGTGTCGTCGGCGAGAGTCCGACCGGAGCAGGCAACGCAGGAGCGGGCGTCAGCGAAGCTGACGTCACCAAAAGAGACGGCGCCGCGGCGGAGACCGGTAACGTCAGCGCTTCCCGGTCGGAAGCGGCGGCGCGGGAATCTGACGCGCAGCCGCGGTGAAGCGGTCGTCGATCGGGCGACGCCCGATCGACGCATCGCCGGCGTCGTGCCACGAACCGATCTCCTCGTCGTCGAGACGCCAGCAGAGGTAGATGATCCGGTCAGCGAAGCGCGCCGGGAACCGCACCAGCCCTCGCTGGATCTCGCGACACTCGCAGCCGATCTGCTCGAGCTCCCCCTGGTACTCATCGGTCGCCGCGAGAAGACGGCGGATGTCGCCGTCGACCGCGGTGGCGCCGGCGTGATCGCCGGCGTCGACAAGCGCGCGCCAGCGGCCGTAGAGCTCCGAGATGCGACGATGCGCCTCGACGAGGTCGCGAGCGACCCGCCGGACGAGCGGCAGGGCCCCGTTGGCCTGCTCGAGAGTGAAAACTCGTGTCCGTTCCCTCATGACTCGATCGCGCCCGGCCCCATCACCTCGTTGACGCGCGTACCCACGCGATCCGCGCCCGGTGCGTCCGTGCATCACATTTGTAGCACCCCGGAAGCACCGCTCAAAAAACGATCTGCTCCCGACCGACGGCTCCGGTCGTCCGGACCGGGGACCGACCCTGTGATTCTGGTGAAAGAGACCCCTCCCGAAGAGTACCCGGCTGCGCGCCGGGCGAGTACTGGTACCCGAAGTGAGATACCTCCCGGGATAACTCCCGGGATAACTGCGGGATACCTCCGCGAGAGCCCGCCAGTGGGCTCCACCCCTCCCGTGACCCAGACTGTAAACGCGCTCCCGGGCCGGAGCAACCTTTATTTCACGCTCGCCTAAAGCTTTCATTGGGAGACAATCGATCACTACTCATGGCGCCCCGCACGCGGGGCGGCCCGCTGACGAACGAAGGAGGCGCTCCGCGTGTCGACGCTGAAGGTCGCGATACTCTGGCATTTTCACCAGCCGTCGTACTGGGATCCGCAGGCGGAGCACTACCGCTACCCGTGGGTTTTCCTCCATGCCGCGCGACATTATCACGCCATGGCCATCATCGCACGCGATCACCCGGGCGTGCGCATGGCGTTCAACTTCACGCCGGTCCTCGTGGAGCAGATGGACCACTACACCAGCGGCGTGCCGCTGCGTGACCGCATCCTCGGCGCCGTTCTGAAGCCGGCCGAGAGTCTCAGCGAGGAGGAGCTCGAGCTCGTCCTCGATCACGTGTTCAAGCTCAACCTGAGGACGATGGTCTTCCCGTTCCCGAGATACCGCGAGCTCCACGCGATCCTCGGCGCCAACAACTCGTCGACCAGGAGACCGCGCATCACCCCGCCCGACATCCGCGACCTCCAGGTGCTCTATCTGCTCACGTGGTGCGGCGTCGGACTGCGCCGGAACGATCTGGTCTCGGCGCTGATCGAGAAGGGGAGCGGCTACACCGAGGAGGAGAAGGAGGGGCTCTTCTCGACCATGCGGGCGGCGGTCGGCGAGACGCTCGGCATCTATCGCGAGCTGCAGGACGCCGGCCAGGTCGAGGTGACGACGACGCCCTACTACCACCCGATCCTGCCGCTGGTCATCGACTCGGCGAGCGCCCGGGAGTCCCGGCACGACGTCGACCTCGAGGAGATCGACTTCCGCCACCCCGCCGACGCGGAGTGGCACGTCCGCGCCGCGAGGTCCTCCTACCACGAGCGCTTCGCCCGTGACCCGGTCGGCATGTGGCCGTCGGAGGGAAGCGTCAGCGACGCCGCGCTGAGGATCATGGCGCGGGAGGGCTTCCGGTGGGCCGGCACGGACGAGGGAATCCTCGCGCGTTCGCTCGGATCGCTCAGCCTCCCGCCGCGCCAGAAGTATCGCCCGTATCGATTCGCGGACACCGATCTCTGGGTCTACTTTCGCGACCGCGAGCTCTCCGACCGCATCGGATTCACGTACTCCGGGTGGCGACCGGAGGAGGCCGTCGACGACATCGTCGGTCGGCTGCTGCAGATCCGCGACAGCCTCCACGGCGCGACCGATGGCTCGTGCGCGACCATCATCCTCGACGGCGAGAACCCGTGGGAGTACTACCCCGACAGCGGTCTCGGTTTCCTCGAGGGCCTCTACACCAGGCTCTCGACGATGGGCGAGCTCGAGCCGGTGCGATTCTGCGACCATCGGGAGACCGCCGCGGGCATCACGTCGCTCGGTCACATCGTGCCGGGATCGTGGATCGACTCGAACTTCGACACGTGGATCGGTGGCCCCGAGAAAAACCACGCCTGGAAGCTCCTCGCCGCGTCGCGCCGGAAGCTCCAGCTCGAGGCGCCAGACGTCCAGCCGCCGGTGGAGGTCTACCGCGCGGAGGGCAGCGACTGGTTCTGGTGGCTCGGCCCCGGTCACGACACGCCGTACGAGTCGAGCTACGAGAACATCTTCCGCCTCAACTTGCGCAACGGGCTCGAGAAGGTCGGCGTGCGGCCGCCGGACGCTCTGGAGGAGTCGGTGGCTCCGCCGCCGACGCCGCTCTTCCAGCCGCCGATCCACCTGACGACGCCGCAGGTCAACGGCCGGCCGGGCAACTACTACGACTGGATCGCCGCCGGATACTTCGAGGCATCGGAGGGGTCCTTCCACCGCATCCACCGGCACCTCGAGCGCATCCGCTTCGGGTTCGACGAGCAGAACCTGTACGTGCGCGTCGAGGGCGCCGTCGTGGCCGAGCTCGGCGAGGGCGAGAAGATCGAGGTGAGAATTGCCTTCGACCGCCCCCGCGACCTGACGATCATCTATGCGGGAGACGGACTGAGACGGGTCGACGCGGAAGGGAATCAGCACGAGTTCCGTGGTAGAGTTGCGCGTGAGATTTTCCTCGAGATGGCGCTGCCGTTCGAGGAGCTCGGCGCGCAGGTTGGCGACCCGGTGGAGTTCGCCGTCGTCGTCGTCGCGGAGGGGAAGGACATCGACCGAATTCCCCAGTCCGGCTGCGTGATCACGAGCCGGCCGGGGACGGACTTCGGACTGGAGAACTGGAGCGTCTGACGAGGGATCATGACTGCTGCTGGCTCACTGACTGAAGGCCACTCGGAGTACCGTTTCGACATCCTGCAGCGACGCTGGGTGATCATCGCCAGCGAGCGTGGCAAGAGACCGAGCGACTTCCACGTGCCGCGCGATCCCGAGCCCGGCGGCTTCTGTCCGTTCTGCCCCGGGCACGAGGACCGCACGCCGCCCGAGATCACCTCGATCAGGGCCGGCGGTCGGCAGCGGGGAGGCGCGGGCTGGAAGATCCGCGTCGTGCCGAACAAGTTCCCGGCGCTGCGCGTCGAGGGGCAGCCGGAGCGCGAGGCGGACGGCTTCTACGACCGCATCCTGGGCGTCGGCGCGCACGAGGTCGTCATCGAGACCCCGCAGCACGAATCGCCGATCGCCGATCGTGACCTCGACGAGATCTTCCTCCTCTTCCGCGTCTACCGCGAGCGGGTGCGCGACCTGATGAACGACACGCGCCTGAAGTATGTGCTCGTCTTCAAGAACTACGGCATGACCGCCGGCGCGTCGCTCGGCCACCCCCACTCGCAGATCATGGCGACGACGGTGACACCGAAGACCATCGCCACCGAGCTGCGCGCGTGCCGCGAGCACCACCAGGTGAAGGAGCGCTGCCTGATCTGCGACATCATCAAGAAGGAGGTCGCGGACCGCGAGCGCATCATCGCGATCGACGACAGGTTCGTGGCGTTCTGCCCCTACGCGTCACGCTTCCCGTTCGAGGCGTTCATCGCGCCGAGGCACCACCAGCACGACTTCACACACGCCAGCGATTCAGACCTGCGCGACCTCGCCGCCACCATCCGCGACGTGCTCTCTCGCCTGAAGGCGGCTCTCGACGATCCGCCCTACAACTTCGTGCTGCACACGACGCCCAACACGAAGGTCGTCCCCCACCGCGCGCACTACTGGGACACGCTGGAGTTCGATTTTCACTGGCACATCGAGCTCCTCCCCCGCCTGACGCGTGTCGCGGGCTTCGAGTGGGGCACCGGGTTCTACATCAATCCGACCCCGCCCGAGGACGCGGCGAAGTTCCTGCGGCAGATCTGAAAGGGAAGTCGGCGGCCCGGTTCGATCCCGAACGGTACGACCCGAGAACGGGTCAGCTCCCGGGAAAGCCGCCGGACCTCAGGAGGAGGTAGCTCTTGATGATGCCGATCAGGTCCTCGGGCGGCATCAGCTTCTTGACGAATGCCTTCACCGAGGGAAACCTGCTGAGCGCGTCGGAGGTCTGGTTCTCGTCGACGACGGTGTGCAGCAGGACCGGCAGGCCGGAGATCGTCGTGTCCTTCGCCTGCTCGGTGAGAAAGTACTCGCCGTCGTAGTCCGGCATCATCCAGTCGAGGATGACGATGTCGGGCCGTCGCTTGCGCGCCTGCTTGACCCCCTCCTTGCCGTCGCGCGCCACCACGACGTCGACACCGGGAATCGCCGTGACGATCGACCTGGTGACGATCCGGAGCGTGTTCTCGTCGTCCTCGACGAGGAGCAACGTGGCGCCGTTCTGGGAATCGGTCATCGCACTCACACTCCGGCTGCTGTGGCGTGTCTTTCGGAATGTCGGATAGAAGGCGGTCGCGGCTTGAGCCTGGTTTGCAATGTTATCTGACGTCTGATGGCCGGAGCGTTACCGGGAGTCGTCCGCTCGTCCTCGTCCTCGTCCTCGTCCTCGTCCTCGTCCTCGTCCTCGTCCTCGAACGCGGAGGACGAAGGCCGTCCAGAACGGCAACGCAGAATTCAGCGATAGGGGCCCGGTGAGGCGTGGCGGCCCCGCGATCAGACCTCGTAGCCGTCGGGCAGCTCGCCGTTTCGCGGCACCACGACGACGCCATCCCGGATGTAGACGTGGCCGTCCTCGTATTCCTGCCGGCCCGCGGAGTTCCGGATGCGGACGTTGCGGCCGATGCGCGCGTTCTTGTCGACGATGGCGTTCTCGATCACCGAGCCGTCGCCGATTCCGGGCAACTGGCGCTCTCCGGACGGGCGCTCCCCCGACGGCCCATCGCCCTTGAAGTAGTCGTTCCCCATGAGGTAGGAATCGCGGATGGTCACGTCGCGTCCGATGATGCTGCGGATGCCGATCAGGCTGCGCTCGATGACCGCGCTCTCGATGCGGGACGCCTCGGCGATCAGCGAGTCGGTGGCCTCGAGCCGGCGGATCTTCGCGGCGGGAAGAAGCCGGGCGCGGGTGTAGATCGGCTCGTCCCCGGAGTAGAAGTCGAAGTGCGGCCGCTCGGTCGCCAGATCGAGGTTGGCCTGCAGGAAGGACGGGATGGTCCCGATGTCCTCCCAGTATCCCGAGAAGAGATGCGCCCTGACGGAGTGCTGCTTGATGATCTCGGGGAGGATCTCGCGGCCGAAATCGGTGGCGGGCGTATCGAGCGCTCGCGCGAGAATCGGCAACTCGAAGACGTAGATCCCCATGTTCGCGAGGAACCAGGGCCCGTCGGATGGCGACAGCCCGGTCTTCGCGACGAGCGCCGGCGGCGCGGCGAGCGTGTCGAGCAGCGCGTCGTTGTTGCCCGGTTTCTCGACGAACCGCGAGACGTGTCCGGTCTCGTCGATCTCGAGGATGCCGAGCTGTCGGGCGCGCTCGCGCTGGACGAGCAACACGGCGACCGTCACGGGGCTGCCCTCGGCGCCCTGACCGCCGCGGTGCGTCGCGAGCACATCGCTGTAGTTCATGCGGTAGATCTGGTCACCCGAGAGGATGAGGATCTCCTGCCCGTTGCTCTCCTTGAGTCGAGGCAGGTTCTTTCGAACGGCGTCGGCGGTGCCCTCGTACCAGGAGGTCGCGCCGTACTCGGGCGTCTGCTGCGCGGCGAGGATCTCGACGAAGCCGCGCGAGAATCGGTCGAAGTGGTACGACTGGTGGATGTGACGGTGAAGCGAGGTCGAGTTGAACTGCGTCAGCACGTAGATCCGGTTCAGACCGGAGTTGATGCAGTTCGATATCGGAATGTCGATCAGCCGGTACTTCGTTCCGAGAGGAACCGCGGGCTTCGACCTGTCCTTGGTGAGCGGAAAGAGACGTGACCCCTGCCCGCCGCCCATGATCACGCACGTGACGCCGTAGTCGAAGCTTCGCCTCATGGTCTCTTCTTCCCTCGCGACGGGGGGAGGTTCCCCGTCAACCCCTATCGATTACCTCGACGATCTTCACTCAGAAGAGATCGATGAAGGCCTGGGCGGCCGATGACTGGGTCTCGCCGCGCCGGGAGATCAGATGAACGTACTGCCGGTGGAAGTACCGTTGCAGTGGTCGGACCTGGAGGTTCTCCCGATTGGCCTCGTCGATATTGAGGTCGTGTATGATAGCGATTCCGTACCCGAGACTCACGTACTTTATGATCAGGTCGGTGCTGCCGAACGCCATGCGGATGGAGATGCGCAGCTTCATCTCCTGAAACGGGGCATCGATCAGCCGCCGCGTCTCGACGTCGCGCGTGTACGAGATGAAGGGGTGTTCGGCGATGTCGGCGAGAGACACCCGCTTGCGCCGACCGAGCGGATGGTCCCGCGGCGTGGTCAGCACCATCTCGTACGGCAGCACCGGACGCGCCTCGAGCGCCGGGTGCTCGGGATCGATCAGCACGATGCCGACGTCGATCGACCCGTCCACCACGCCGGCGACGATCTCCGCCGTGCTCAGGTTGTGGATGGTGATCTCGACGTTGGGCAGCGACTTGGTGTAGACGCTCAGGCGCGCCGGCAGGATGTGGGTGGCGACCGACTGGTTCGTCGCCAGCGTCAGACGCGAGGACTCGAGCCGCTCCGGATCGTGGAAGAGCCGGTCGATGTCCTCCTCAGTCTCGAACAGCCGCTGGGCCATCTCATAGAGCAGCTCGCCCTGGCGCGTAAGCACCACCCGTTTCGAGGCGCGGTCGAGCAGCCGCAGGCCGAGCTCGCGCTCGAGCGAGCGCACCTGCAGGCTGACCGCCGGCTGCGAGAGGTGCAGCCGGCGCGCCGCGTTGGTGAAACCGCCGAACTTGACCACCGAGAAGAAGCCGCGGAGCTTGTGGAGGTCCATAAGCGTATCTTATCACACATCATACTTCGTATTCATTGGAATTATGGATCGGCCGACTGGTACACTCCAGACGTGTATCGCACGCTGCTCAAATCCAAGCTCCACGCCGCCACCGTCACCGGCGCCGACCTGCATTACGAGGGCAGCATCGGGATCGATGCGAGCCTGCTCGACGCGGCGGCGATCCAGGAGCACGAGCAGGTCCACGTCTACAACATCACCAACGGCGAGCGGTTCGTCACGTACGCGATCCGCGCCGACTCGGGCTCGGGGGAGATCCGGGTAAACGGGGCCGCCGCGCGCCGCGTGGCCCCCGGCGACACGATCATCATTGCGAGTTACGCCGCCTATGACGAGGAGGAGGCCACGGCGCACCGGCCACGGATCCTCCTGATGGGCGATGGGAACCAGCCGCTGTCGACGCGCTGAGCGTCGTGCGGGGGGAGGCAGAGCGATGGAGCACGGCATCGAGCACGGCATCGTCCCGAAGGTGACGACCCAGCGGCTACGTGCGATGAAGAGGCGAGGGACACCGATCACGGCGCTCACCGCCTACGACTACCCCACCGCCGCGATCGTCGACGCCGCCGGCGTCGACGTCATCCTGGTCGGTGACAGCCTCGCGAGCGTCGTCCTCGGCCATGAGACCACCATCCCGGTCGAGCTCGACGAGATGCTCATCGCCCTGCGCGCCGTCCGGCGGGGCGTGCGCACCGCGCTCCTCGTCGTCGACCTGCCGTTCGGCTACTGCCACGGCAATCCATCGAGCCGCACCGTCGACGCCTGCGTCCGGTATCTCAAGGCCGGCGCCGAGGCGGTGAAGATCGAGGGCGGTCGCCGGCGTTGCCGGCTGGTCCAGGAGATGGTCGACGCGGAGATCCCCGTCATGGGGCACATCGGCCTGACGCCGCAGTCGGTCCACGCCATGGGCGGCTACCGCGTCCAGGGGAAGACGGGTCCGGCGGCGCGGCGCCTTCTCGACGACGCCCGGGCGCTCGAGGACGCGGGCGTCTTCGCGATCGTCCTCGAGGGGATGCCCGCCGAGGTCGCCACCGAGATCACGCGCGAGGTCACCGTGCCGACGATCGGCATCGGCGCCGGGAGCGGGTGCGACGGACAGATCCTCGTCCTGCACGACATGCTCGGCCTCACGGTGCCGCCGCCCCCCGACGGGCCGGGAAACGGCGAGGGCCACAAGCCGCGCTTCGTGCGCGAGTACCTCGACCTGCGCGGCCTGGTCGCCGACGCCGTGCGCTCGTACGTCGAGGACGTCCGAGCGCGCGCGTTCCCGGACGACTCCGAGACCTACCGCCTGCCGGAGTCGGAACGGCGCGTCTCGGCGGTGTAGTACCGGTCCACGGTCCACGGTCCACGGTCACGGTCACGGTCATCAGTTACGGCCATCGGAGGGAACCTCCAGCACTCGGGAGGCGACTGAGTAGGCTCTCACTCCTCCCCCCGGCGCCGTCGCACGAACCACCGCGCCAGCAGGAAGACCACCACCGCCGCGACCAGGCACCACGCCGCGGTGCTGTAATCGCTCAGGAACGCCAGCAGCTTGTCCTTCTCGTAGCCCACCTGGCGGCCGACGATGAGGATCAGGAAATTCCAGAGGATCGAGCTCAGCAGGCCGAAGACGACGACCTTCCAGATCGGCAGCCGCGCCGCGCCGGCGGCGACGAAGAAGAGCGCGCGCAGGCTCGGCAGGAATCGATTGACCACGAGGTAAAGGTTGCCGTGCCGCTCGAAGCCGGCGACGGTGCGATCGACCGCCGCGCCGAGTCGCGGCCAGCGGGTGCGCCAGCGCCGCCCCGGCGTCGCCAGCCATCGCCCCACCGCGTAATCGGCGAGCGCGCCCACCATCGAGCCGCCGTTGACGGCGATGAAGATCCAGGTGAAGCTCCAGCCCTCCCGGGCGCCGATCAGAAAGCCCGCGAAGAGCGTCACCGTGTCTCCCGGGAAGGGCGGGAAGACGTACTCGATGCACGCGCTGAGCGCGATGACGAGGTACGTCATCGGCCCGGGCGAATCCGCGATCTCCTCCAGGAAGCTCCAGAGCTCCTCCATGGCGGCCCCACGATAGCGGCTCGCGACGACCCCGGGCACTTTTTTTAAAAATCGATGCCCCCGGGGCTTGACAACCGCACCCTCCCCCGGTTAGCTATCCCAAACTGGTGTTTGATATGCCAAACTCCTGGTGGTCACCCCAAACGGGTGGTGCCCTCGTGAGACAGCTGATCGATATGTCAAACCGCCACAACCGTCCCGGGCGAGGCCACTTGAGCCGTCTTCTCGGCATCGGCGCGCTCGCCGCGCTGGTCCCCGTGCCGGTCCTCGCGCAGGAGAGCGTCGAGGACCGCCTGCGGCGGGTCGAGCAGGAGCTCGAGCGCCAGCGCGCCGAGAACGAGGCGCTGCGCCGCGACCTCGAGACCATCGAGCGCCGCCAGTTCGAGGCCGGTGAGGCGGCCGCCCCGCCGCGCGAGGGCGCCCTGCCGGGATCGCTCGAGGAGCGCGCCGAGCGCGGCGCCGAGCGCCTCGGGGCGCAGGGCGGCGTCTACTCGAAGCCCTTCTTGCGCAGCGCCGCGCGCCGCGCGTACCTCGGCGGCTACATCGACCTCGAGTACAGGGACTCCCAGGACGCCGACCGGCGCTTCGTGCAGCACCGCTTCATTCCCTTCATCTACGTCGACGCCACCGACAAATTGAAGTTCGCCGCCGAGATCGAGTTCGAGTACGGCGGCAGCGACGCCCCGGCGGACGACGGCGAGACCAAGGTCGAGTTCGCCGTCATGGACTACGTCTTCCACGAGTCGATCGGCTTCCGCGCCGGCGCCATCCTCGCCCCGCTCGGGAAGTTCAACCTGATCCACGACTCGCCGGTCAACGACCTCACCGACCGGCCGCTCGTCAGCCGCGTCGTCATCCCGACGACGCTCACCGAGGCGGGCCTCGGCTTCTTCGGCACGCTGCCGCAGCTCGGCGAGTGGGAGATCACCTACGAGGCCTACCTGGTGAACGGCTTCCGCGGTCTCGACCGCGACGGCACGGCGCGCTTCGACGACACCGACGGTCTGCGGGACGGGCGCTCGAGCCTCAAGGTCGACAGCAACAACTCGGTCGCCGGCGTCGGCCGCGTCGCGGTCTCGCCGTTCCTCGGCACCGAGATCGGCGCCTCGGCGCACATCGGCAAGTACGACGAGGCGGGCGACCTCTGGCTGGCGATCTGGGCGCTCGACGTCATCTTCAAGCCGGGACGCTTCGTCGAGGCGCTGACGCCGCTCGAGCTCCAGGGCGAGATCGCCACCGCCGACCTCGAACGCAACGACCTCGCGAGGACGAACGGCGTGCCGAGCGACGTGTGGGGCTACTACGCTCAGGTCAACTACCACTTCATGTTCCCGTGGCTCGTCGACAACGCCCCGTGGGTGTTCAACGACGAGTCGACCTTCACGGCGGTCGTCCGTCTCGACCACGTCGAGATCGACACCAACCGCGACCAGCGCATCACCTTCGGAGTCAACTTCCGGCCGATCGAGGACACGGTTTTCAAGTTCGACTACCAGCTCAACTTCGAGGACTGGCACCGGGACGACGTGCGGAACGACGCCTTCGTCTTCTCGGTGGCGACCTACTTTTGAGGCACGCGAGCCGCTCGATGACCATGACGAGAACGAAATCGGCGCCAGCAGCCACAGCGAGAGCGAGAACGACCCGACGTGCGGCCATGGTGGCCCTCCTGCTGGCGGTCGTCACCGCGGACGCGTTCGCGCGCACGCCGCCGCGCAAGGTGGAGGAGGTCTACCTGACGCGCGATGCCGCGCTGGCGGAGATCTTCCCCGACGCCGCGCGCTTCGAGCAGGCGCGCATCGAGTTCACCGCGGCCGAGCGTGAGCGAGTCGAGGAGCGCTGCGGTCGGCGGCTCTTCGAGCGCGGCGTCGAGGCCTACCGCGCCCTCGACGCCCGCGGAGCGCTCCAGGGCTTCGCGGTGGTCACCGAGGAGATCGGCAAGTACCAGCCGATCACGTTCATCGTCGGCGTGTCTCCCCACTCGAAGGTCACCGACGTCGCCGTCATGGTGTATCGCGAGTCGATCGGCAGCGAGGTGAAGCGCGCGCGCTTCCGCAGGCAGTTCCGCGGCAAGACCACCAGGAGCGCGATCCGCGTCAATCGCGACGTCATCCACATCAGCGGCGCGACGCTGTCGTCACGGGCGATCGCCCGCGGCGTCAAGAAAGTCCTGCACGCCGTCGACGAGTGCTTCATCGGCCCCCGTCGCCGCGCCGACGTCGACTGGGTCGCGCTCGGGCCGACGGGCAAGGCTCGCATCGAGACGGCCACGGCGCCGCTCCGGAGAGCGCGCTACGTCATGGGGACCGTTCTCGAGATCGTCTGCCACGGCGAGACCGGGGCCGCGACGGCGATGGGCGCGGCCTTCGACGAGGTCGCCCGGCTCGAGGGGCTGATGAGCACCTACCGGGACGACAGCGAGATCTCGCGCGTCAACCGCGAGGCCTCGGGACGCGCCGTGAGCGTCTCGCCGGAGACCCTCGAGTGCGTCGAGGCGGCGCTGTCGTTCGCCAGGAAGAGCGGCGGGGCCTTCGACCCGACGCTCGTGGCCGGCGGTCACCGAGACGTCGTCGTCGACCGCGACGCCGGCACGATCCGGTTCCGGCGCGAGGGGCTGCGTCTCGACCTCGGCGGCATCGGCAAGGGCTACGCGCTCGACCGCGCTGCGCGGGTGCTGGAGGAGCGCGGCGTGTCGCGCGCGCTGCTCAACTTCGGCGGGCAGGTGCTCGCCCTCGACGCGCCACCGGGCGAGACCGCCTGGGTGGTGCCGATCCGCGATCCGCGCAGCGAGGAGCGCGCGATCGGGCACTTCGAGCTCGTGCGCGCCTCGGTGTCGACCTCCGCGTCGTACGAGCGCGGCGCGCACATCGTCGATCCGCACACCGGCAAGCCGACCGAATCGTCCCTCTCGACGACCGTCTGCGCGCCGTCCGCGACCGCCGCGGACGCCCTCTCGACGACGCTCGACGTCCTCGGGCCGGGAGCCGCTGCCGACATCGTCCGGCGCGAGGAACGCACGGCGGTGGTCGTCGTGCCATCGTCGACGCGCCGCGTCGTCCATCACGCCGCCCCGGGCGCGGCGCCTTTCGTGAAGGCGACGGGGGAGGTCGCGACCCGCTGACCGAGACAGCGCCTGGTTCGCCGTGACGCAGTACTACAAGATGCCGGGATTCCGGCTCGCGAACGCCAACGCCTCGACGAAGGTGTTGCTGACGCTCTTCCTGGTCACGGTGCTCCTCGGCCTCGGTGTGGCGCTCCTCCAGTACCACGAGCGCGCCGGCGGCTTCAGCGATCGCTCGGCCCGCGAGTGGGTCCTCGGCAACGACGACGATCCGGACGCGAAGCGCATCATGGCCGAGAAGTCCTTCGGCGAGCTCGTCGCCATCACCCACGAGCACGCCTTCTCGGTGCCGATCCTCGTCTTCGTCGTGCTCCACCTCGTCGCGCTGACGGCGATCGGCGAGCGCGCCAAGATCGTGCTCTACATCGTCGGCTTCACCGCGACCATCGCGACCTTCGGGGCGCCGTGGCTCGTGCAGTACCACGGCACGGGCTGGACGTGGCTGCTCCGCTGGGCCGGGCTCGTGATGACCGCGGTCCTCGCCCTCTCGGCCTGCCTCTGCCTCTGGGAGCTCTGGCTCGCAGGCCCCCTGCGAAGACGCCGCGGCGCGCCAGAGCCCGCGGCGCCAGATCCGCTCTTCCCGAAGCTGCGCGAGCGCGGGGACGATCCGCGCGACTGAAGGCTGCTCGACTGCGCTGGCGAGACTCTGCGACGGATTCAGGAGGAAAGCAGGAAGAACAGGAACAGCAGGAAACGAAGGAGAGGAAGGAACGCAGATTGCGCAGATGGAGATCGGTTTCTGATCTCTGACTCGGAGTCGGTCTCGGCATCGGAGTCGGTCTCGGAATCGGAATCGGAGTCGGTATCGGGGTCGGTATCGGCCATCGGTATCGGAGTCGGTCATCGGACTCCGCAACCAGAGCCCCCGAGGACGGGAACGGGCACGGGAACGGGTACGGGTACGTTTTTGCAGCGTTGGGGTCGGAGTCGGTCTCGGTCTCAGAATCCGTGCCGTCGGTGCGACCCTGGACCCTCAACTCCATCCCCGCGCTCGGGTACAATCGCCCTCTCGCGACACCACCAACCCCGGAGCGCCCATGATTCCCAGAACTCTCCTCTCCCTCCTCCTCCTCACCCCCGCCCTCGCCGCGGGGGAGATCGTCGTCGAGCGTGTGTTCGGGCCGGAGACGAAGACCGGGCTGTACAAGCACCCGTCGTGCATCGAGGAGCTCGAGGGCGGGGATCTCTATCTCGTCTATTACGGCGGCGGCGGGGAGTACGCCGAGGCGACGGCCGTGTGGGGGTCACGGCGGGCGGCCGGGTCGACGACGTGGACGCCGCCGGTGAAGATCGCCAGCAACCCGTTTCGCTCGCTCGGCAACGCCGTCGTCTGGGAGGCGCCGGATGGCGTCGTGTGGCTCTTCTATGTGACGCGCTACGGCGACACGTGGTCGACCTCACGGATCAAGGCGAAGATCTCGCGTGATGGCGCGCGCACCTGGTCCGACTCGTTCCTGCTGACGTTCGACGAGGGCACCATGGTGCGCGGGCAGCCGATCGTGCTCCACGACGGCAACTACCTGCTGCCGATCTACCACGAGACGGGGCACGACACCGAGCTCGTCGGCGCCTCGAGCACCTCGCTCTTCATGCACTTCGACGTCAAGAAGAAGGCGTGGAAGCAGACGGGGCGCATCCGCTCCCGGATCGGCAACATCCAGCCGGCGGTCGTCGAGCTGTCGCCGGGCCACCTGCTGGCGTACTGCCGGCGGGGCGGCGGGTACGAGCCGCGCGACGACGGCTGGCTGGTGCGCGCCGAATCGCGGGACGGCGGCTGGACGTGGTCGGAGGGCAAGGACTCCGACCTCCCGAACCCGAACGCGGCGGTCGAGATGATCAAGCTCGCGAGCGGACGACTGGCGCTCTTCTACAACCACAGCATGAGCGAGCGCACGCCGCTGCTGGTCGCCATCTCGACCGACGGCGGCAAGACCTTCCCGCACCGGCGGGCCATCCGGCAGGGCCCGGGATCGTTCTCGTACCCGTCCGCCATCCAGGCGCGCGACGGCCGCATCCACCTCGTCTTCACGTCGGACGAGCGCACGGTGGTCAACCACTGCGTGTTCGAGGAGAGGGATGTGATGCGGGAGGCGAGTCGGTAGGTCCAGCGGGCGGCGTTTCGTGCGCGCTTTTCTGCTCGTGCTCGTGCTCGTGCTCGTGCTCGTCCTCGTCCTCGTCCTCGTCCTCGACGACTCCGACGCCGAAACCGACACCGACACCGACTCCGACTCCGATGCCGACTCCGATGCCGATGCCGATTCCGATGCCGACTCCGATGTCCGATACCGACTCCGAGTCAGAGATCAGAAACCGATCTTCATCTGCGTCATCTGCGTAATCTGTGTAATCTGCGTTCCTTCCTCTCCTTCGTTTCCTGCTTTCAGCTTCTTCCTGCTTTCCTCCTGAATCCGAAGCAGAGTCTCGCCTGCGCCGTCGAGCAGCCCCCCGCAACGAGCCTCACCGGTTGGGGTCCGGGATTGGCGCTCCGTGCGGGTCCGTGCCCGCGTCCTCGAGGCCCTCGAGGAGCTCCTTTTCGATCTCGGGGGTGACGAAGTGCTCCATGCGCATCGCCGGCTCGTGGAGGTGGTCCGGGGGGATGCCGACGTGGCGCGCGAGGTAGCTTTCCCAGAGGCGGTGCGAGCGCACGAGGTTGGTGGCCAGGGCGCGGCCGGACTCGCTCAGGCGGAAGCCGTCGGCGGCCGATTCGAGGTGGCCTCGCCACTTCAGCAGCCAGAGCGCGAGGCGGGACACGCGGTCGCCGCCGCCCGCCGTGCGCAGGTCGCCGGCAGCGAGGGTCGCGGCGGGCACGGACTCGCGCTCCTCGCGACGGTAGAGCTCCGCCAGCATGTCCTCGCCCGCGATGCGCACGGCGAGCGCGAGGTGACGCAGCCGGCGCAGCAGCACGCCGTAGCGCGGGGCGAAGATCATGGCGAGAAAGTACTGCGCGCCGGCGACGACGGCCATCATGCCGGCGGCGCTGGTGTCGAGGCGATCGGCGATCAGGTAGCCGCCCGCCGATGAGATGATCGCGATCACCACCGCGAGGATCAGCATGACGCCGAACCGATCGGTGAGCAGCTGCGCGGTGGCGCCGGGGACGATCAGCATGGCGATGACGAGGATCGACCCGACCGCCCAGAACGAGGCCACCGTCGTGCCCGCCACCATCGCCATCAGCGCATAGAAGAGGAACGTCGAGCTGAAGCCGAGCGAGGTCGCCAGCGCGGGATCGAAGGTGGCGAGCTTGAGCTCCTTCCACATCACGCCGATGAAGAGCAGGTTGAGGAGCAGCACGCCGGCGAGCATGGGGACGGAACGCGGCATCGACACGCCGAAGTACTCCCCGACGTAGAACGCCTCGTACTCGATGCTGCCCTCGAAGACGCAGGCGGGATCGAGGTCGACGTGGGTCAGCCCCGGCACGACGCTGATCAGCACGACGCCGAGCGCGAAGAGGCTGGTGAAGACAACTCCCATGCTGGTGTCCTGGGCGACGCGCGCGAAGCGGTGCACGGTCTGGGTCAGGAACGCCGTCAGCACGCCGATCCCCATGGCGCCGAGAAACATCGGCACCGGGGCGCGGCTCTCGAAGATGATGAACGCGATGACGATCCCGGGAAGGACCGCGTGAGCGATCGCGTCGCCGAGCAGGCTCATGCGGCGCAGCACGAGGTAGCAGCCGAGCAGCGCGCAGCTCGTGTTGCAGAGCACGCCGATGGCGATCGTCCAGAAGTCGATGGCGGCGGCGCTAGTCACGGCTCGCCTCCGGGATGTGGTGCGGCGACGACGGCACCTCGCCCCGCGCCGGCAGCCGTCCGGCTCGCGCCAGCTGTCTCTCGAGCTCGCCGACGAGCTCGGGAGGCATGACGTGCTCGACGAGGTCGGCGTCGCGGTCCACGTGATCCGCCGCGAGGTCGGCGCACTCGATCAGGTAGAGCTCCCAGAGCCTGTGGCGGCGCGTGACGTCCGCTGCCTGGTGGAAGCCGCGCTCGGTGAGCTGCCAGTGATGCTCGCGCGGCGCGCCGACGACCAGTCCCGCGCTCTCGGCGCTCGCCAGCGCCCGGCGGGCGTCCGCCCTCGACCAGCCCCGGCGGGCGACGATCTCCTCGAGCGCGAACGGTCGCCGCTCGGGCAGCCCCTGCTCGAGCACCTCGTAGGCGGCGCGGAGCACGTGCTGGCGCTGGTTCTTCTTCGACATCGAACGGCGCCGCAGGAACTGCGCCAGGACGCCGCGCCCCGGCGCGAAGGCCATCGACGCCGTGAAGATCGCCGTCCCGACGAGGACGATCGTCGGACCCGCGGGCAGCTCGACCGTGTGGGTCATCGAGCTCACCAGCGTGCCAGTGGCGCCGGCGACGAGCCCGAAGATGCCCGCCAGCACCAGCAGGACGCCGAGCCGCTCGGTCCAGAAGCGCGCCGCGGCGCCGGGGAGGATCAGCAGCGCCGCCATCAGCACCACGCCGACCGCGGGCAGTCCCACGACGATGGTGATCGCGAGGAGCGCGAGCTGGAGGTAGTCGAGAAAGCCCGCCGGCCACCCCTGCACGGCGGCGAACTCCGCGTCGAAGCTCACCAGCTTGAACTCCTTGTAGAGCAGCACGGTCACTGCCAGCACGGCGAGCACGAGCGCGCCGATCGCCCACACGTCGCCCGCGATCATGCTGGCTGTCTTTCCGAAGATGAACGAGCTCAAACCGGCCTTGCCGCCGCCCGTCGTCGAGTTCTGGATCACCTTGAGAAGCACGACGCCGGCGCCGAAGAAGACGCTCAGCACGATGCCGATCGCCGCGTCGGACTTCGTCCGCGTGTTGCGCGAGATGAAGGCGACCAGGCTCATGCCGATCACCGCGGTCACCAGCGCGCCGCAGAGGAGCAGCGGGAACGAGCGCGTCCCCGTGATGAGGAACGCCAGGCAGATCCCCGGCAGCGCCGCGTGCGCGAGCGCGTCGCCGAGGAGCGCCCGCCGCCGGAGCACCGCGAAGGACCCGATCATCCCCGACGCCAGCCCGAGCAACCCGGTGCCGGCGAGGACGATGGTCGTGTTGTAGCTCAGCATGGCGAGCTCCGTGCTCAGCGTCGCCTTTTCGACGGCTTCGTAAGCCCGCCTCCCGGTGGCATGGCGCGACGCACCTCCTCGGCCGCCTTGACCAGCACGGTCAGCCGGCCGCCGTAGGTGCGCTGCAGGTTCTCCGGAGTGAACACCTCCTCGGTGGGCCCGCTGGCGACGAGGCGCATGTTGAGGAGGACGACATGGTCGAAGTAGGTCGGCACCGACTGCAGGTCGTGCTGCACGACGATCACCGTCTTGCCGGCGCCCTTGAGCTCCTCGAGGATCTTGAAGATCGCCGTCTCGGTGGCCGCATCGACGCCCGCGAACGGCTCGTCCATGAAATAGATGCGCGCGTCCTGGGCGAGCGCGCGGGCGAGGAAGACGCGCTGCTGCTGGCCGCCCGAGAGCTGGTTGATCTGCCGCCGGGCGTAGTCGGCCATGCCGACGAGGTCGAGACACTCGAGCGCGCGCTCGCGCTCGCGACGCCCGGGACGCCGGAACCAGCCGAGACGCCCGTAGAGTCCCATGGTGACCACATCGAGCGCGTCGACGGGAAAGTCCCAGTCGACGCTCTCCCGCTGCGGCACGTAGCCGACGAGACGCCGCTGCTGCGAGTACGGCTGGCCGTAGATGCGCACCAGGCCGCTGACCTTCGGCACGAGGCCGAGGACCGCCTTGATCAGCGTGCTCTTTCCCGCGCCGTTGGGGCCGATGACGCCGATCAGCTTGCCCTCGGGCAGCACCAGGTCGATGTCCCAGAGCACCGGCTTGCGGTGGTAGGCGACCGTCATGTCGTGGACCTCGACGGGGATCTCCTTGCCGGCGATCGGGTGCGGCCGACTGGTTGCGATGGCATCCGCCGCGGGCGCCTGGTGGTCCATTTTCATCTTCTGTGGGTTCATGACCGTCTCACTTCAACGCCTCGACGATCGTCCTGACGTTGTGGGACACCATGCCGAGATAAGTTCCCTCGGGCGTGCCCGGGCTGCCCATCGCGTCGCTGAAGAGCTGGCCGCCGACGCGGATCTCGTGCCCGCGCGCGCGGCAGCCCTCGACGAGGGCGCGGATGTTCGCCTCGGAGACGCTCGACTCGACGAACACCGCCTTGATGCGTCTCTTGACGATGAGATCGACGAGCGTGTTGATGCGTCGCACGCCGGCCTCGGAGTCGGTGCTGATCCCCTGCACGCCGAGGACCTCGATTCCGTACGCGCGCCCGAAGTAGCCGAAGGCGTCGTGCGCCGTGACCAGGGTGCGACGCTCCTCGGGAATCGACGCGATCTCGCGCCGGACGACCTCATCGAGCTCGACGAGCGCGGCGACGTAGCGCCGCGTGTTCGCCCGGTAGTCGTCAGCGCGCGGCGGGTCGAAGCGCACCAGGACGTCGCGCACCTTCTCGACGCACTTGACCCACAACGAGAGGTCGAACCAGACGTGCGGGTCGTACTGGTTCTGGAACTCCGGCGGCGCCCTGAGCAGCGCGCGCGGCACGCCGTCGGTGACCGCGACCACCAGCTTCTGGCGCGAGAGCTGCTCGAGCGCCTCGATCATCTTCCCCTCGAGGTGCAGCCCGTTGAAGAAGACGATGTGGGTCCGGGGCGAGGCGAGCTTCTTGACGTCACCGGGAGAGGGACGGTAGGAGTGCGGATCGGTGCCCTCCCCCATGAGCGCCTCGACGACGACGTGCTCGCCCCCCACGTTGGCGACGATGTCGGCGACCATGCCGGTCGTCGCCACCGCCCGGATCGGCGGCGACCCCTCGAACGTCCGCGCCACGGCTTCGCTCTCGGCCTCCGCGTCGGAGTACCCGTGCCTCGAGTCGCAGCCGGCCGGCAGCGCGGCGAGCGCCAGCGCCGTGAATGTCAACGCCGTCAACTGGAACGCCTTCATCCGTCGGTCCTCATGTGATGTCCGCACTTCTCTCCTGGATGCGTTCTCGGTCGCCGGGCGGCCGGCGCGTCGAGAAAAAGATCGCACGGTCACTTTTTTCGGCTACCCTAAAAATATCTTTCGGGTAGACTTATTTCAAGCGGATTCTCGAAGTCGCGCCGCCACGGCGCGATAACACCGGAGCACGAGAGACCGTCGAGCCATGCCCACGCTGACCGTCGAGAACTACCTGAAAACGATCCTCGCGCTCGAGCCGGACGACGCCCCTCGCGACCGGCCGGTGGGCACGGGAAAGATCGCTCGCGCCCTCGGCGTGGCGCCCGCGACGGTCACCGGCATGGTCAAGAGCCTCGAGGCCGCCGGGCTGGTGACCTACAGGCCCTACGCCGGCGTCCACCTCACGGCGCGCGGTCGCGACGTCGCGCTCCGCGTCCTCCGCCGCCACCGTCTCGTGGAGCTCTTCCTGGTCGAGACGCTCGGCATGGACTGGGGCGAGGTGCACGTCGAGGCCGAGGCGCTCGAGCACGCCATCTCCGACCGCGTCCTCGAGCGGCTCGACGAGTTCCTCGGACGGCCGTCGTTCGATCCGCACGGCGACCCGATCCCGCTCGCCAGCGGCGAGGTCCCCGACAGCTCGGGCGTGCCGCTCGCCGAGAAGTCGGCGGGCGATCGGGTGGTCGTGTCGCGGCTCCTCGACCAGACGCCGGGCTTCCTCGAGATGGCCGAGCGCGAGCGCCTGCGGCCGGGAGCCGAGATCGCCGTCGTCGCGACCGACGAATCGGCGGACGTCATCACCGTCGAGAGCGGCGAGCGCCGCCTGGCGCTGTCGACGGCGGTGGCGAGCAAGATCGCCGTGGAGGAGATCGACGAGAACGGCGGACGGCGGGGCCGGCGGGGAGGGAGTGAAACGGGAGCGCGCTCGGAGTAGTTCAATCGCCGAGGCGCAGCGTTTTGAGCTCGAGGTTTGCTGTCAGACGTTTCATAAGGAAGGCAGGAAGAAGAGGAAGGCAGGAAGAAGAAGAAGAAGGCGTGGAGAACGCAGGCACACGGAAGCACCACATCCAATCGCGAAGCCCGACGTGTCGACTTCGTTCGAGAACTCGAACGAAGCTCAACCCCATCCTCCTTCCGTTTCCTGCCTTCCTGAATTTCCTGCCTTCCTTATAGGTCGTCTGACAGCAAACCTCCGAAGTCGACTGACCCTGCCGAGCTTGGAGGGAACGGCAACGGCTCAGATGGCCTTGCCCCGGATGCGCGTCTCGATGGCGAGGATGCGCGAGCCGCACGTGACGTAGAGTGTCCGCATGTCCGGGCCGCCGAAGGTGCAGTTGGTCACCGTGTCGATCGGCGTCTGACGGAACGCCAGCAGCTCGCCCGCCGGCGAGATGACGTGCACGCCCGGGCGCGTGTCGAGGGTCTCGCTCGTGCCGCGCGTGGCGTGCAGCCCGGCGGCGACGTAGAGGTTGCCGACCTCGTCGATACACATGCCGTCGCCGCTGCGGCCGGGATAGAAGTCGATCAGCACCCGCTCGTTCGCGAGGCTGCCGTCGGGGCCGAGGTCGAAGGCGCGGATGTCACGGTGGTGACCCGCGTCGGGGTGCGCCTCGACGAGATAGAGCGTGCTCTCGTCCGGTGAGATCACGACGCCGTTCGGCATGTGGACGCGCGGCCAGGCGAGCAGCCGCGTCACCGAGCCGTCCGGGTCGATCCGGTAGACGGCGTTGACGTTTCCCGCCGCCGGGTCGTTGTCGCTCGGTCGCGAGGTGAAGTAGATGCGACCCGTGGAGTCGATGCAGAGGTCGTTCGGCGGCGCGAGCGGGAAGCCGTTGAAGTAGTCCGCGAGCACCTCGATGCGACCCGTGGTGTCCGTCCGCGTAACGCGACCCGCGCCCCCCTCGCACGCCAGCAGCCGACCCTCGCGGTCGAAGAGCAGGCCGTTGGCCTCGTTGGAGCCCTCGCGGAAGAGCGACACGCGTCTCGTGTCGGGATCCCAGACGAGGATCTTCGACACCGGGATGTTGGTGAAGAAGAGCCTGCCGTCGCGCGCCACGGCGGGACCCTCGGTGAAGACCTTCTCGTCCTCGATCACGGCGATGACCGCCACGGAGCCGAGGTAGTCGTCGGTGGCGAGCCGGTCGTAGCGGGCGGGACGGAGCCGCAGGGCCTCGCTCGCGCCCGACGAACCGCGCGCGAGCGCCCCGGCCCGGGCGCAGCCACCGAGCGCGGCCGCGCCGAGCGTCGCCGCCGCGCTCGCCAGGAACTCACGACGCGTCCGGTTGGTCTCTCTCACGACGGGACGTGGGCCCCCTGTGTCTCGACGTACACTGCGTAGAGCGACTGACTGCCGGTCATGAACAGACGGTTGCGCTTGCGCCCGCCGAAGCAGACGTTCGAACAGATCTCCGGCAAGCGGATCTGGCCGATGCGATCGCCGTTCGGCGCGAAGATGTGGACGCCGTCGTAGCCGGGGCCCGCCCAGCCGGCGCTCGCCCAGACGTTGCCGTCGATGTCCGCGTCGATGCCGTCGGCGAGGCCGGCGAGGTCGCCGATCACCATCGACGCGAACTCGCGCCCGTTGCGCAGTTTCACGCCGTCGACGACATCCCAGACCTTGATGTTCTTCGGCGCTTCCGGGTAATGCGACGACCCCGTATCCGCGACGTAGAGCTTCTTGTAATCCGGCGAGAAGCAGATGCCGTTCGGCTTGAAGATCTCGTCGGTGACCAGCTCCATGGCGCCGCTGCGGCCGTCGATCCGGTACACCGCCTCCTTGATGTGCAACGGCCCCTTCTTGCCCTCGTAGTGCATCAGGCTGCCGTATCCGGGATCCGTGAACCAGATGCCGTCGTCGGGGTGAACCACCGCGTCGTTCGGCGCGTTCAGCGGCTTTCCCTTCCAGCTGTCGGCGAGCACCGTCACGCTGCCGTCGTACTCGTAGCGCACCACCCGCCGGTTGCCGTGCTCACACGAGATCTGCCGTCCCTGGCGATCGAAGGTGTTGCCGTTGGAGTTGCCGGCCGACTTCCGGAAGACGCTGACGTGGCCGTCCTCCTCGAGCCACCGCAGCTGCCGGTCGTTCGGGATGTCGCTCCAGACCAGATAGCGCCCGACGCCGTTCCACGCCGGACCCTCGGCCCACAGCGTGCCGCGGTGGAGGCGCTGGATCGGCGTGTTGCCGAGCTTGTAGCGCCTGAAGCGGGGATCGAGGACGACGATATCCGGATCGGGATATCGGACGGGCTCCGCATCCGGGCCGAAGCGCCGCTCGTCCGCGAGCGCACGGCATGCCGCGGCGGCGGTGGCCGCGGCGGCCGCTGTGGAGAGGAACGCGCGCCGGCCCATCGACCGCTCCGGAGCGCGCTCGGCGTCGGCGGCGGCGCGATCGGCACGGCGATCGGTGTCAGCGGTGTCGTGGTCGGCGTGGTCTCTGCTTTGGTGGTGCATCGGTCTCCTCGCGGTCGGGTCGTCGGTCCTTGTCCCAGTCAGTCCCATCGCGTCCCTCGACGTCCCCGCCCGCCCATTGTCGTCATCCGCCGCGCGCTTTTCCAGCCGCCGCCCGATCGAGCAGCCACTCGACCTCGCCCTCGCGCGGCACGACGCGTGTCGCCGGGTAGCGCTCGAGGTCACCGCTCGACCGGGCGCGCTCGATCGCCTCGACGATCCTCGCCTTGCTCGCGCCCGTGACCAGGAACTGCACGCGCCTGGCCGCGCAGAGAGCCGGGAAGGTCAGCGTCATGCGCCACGTCCCGAGCTGCGGGACCTCGTTGGCGACAACGCACGCCCGTCTCTCCTCGAGCGCCTCGGTGCCGGGGAAGAGCGACGCCGTGTGGCCGTCGTCTCCGATGCCGAGCCAGACCAGATCGAGCGCCGGGAAACCGTCCGGCCCGCTCGCCACGCGCTCCCGCAGCACGGACTCGTACGCCGCGGCGGCAGCCACGGGGTCGCCCGAGTCGGCCGGCATGCGATGGAGACGCTCACGATCGAGCGGCACGCGATCGAGGAGCGCCTCGCTCGCCATGCGGAAGTTGGAGTCTGGATGGTCGGACGGCACGGCGCGCTCGTCGCCGAAGAAGACCTCGAGCGCCGTCCAGTCGATTTGTCCGGCGTACTCGCTCGCGAGCAGCTCGTACAGACGCCGCGGCGTCGACCCGCCCGAGAGCGCCACGGTGACTCGCCGCCCGGCGGCGCTGGCCGACTCGACCATTCCGCGCAGCGTCTCGGCGGCGTATCGCGCAACGCCATCCGCATCGTCGAAGACGCGCCTCACGGCGTCCCCGCATCATCGAGGAAGCGCTTCGCCGCCTCGAGCGCGGCGAGGAAAGCGCCGCTCGACGGCGGACGGTCGAGCACGTCGCCGAGGATCGCCGCATCCGGGCGGCGCGCGAACGGGATGGTCCTCGGCACGCGACACGAGGTCGCGGTCGAGAAGTCGACGCGCGCGCACCCGGCGGAGGTCGCCTCGACGGAGACGAACGAGTCCCCGCCGGCCCGCAGGCGGATCGCCACCGGCTCGCCCCCCGGCGAGGACGCCGCGGCGACGTCGCGCTTCCTGCGTTCGACCCGCGGCGGCGCCCCGAGCGACTCGAGACGCGACACCAGCCAGCCGGCCAGCAACGCGCCGCCATCGCCGCCTCCCCGCGGGTCGTCGCCGGCGACGTCGATCTCGACCCGATCGGCCCGTCCGACGACGGAGCGGATGCCCTCGTCCTCCCAGAGCTCCGCGAGCACGCGACGCCAGCGTCCCAGTCGCTCCCAGTCGAGGTCGACGAGGGTGTCCGCGACGACCGCCGCCGAGCTCGTGGCGATCCTCGCGACGGCGCGGAGGCCGGTCCGGCGCGAATCGACGATCAGCCGGTCCGCCGAGGCCGCGAGGCGCGGCAGCGTCGGGTGCGCCAGCTCGTCGAGCCACCAGAGCGCGACCGGGATGTCGGGCACCAGGAGTGGCGCCACCGCGCCCTCGAGCAGCCGCGCATCGTCGGGATGGGCGCGCAGCGTGATCTGCTCGCAGCAGACCGGCGCGCTCCGGCCGAGGAACGAGCAGAGCGTCGTGATCGTGGCATCGAGCCGCGATCGCCGTCCCTCCGTCGTGCGCTTGCCGGCGTCGAGGACGAGCAGGATGGTGCGGTTCGGGTGGCCGCGGAAGATCTCCTGCACCATCGTCGACGCGAGCTCGAGCCGCGCCGCCTGCGGCACGAAGACGACGAGGTTCGTGAGGCACGCGCGCACGACGGCGCCTTCCCCGCCCTGCTCCTCGGAGGCAGGCTTCCACAGCGCGGCGAGCTCGCGCTCGATGAGCAGCGGGTCGACCTCGACCGGCACGCCGGGCATGCTGACGTGACTCACCTCGGAGCCTCCTCCCGGAGCCTTCTCAGAGCCTTCTCCAGACGTCGTCCCCCTCGAGGAGATCGTCCGCCTCCTGCGGCCCCCACGTGCCGGCCTCGTAAAAGCGCAGCCCGTCCGCGCCCGCGTCTCTCCAGGCGCGATCGATCTCGTCGATGAAACGCCAGGCGTGCTCGACCTCGTCGCGACGCGTGAAGAGCGTCGAGTCGCCGGTGATGGCGTCGAGGAGCAGCCGCTCGTACGCGTCCGGCGACGCGACTCCGAAGGAGTGACCGTAGCGGAAGTCCATCTTCACCGGCCGGACGCGGATATCTGGGCCCGGCACCTTCGACCCGAACCGCAGCGAGATCCCCTCGTCTGGCTGGATGTTCAGGATGAGCACGTTCGGCTGCACGCTGCGCGCGGTGGCGCTGCCGAAGAGCCGCATCGGCGGCACGCGGAACTGGATGGCGATCTCGGTCGCCTTCTTCGGCAGCCGCTTGCCGTGTCTCAGGTAAAAGGGAACGCCGGCCCAGCGCCAGCTGTCGATCGAGACGCGCAGGGCGACGTAGGTCGCCGTCACCGACGCGGGATCGACGCGCTCCTCCTCGCGATAGCCCGGCACCGGCTCGCCGAGGATCGACCCCGCGACGTACTGCCCACGCACCGAGCTCCGGAGCACCGCCTCGCCGCGCAGCGGGCGCATCGACCGCAGCACCTTGACCTTCTCGTCGCGGATGGCGTCGGCGTCGAGCGACACCGGCGGCTCCATCGCCACCAGCGACAGCAGTTGCAGGATGTGGTTCTGCATCATGTCGCGGAGCGCTCCCGAGGACTCGTAGTACGGCCCGCGCGAGCCGACGCCGAGGTCCTCCGACACGGTGATCTGCACGTGGTCGATGTACTTCTGGTTCCAGAGCGGCTCGAAGATCCCGTTCGAGAAGCGGAACGCGAGGATGTTCTGGACGGTCTCCTTGCCGAGGTAGTGGTCGATGCGATAGATCTGCGACTCGTCGAGCACGTCGAGGAACGCGCAGTTGAGCTCGCGCGCGGACTCGACGTCGTGGCCGAACGGCTTCTCGACGATCACCCGCGTCCAGGGCTCTCCACGCGGTCCGGCGGCCGCGGACGGGCGCTGGACGAGTCCCGCCGCGCCGAGCCTGCCGACGATCGGCGCGAAGTACTCGGGAGCGGTCGCCAGGTAGAAGAGCCGATTGCCGCCGGTGCCGAGGTCGTCGTCGAGCCCGGCGAGCCGTTTCCCGAGCGACTCGAACCCGCCGGCGTCGTCGAACGACGCCCGGTGGTAGAAGGTGGCGCCGGCGAGACGCTCCCAGAGCCCGTCGTCCTCCGAGAACGACCTCGCGTGCTCGCGCACGCCGTCGAGCAACTCCGCGCGGAACTGGTCGTCGCTCCAGTCGCGCCTGGCGAAGCCGACGATCGCGAAGCCGCCGGGCAGGTGACCGTCGCGCAGCAAATTGTAGATCGCCGGGACGAGCTTCCGGCGCGTGAGATCCCCGGAGGCGCCGAAGAGGACGACGGCGCACGGAGGCGGCGCGCGGCGACCCTCGGCGCTGTCGGCATCGGCGAATGGATTGTCGGCGGCGGGTGTTTTGTTCATGTGATCGATCGTCGCGTCGACATCCAACCACCGCATGGGGCGTCTGTAAAGCCGTCGACCTGTCGTCCTCGTCCTCGTCCTCGTCCTCGTTCCCGTTCCCGTTCCCGTTCCCGTGCCCGGTCCCGTGCCCGAAAACAATCGCCGTCACCGAGATGTCCGACGTCGGGACCGGAACTGTCAGAGTCGAAACCGGAGACCGACGTCCGAGGGGCCTTCGACAAGCGCGAGCAACGACCGCGACGCTGTCCCGGATGTGGACTCTATCCGGGACGTCGGTTCGGACCCTCGTCCTCGCCCGCGACCGCGCCGGTTCCCGCCGGCGGACACTCCAAGTCGCTATCCCGAGCGCTCTTGCGTGTAAAAACCGCTGAATTTCGATTGGGAATCCGCCGTCACACGTTTAAACTCTCGTGTCCGGCGCGCGTGTTGCCCGTGTGGTGCGACGCGTCGCGCGACTCCGCGGCATTCTCCCAGAGCGAAGGAAACCGGTGTCATGAAGACGATTCTTCTCGCGATCCTGACCCTCTTCCCCGCCACCATTGCCGTGGCGCAGATCGATTTCGCCAGGATCCAGGAGCTCTACAACGTCGGGAAGCAGCAGTTCCTCGACGAGAAGTACGAGGACTCCGTGGCGAGCTTCCTCGAGCTGATCAAGCTGCTCCCGGAGAGCGAGCGCAGGCCGCGGTCGCACTCGCACTACTACATCGCGTGCGGCTACTCGCGGCTCGGCAAGACGAAGGATGCCGTCGAGCACCTCGACAAGGCGATGGAGCTCGGGCTCCGCGACCTCGAGTTCGTGGCGCGCGATCCCGACCTCGATCCGATCCGCAAGTCGAAGGCGTACGCGGAAGTCATCGAGAAGTACCGCAAGATCGAGGAGGAGCGGCTGCAGAAGTTCGACTTCGACCTCGTCACGGTCGACGGCGAGAAGATCGCCAAGAAGGACTTCATCGGCACGGTGCTCATCGTCGACGGCTGGGGCACGTGGTGCGGGCCGTGCCGCATGGGGATCCCGCACTTCGTCGCGCTCAAGAAGAAATACGAGAAGGACGGCCTGCGGATCGTCGGCATCAACAAGGAGCGCACCAGAACCGAGGAGGCCGCCAAGCGCCTCGTCAAGCAGTTCATGAAGCAGTACAACATGAACTACCCCTGCGCGCTGGCGACCAACGAGGTGCTGCAGTCGATTCCCGACCTCACCGGCTTCCCGACGACCCTCTTCATCGGCCGCGACGGCCGGGTCCGCAAGAAGGTGGTCGGGTACCACAGCCAGCAGAAGCTCGAGGCGATCATCAAGCCGCTGCTGGCCGAGAAGGCTCCGAAGACCGAGAAGACGGAGACCGCGTCGAAGTAGCGGTCGTCTCGGTCACGCCTCCGCGCGCCGGATCTCCTCGACGACCTCCTCGACGAGCGTGCCGAGGAGATCCGCGCCGAACTCGAAGCGCAGTCCCGCCAGCTCGAAGAGCTCGCCGAGAGGCCTCGAGCCTCCCGCGGCGAGTGCCCGCCGGTAGTTCTCCACAGCGGCGCCGTGGTCGCGCCGCGCCAGGCTCCAGAGCTGCAGCGCGCCGGTCAGCGCG
>JBFFXF010000020.1:0-45030 GCA_041569895.1 Planctomycetota bacterium | reverse complement strand
CGTCACGGGGGCCGCCCTCGCGGCGGACCCGGTCGTGCACGTCGACCGTGACGCGCCCTCCGGACGGCGGACGTATTCGGTCCGCGCCACACGAGGCGGCGTCACGGGCGACGATCGCGTGTGCTCGCTGGTCGTCGGACCCGGCGCGATCGTCCGTCGCGGGTTCTCGCATCCTGTCAATCTCATCTCCCAGCTGATCCACGATCCCGTGGAGGGCGTCCTGATCGCGGCCACGACGAGCAATCGCCTCTCCGACTCGCTGCACCGTTTCGGAGAGGACCTCGAGTATCGCGATTCGATCGACTCGCCCTTCTCGCTGCCGTGGCAGGTGGCCGCGCTCGCCGTGCGCGTCGAGGACGGCGCCAGCGAGTACCACTGTCTCGGCTGGACGCCGGGATCCCCGCCGCGACCGGATGACGTCGACGTGAAGCTGCCCGTGCGGGTCATCGCCTCCTCGGGCGAGTTCCGGCGCCAGTTCGAGGTGCCGCTCCCGCGACCGCGTCGCTCCCTGGTGGTCTTCCCGAGCGGCATGGCGTGGGACGAGGGCACCGACACGCTCTGGATTCTCGAACGCAATTCCCGCACGGTGATCAACGTCGACCTCGACGGCGCCGTGCTGTCGGGCTTCCCCCACCCCGCGCCGATTCACCAGGACGGCGTGGCGAACTACGGCATGGTGATCGACGGCGCACGAAACGCGATGTACCTCTCGAGCGCCGGCACGTTCGATCGGAGCATCACGCGGATCGTCGAGCTGACGCGCAGCGGCTTGCTGACCGGCTACGAGATGCCGCTCGGCGGCGGCGGCGCCGATCGCGTGCGGGGGTTCACGCTCGACGCGACCGGCGGGAGCTTCGTCATCTCGGAGAGCTCGACGCGCACCGCGGTCTCCGATCTGGTGATGCGGCGCGCGTTCGGCGACGTCCGTCCGGTGCGATTCCTCGAGTGTCGCGCGACGGCCGGCGGCCACGAGCTCGAGTGGACGAACGACGGCGACTACCAGCGCATAACCATCGAGCGCTCGGGCGAGATGGTCGCCGACCTCCGCGGCGGAGTGAGATCATGGACCGACCCGGCGCCGCCCGACGCGTGCGGCGTGTTCTACCGCGTCGTGGCGCACTCCGGCGAACAGTCGAGCGCGGGCGTCATCTGCGAGCCGTCCCCCAGCACCTTCGTCCGCGGCGACGTCGAGGAGAACGGCAAGGTCAACATCTCCGACGCCGTGGCCATCCTCGAGTTCCTCTTCCTCGGCGGCCGCCAGCCCGCGTGCCTCGACGCGGCGGACACGGACGACTCGGGCACCGTGACGATCACCGACGCGGTCCGCCTCCTCGGCTTCCTCTTCCTGGCCGGCCCACCGCCGAAACCGCCCTACCCGGAACGGGGGTGCGATCCAACGGCGGATGGTCTGGGGTGCTCGCGGTAGACGCGTCACCGATTCCAGTGCGCAAAAATCGTCCTCGTCCTCGTCCTCGATGAACCTGGAGAAGGGGAAGCGGTCAGAGTCCGAGATCAGAGACCAGAGACCAGAGACCAGAGACCAGACTCCGAGTCGAAATCGGTATCAGACATCGGCATCGGAATCGGTATCGGACATCGGAGTCGGAGTCGGAATCGGAGTCGGGGTCGGGGTCGGACGGAATCGGAATCGGTCACGGTCACGGTCACGGGTCACGGTCACGGTCACGGGTCACGGTCACGGTCACGGGAACGGTCACGGTCACGGGAACGGGTACGGGAACGGGTACGAGCACGAGCACGAGGGACGTCCCCCTCAATCGTCCTTCTTCTCCAGCGCCGCCTTCGATTCCTCGACGACCTTTTGCTGCACGTTGCCCGGCGCGACCTCGTAGTGCGACATCTCGATCTCGTAGGTTCCCTGGCCGCCGGACATGGCGCCGAGGCTGTTCGAGTACTCGTTGAGCTCGGCGAGCGGGACCTGGGCGTGGATGGTCTGGAAGTCGCCCTCGGAGTCCATGCCCTGGACGCGGGCGCGGCGGCGATTGAGATCGCCGGTGATGTCGCCGACGACTTCTGATGGGAAGGTGACGTCGAGGTTGACGATCGGCTCGAGGAGGACGGGCCTGGCCTTCTGGACCGCGAGCTTGAACGCCTCGCGACCGGCCTTCTGGAACGCGACGTCCTTCGAATCGACCGGGTGCTCCTTGCCGTCGTACACCGTGACCTTGACGTCGACGACCGGATACCCGGCGATCACGCCCTGCTCCATCACCGCCTTGACGCCCTTCTCCGCCGATTGCACGTAGCTGTCCGAGATCGCGCCGCCGAAGACCTCGTTCGAGAACTCGTAATCGCTGCCGCGCTCGAGGGGCTCGATTCGCATCCAGACCTCGGCGAACTCCCCGGCGCCGCCGGTCTGCTTCTTGTGGCGATACTGGGCGTCGCCCTTCGCGGTGATCGTCTCGAGGTACGGTATCTTCGGCTCCTTGGCGTTGACCTCGACGTGGTATCGACCCTTCAGTCGATTGATGATCATCTGCAAGTGCAGCTGGCTCATCCCCGACACGACCATCTCGCCGGTGCGCTTGTCACGGCTCGCGACGACTCCGGGGTCTTCCTCGGTCACCTTGCTCAGCGCCTCGCTGAACTTCTTCTCGTCGGTGCGCGTCTTGGGCTGGAGGGCGCGGCCGTACATCGGCGTCGGCGTTTTCGGGGGTTCGATGCGGACGCGACGGTCGCTGCCGCAGACGGTGTCGAAGACCCTGAGCGTCTCGACCTTCAGGAGCACGCACAGATCGCCCGCGCCGATCGACTCGACGGGCACCTGCTCCTTCCCCTGCAGCCGGACCAGCTTGCCGACCTTGTCGGTCTTTCCCGTCGACGGGTTGACGAACTGGCCGTTCTGGTGGAGCGTGCCGGAATACATGCGAAGCATCGTCAGCTTGCCGACGAACGGATCGCTCGCGTTGCGGAACACGAACGCGCAGAGTGGTCCCGCCGGGTCCGGCGCGATCTCGACGGGGTCGCCGCCATCGACGGCAGCCGCCGTGACCCCCGCCGCTGGAGGCGCGTGGGCGATGAGCGTCTCGACGAGCTCGGTCAGCCCCAGGTCCTTGACGACCGAGGTCGAGAGCACCGGGAACACGCCGAGCTCCTTGACCGCGGTGGCGAGCTGCGCGCCGAGCTCGGCGTCGGCGATCTCCTCGCCGCCGAGGTACTTCTCGAGCAGCTCCTCGTTGGTCTCGACAACCGCCTCGAGGAACGCGGACGCGTGCGCCTCGGCGAGGTCCGACGACCCCTTCTTCGCGCCGAAGGTGCGCTCGACGCCGGAGAGCGACGGGCCGACGCCCACGGGCACGGTCAACGGCACGCATTTCGGGCTCAGCGCCTGGATCTGCTCGAGGATCTCGTCGAACTTGGCGTTCTCGCGGTCGAGCCGATTGATGACCACGAACCGGGGAAGCTCGAGGTCGGCGGCGAGATTCCAGAGCTTCCGCGTGTGCGGCCGGACTCCCTCGTCGGCGTCGACCACGAGCACCGCGCACTCGACCGCCTGCAGCGGGCCGAAGACGTTCCCCACGAAGTCGCGGTAGCCCGGCGTGTCGATCAGATTGACGTGCACCCCGTCCCGCTCGAAGAAGGCCAGTGCCGGATCGATCGAGTGCTGGCGCTCCCTCTCGAGATCGTCGGAGTCGAGGATCGACGTGCCCTCGTCGATGCTGCCGACTCGCTCCACGGCGCCGCACTTTGCGAGAACGTGTTCGATCAGCGACGTCTTGCCGGCGCCGCTCTGTCCGATGAACACGACATTTCGGATCTTATCCGGAGTCATCTTGGCCTCTTGAGCATTTTGCGGGCTCGTTCCCGGGGTGGTCGAAGCCCGTCATTAGACGCAAGCGTCTCGGGGCTTGCAATGATTTCTTGCGGCCTCACGGCCGGCGCACCGGGGCTCGATCGTCCTCAGATCCCCAGGGCCAGGCGATCGGCGAGCTGCGAGTCGAGATCCTCGATGGCCCTGATCTTCGCCTGGGTCTTCGGTATGTCATACGACACCCGGCGGTACCTGAACACGCGCTCCTCGGAGTCGACGGTCAGGTAGCACGCCCGCGGGTCCCGATCGCGCGGCTGGCCCACCGAGCCGACGTTGATGATCATCTTCAGGCCGTCGTACTTGAACGCGGCGCCGAAGCTCTTCTGCGCCCTCCAGGCGGTCCGCCCGCTCTCCTGGAAGAAGACCCCCGGCATGTGCGTGTGCCCGACGAAGCACACCGTCTCGAACTTCTCGAAGTTCTCGGTGAAGACGGACTCGTTGCCGAGGATGACGTCGCGCTCCATGAGATACTCGGAAGTCGGGTCGCGCGGCGAGCCGTGCACGAGGAGGAAGCCCTCCCACTCGATCTGGAGCGGCAAGGTCTCGAGAAACGTCCAGCGCTGCCGCGACGCGGGGCGAAGCATGCGCGGGCGGAGCGCCTTGCGCGTCCAGACGATCGCTCGACGCGCGAGCTCGTTGAACCCCATCGGACCGTGGATCGTGGCGTCGTCGTGGTTGCCCCGGATGACCAGCCGACAGCGCTGCTGCACCAGATCGATGCAGGCGGACGGATCGGGGCCGTAACCGACGATGTCCCCGAGACACACGATCTCGGAAATCTTCTGCCGCTCGATGTCCGCGAGGACTGCCTCGAAGGCTTCGAGGTTCGCGTGGATGTCGGAGATGATGGCGGTTCTGCTCATCCGACCGGCGGCGTGACTCCTCCCTGCGCAATGCCAGTCGCGGGGCCCTTCCGGTTCCTGGTTTTTCGTCGGTTTCCCGCCGACTTTCCACCCTTATTTTAAACTTTTTGGGTCCTCGCGCGATGCGGTATGATTCGCAGTTTGTCGATCAAATGCACCCGAGCGGAGCAGGAGTCCGATGGCCCGCGTCCTCTGCGCCATGTCCGGGGGCGTCGATTCCAGCGTCGCCGCCGCAGTCCTCCGGAGAGCCGGTCACGACGTTATCGGCGTCTTCCTCCGGCTCGGGTCGGGCGCGGACGGCCGCTCCGGAGATGAGACCGGCGGCACGCTGCGACAAAATCCGCGCGCCTGCTGCAGCGTCAATGACGCTCGCGACGCCGCGCGAGTCGCCGACCGGCTCGACATTCCCTTCTATCCCCTCAACTACTCCCGCGAGTTCGGCCGCATCGTCGACTACTTCGTCGACGAGTACAACCGCGGGCGGACCCCGAACCCCTGCGCGCGCTGCAACCAGTGGATCAAGTTCGGGACGCTCCTCGAGCAGGCGACGGAGCTCGACTGCGACCTGATCGCCACCGGCCACTACGCCCGCGTCCGGCACGCCGGCAACGGGGCCGAGCTCCGCCGGGGCGCTGACGGCGAAAAGGACCAGAGCTACTTCCTGTTCACCATGCCGCGAGAGAGCCTCGGGCGGACGCTGTTCCCCGTCGGCGGCATGACGAAGTCCGAGTGCCGCGGGCTCGCCCGGGAGCTCGGGCTTCCGGTGGCCGACAAGCGCGACAGCCAGGAGATCTGCTTCGTGCCCGGCGGCGACTACCGCGCCGTGCTCGAGTCGCGCACCCCCGAGCTGATCGCTCCCGGTCCGCTCCTCGACCCCGCCGGCAACGTCGTCGGAGACCACGGCGGTCACCAGCACTTCACCATCGGCCAGCGGCGAGGCCTCGGGCGGGGGTTCGGCGAGCCGCGCTACGTCGTCGGCATCGATCCGGCCCGCAACGCGGTCGTCATCGGGCCCAGGGAGCTGCTCTCGCGCCGGGAGTTCGAGGTCGAGGAGACCAACTGGGTCTCCGTGGAGCCCCCCGCCGACGGCGCGGAGATCATTTGCGATGTGCAGATCCGCCACCGCGCCCCGGCGGTTCCCGCCCTGGTCACCGTCGACGGCGACGGCGGCGCTCGCGTGCGCTTCGAGACGCCGCAGGACGCCGTGACGCCGGGACAGGCAGCGGTCTTCTACCAGGGCGACACACTCCTCGGCGGCGGCTGGATCGCCTGAGGCAACCGGCCGACACCCAGAAACGACGAGAATGACGCGTGGGCGGTTTCTGGAGGACGACTCACGAGGAACTCAGGAAGCCGGGGAGAACAGGAAGGACCGCTCGACGGCTCGAGCGAAGCTCGCGAAGCTGAACCCCTCGAGTCGTTCCGTTTCCTGCTTTCCTCTTTTCCTTCCTTCCTCATAGGTCGTCTTCATCGTTTCTCGGTGTCGCGCCCGTGCCGACGCGCCTTTCGGTACACCCCGACGTACTTGCGCTCACGTGCCCGCATGCGGCGGCGTTTCGCGGCTGTCGAGTCGTCGTAGCCCGCGAGGTGCAGCGCGCCGTGGATGATGTAGAGGGCGAGCTCGTCCGGCGCATCGACACCTCGCGCCACCGCCTCGCGGCGAGCGGTCTGCGCCGAGACGAGGATCTCGCCGAACGGGTCGTCGGCCGCCCCACCGTCCCCATCGTCGAGCGGGAACGTGATGACGTCGGTGGGCTCGTCGTGCGCGAGGAAGTCGCGGTTGATGCGCCGGATGGTGCCGTCGCCGACGACCGCGATGCTGAGGAGGCCGTGCAGCCGGCCGTGATCGGCGAAGATCCGCCGCAGGACGTGCCGCAAGCGCGTCCGGTCGAGCGGCACGGCGCGGCAGGTGACCCGGAACTCGACCCGAAGCTCCGTCGCGCCGCCCGGGCCGGCGTCAGACCTTGCCGGTTCCCTGGAGCTGCTCCTGGTCCGCGTCCGCGTCCGTCTCGCTCTGCGTCTCGTCATCCCTCTCGAACGCGGTGGCGGTCTCGGCGACCCCCTTGCGCTTCCGCTCGCGGGTCTCCTCGGCGCCCTCGCCCTCGGCCGACGGATAGCGAATGCGCGCATGGTACATGTTCGTCAGCGTGCGCACGAAGCTGTCCTCGATCTGGCGAAGGTCGCGGATGGTCAGATTGCACTGGTCGAGCTGGCCGTCGTGGAGTCGCTTGCGGACGATCTCGCTGACCATCGCCTGGAACCGCGTCGGCGTCGGGTCGACGATCGTCTTGGCGACGGCCTCGGTCGCGTCGGCGAGCATCAGGATGCCCGCCTCCTTGAAGCGCGGGCGCGGCCCCGGATAGCGATACTCCGCCTCGCTCTCGCGCGTCTCTCCGTTGCTGAGCTCGACCGCCTTGTGGAAGAAGTACTCGACCACGGTGGTTACATGGTGCATCGGGATCATGTCGATGATCCTCTGCGGCAGCCGCGCCTCCTGGGCGAGCTCGATCCCTTCCTTGACGTGCGAGATGATGATGATCTTCGACATCGACGGTCGCAGCCGCGAGTGAATCGTCTTGTCCTCCCCCATGTTCTCGACGAAGTACTCCGGCTTGACGATCTTGCCGATGTCGTGATAGTAGGCGCCGACCTGAACGAGCAGCGCGTCGGCCTGGATCGCCTCCGCCGCGGCGCTCGAGAGCTGCGCGACGCCGAGCGTGTGCTGGTACGTGCCGGGCGCGCGGTTGCGCAGCGTTCGCAGCAGCTCGTTGTTCGGGTCGCTGAGCGCGAGCAGTCGTCGCTCCGTGATGATGCCGAGCACGCGCTCGACCAGCGGCAGAAAGATGGTCATGAAGCCGCCCGAGATGATGCCTCCCGCGAGCGCCCACCCCGGGTTCTCCAGGAAGCTGGTGACGCGTTCCCACGACTCCCGCCCCTCGTAGCTGAGGTCCGGATCGAGAATCTGGAACGCGAGCACCACGAACGCTTGGGTCAGGCCGACGAGGAGGCCGACCAGCGCGGGCTTCGACTGCTGCCGGATCCGCTGCACGCCGAGCACGGCGACCGCCCCGCCGAGGATCAGCGAAATGCCGAGCATGAAGTCCATGCGCGTCAGCGCCTCGTAGAGGAGCAGCGTGATGCTCATCTGGTCGCCGACGGCGGTGCCGGACATGTGGTTCTCGATGGCGGCGTGCAGCTCGCCGATATTCATCATCCACATGCGCGGGCTGAGCAGGGACAGGTAGAAGCCCACTCCGACGACGACGAGCAGGGTCACCGCCGGCCCGAACAGCATCCCCATGATCATCGCCAGAATCGGGAGCGGCGCGAGGTACGGCGACCAGCCGATGAGGAAGAGCGCCTTCGAGAGGCAGACCGCTCCGAGGATCAGGAAGATGAAGCGGTTGAAGCGCACCGGCTTGTCGAAGATGCCGGGCTGGATCCGGAGGAGGACGAGCCACCCCACGCCGTTGATCAGGAAGAGCAGCGACCCGAGGCCGACGAGGCGCTTCCAGTCGCCCGCGCCGATCAGGCGCGCGCGGTCCCCGATCGGATAGAGCAGCCCGATGAAGACCGACGTCAGAGCGATGCCGACCGCGATCCGCCAGAGGCGGTTCGACAGCCGCGTCATCTCCGAGAGGGCCACCTCGGGGTCCTTCCGGTACTCGTGGAGAAACTGATCCAGCTTGCGCCGTTTCTGTTTCTTTACCATCGGCAGGGTTCAGCTGGAGCGACGCCGGGCAGGCGGTTACGACATTCTGCCCATGAGGAGTGTATCGTCATTGCGGAGCTTCCGTCTGCGTTGCTTCCGATAACTCACGCGTCCTCGTCGGCCTTTCGCCCGGATCCCTCGGAGCGCTCGTAGAGCGCCAGAATCTTCCGCACCAGCGGATGGCGGATAATATCCCGCTTCTCGAGCTCGACCCAGCCGATCCCGTCCGCACCGCGCATGATGCGCCGCGCGTGGACCAGCCCGGACGGGCTCCCGACCGGGAGGTCGATCTGCGTGACGTCGCCGTTGACCACGATCTTGCTCGCCATCCCCATACGGGTCAGAAACATCTTCATCTGCGAGATCGTCGTGTTCTGCCCCTCGTCGAGGATGATGAACGCGTGATTCAGCGTGCGGCCGCGCATGTACGCGAGCGGAATGACCTCGATGATCTCGCGCTCGAGGTATCGCTTCACCTTCTCGTAATCGAGAATCTCGTTGAGAGCGTCATAGAGCGGCCGCAGGTAGGGATTGATCTTCGCCTGGAAGTCGCCGGGCAGGAAGCCGAGCTTCTCGCCCGCCTCCACCGCCGGACGGCAGAGGATGATCTTGCGGATGTCGCCGCCGCGCAGATAGCTGATCGCCATCTGGACCGCGAGGTAAGTCTTGCCGGTTCCCGCGGGCCCGATGCAGAATACGACGTCGTTGTCGAGTATCGACCGCAGGTACGTCTCCTGGCCGGGTGAACGGACGAGGCGCTCGATCGGATCCATCTCGACGCGCAACCCGCCGCCGGGCTGTCCCGCCCCGCGCGCCGGCGCCTCGCCGAGCCGTCGCAGCTGCTCGCCGATGTAGTCGGTCGGCACCTGCTCGCCGTCGCGGATCAGCGTGAGCAGCCCGTTGAGGATCCGCGCCGCGTCGCCGACCGGCTTCGCGTCACCGGCGATCCGGACCGTGCCGTCCCTTGCGTGGAGGTTGACGGGGAGGGCGTCTCGGATCAGTTTCAGATTCTGGTCGCCGAGCCCGAAGAGGGTCATCGCCTCTTCGGGCGAGGCGATCTCGATCGTCACTTCCATAGAGTCGTCGAAAGACTACGCTCTCATCCGGGGACCGGCTCCAGCGGCGTTCAGCTCCGTGGAGAAAACCGGCTTCACCGGGCTCATTCGCTGCCCGGCTGTGAGCAAACCGAGCTAAGTAGTGTACCGGAGGGCGTACCAGAAAACACATCCGGTGAAGAAGAGACTATCGACGAGATCGAGAACGCCGCCGAACTCCGGAAGCAGGAGACCCGAATCCTTGGTGTCGTAAGTTCTTTTGAGGAGCGACTCGCTGAGGTCGCCGAGCTGCGCCGCCACGGCCAGGATTATCCCCGCGGCGACGCCGACCGGCCAGGAAAAAGGCCACTCGGCCCACAGCGCCCCGACGCCGCCGAACGCCAGCGCGCCCCACGCGAGCCCGCCGATACAGCCCTCCGCGGTCTTCTTCGGGCTCACCGGCAGGATGCGATGGCGGCCGAGCTTCGAGCCCACGAGGTAGGCCGCTATGTCGGTTCCCTTGATTCCGAGAAAGTAAACGAAGGCGAGCGCGATGCCGTTTTCCGGAACCACGTAGACGAGCGTGTGGAATGCGAGGAGGAGCCCGAGGACGACCGCGCCGACGATGGTCTCGAGCACCGCCCGATAATGCTGCGTGTGATCCTTGCGGAACGCCACCACCCCGAACGCGATCAGCATCGTGCCGACGATGCCCCAGATCGCGAGCACCTCGAAGGACTCCCCGTCACGCCGCGTGCCGACCAGCCATGCCGCGACGTGGAAGTAGGCGATGGCGACGGCGCCGATGGTGAAGAGCGGCGGCCCGCCCCGTCTCTCCTGCTCCGTGGCGCCCCGACGCACGCGGATCCCGGCCATCGCGGCGATCTCCTGCCAGCCGGCGAGCGCCAGCAGCAGCAGGACGAGCGGCATCAGCGGCGGACGCGGGCGGAAGACGGCGTGGTCGACGAGGAAGATCGCGGCGACGCACGCGATCAGGATCGGCCCGACGATGAAGCGCGTCCGCACGGCTCACCTCTCCGTGGTTGCCGGCGCGCGGCTGCCGGTCCCGGACTCGAGCCCCTCGTCGAACGACGCCCGCGAGCGCGACGACTGCCGCGGTGACGCGCGGTCACCGACATCGACGGCGTCGAGAGCGCCGAACTTCCGATCGCACGCGGCGAAGAACCGGAGCGCCGCGTCGAGGTGCTCGATGTCGAAGTCGGGCCAGAGGACGTCCGTCACATAGATCTCCGCGTAGTGCGCCTGCCACAGGAGGAAGTTCGACAGCCTCGCCTCGCCCGCCGTGCGCACCACGAGGTCCGGATCGGTCATCGACGCGTCGTAGAGGCGCTCGCGGAGCATCTCCTCGGTGAGCCCCTCGAGATCCTCGAGCGGCCGTTGTCCGTCCCGGACCTCGGCGGCCATGGCGCGGACGGCGTCGATGATCTCGCCGCGCCCGCCGTAGTTGAGCGCGAGGCGGAGAACCATGCCGCGGTGCGACGAGGTCAACTCCATCGTCCGGTGCAGTTCGGCGAGGACGTCGGGCGGCAGCTCGGAGGTCCTCCCGATGGCGCGCAGGCGGATGTCGCCGTCGGCGAGCTCGCCGCGCTCGTCGATGAGATACTGCCTGAGCAGCCGCATCAGATAGGCGACCTCGGAGCGCGGTCGCCGGGCGTAGTTCTCGGTCGACAGCGCGTAGAAGGTGATCTCCTCGATGCCGATGCGAGCGCAGTAGCGCGTGATCCGACGCAGCGACGCGGCGCCCTGGCGGTGTCCGCGCAGCCGGCGAAACCCGCGTGCGCGGGCCCAGCGGCCGTTGCCGTCCATGATGAACGCGACGTGGCGCGGCAGCGGCTCGACCGGCGGCGGCAGCGGCGCGTAACGGCCCCCCGTCACGCCACCCTCGCTCGCTCGCGTCGGGCGCTCGTCAACCACCGGCGCTCTCCCCCGTCGCTCGTGGGGCCAGCCACGGCTCGAAGCGAATCAGCTGATTGCGCTCCTTCCCCACGGACGCCATGGCGATCGGCCGTCCGGTGAAGTCGGCGATCAGCTGCAGATACTCGCGAGCGCGCGCCGGCAGGTCGTCGGCGGAACGGCAGTTGTCGGTCGGCGCCTGCCAGCCGGGGACCTCGTGATACTCGACCTCGATCTCCGCGTCGAAGTGCGCCGGCAGGACCGTCGTCGACATCGCGCCGCCCGGACCTCGGTACCGCGTCCCGACGAGGATCCTCTCCTGGTCATCGAGCACGTCGAGCTTGGTGATGGCGAGCGCGTCGATGTCGCCGAAGCGGATCGCGTAGCGCAGGGCGACGAGATCGAGCCACCCGCAGCGCCGCGGGCGTCCGGTGGTCGCGCCGTACTCGCCGCCCGCCTCGCGCAGGCGGTCGCCCGCCTCGCCCGAGATCTCCGTCGGGAAGGGACCCTCGCCGACGCGCGTCGTGTACGCCTTGGCGATGCCGAGCACCGTGCCGATGCGCCGCGGTGAGAACCCGGTGCCGGCCCCGAGCCCGAGGAAGGACGTGTTCGAGGACGTCACGTAGGGATAGGTCCCGAGGTCGAGGTCGAGGAGGGCGCCCTGCGCGCCCTCGAAGAGCAGGCTCTGTCCGCCGGCGTCGAGCTCCCAGAGGAGCTCCGTGATGTTGCGGACGCGCGGTCCGAGGCGCTCGCCGTACGCGCGGTACTCCTCGAGCAGCGTCTCGAGATCGAGCGGCTCCTCGCCGTGGACGAGCTCGAGCTCGCGGTTCTGCTCCTCGAGCTGGGCCCGGAGGAGCGCGGTGAAGCGGTCGAAGTCGATGAGATCGGCCATGCGTAGCCCCTTGCGCGCCGCCTTGTCCGTGTAGCACGGTCCGATGCCGCGCAGCGTGGTGCCGAGCCGCTTGCCGTTGCCTGAGCGATCGCGCGCCCGGTCGAGCACGCGATGGTACGGCAGCACGATATGAGCCCGGTCGCTGATCCAGAGGTTCGACTCGTGGTCGATGCCCCGCTCGCGCAGCCCGTCGAGCTCGCGCACCAGCCCCGGCGGATCGAGGACGACGCCGTTGCCGATGATGCAGAGCTTGTCCTTCTGCAGGATGCCGCTCGGTATCAGGTGAAAAATGAACTGCTCGTCTCCGATGAGCACGGTGTGGCCGGCGTTGGCGCCGCCCTGGAACCGGACGACGGCGTCGAAGTCCGGGCTCAGCGCGTCGACGATCTTGCCCTTCCCCTCGTCGCCCCACTGCGCCCCGACGACACAGACGTGCGGCGCGGCCGGTCTCGAGCTCGCCTTCGCGTTCACGTCGACCTCCTCTGTGCTCAAGTACCCGGACGTATCGGCTCGCGAGTCTTCACCATCGTCGCGAACTGCTCGAAGAGAAAGGCGAAGTCGTTCGGTCCCGGCGATGCCTCGGGGTGGAACTGGACGGAGAACAGGGGACGCCTGGTGTGCACCAGTCCCTCGAGCGATTCGTCGTTGAGGTTGATGAAGTAGGGCTCGATCACCGACCGATCGAGCGACCCGGCGTCGACGCAGAAGCAGTGGTTCTGGACCGAGATGTCGACCTTGCGCGTGAAGAGGTTCTGCACCGGGTGATTGCCGCCGTGGTGCCCGAAACGCAGCTTGTAGGTCGTGCCGCCGAGCGCCAGCGACAGCAACTGGTGTCCCAGGCAGATGCCGAAGATCGGATAGTCGTGGCGGTCGATCAGCGTGCGTATGGTGTCGATCGCGTAGGGCACGCCCTCCGGATCTCCGGGTCCGTTCGAGAGGAACACGCCGTGCGGCTCGATGGCGGCGACGTCGGCGGCCGTCGTCGACGCGGGCAGCACGTGCACCTCGAAGCCCATGCCCGCGAGGATCCGCAGGATGTTGTACTTGACGCCGAAGTCGAATGCCGCGATGCGCAGACCCTCGCCCGAGCGGTCGAGCACGCGGTACGAGAACTTCGTGTTCGGGCCGTCCTTCCAGACGAACGGCCGGTCGCAGGTCACCGGGGCGACCATGTCCTTGCCGACCAGTCCTTCCCAGGCGCGGGCCTTCTCGACGAGCCGCGCGTCGTCGAGGTCGACGGAGGAGATCACGCCCTTGAGCGATCCCTCGACGCGCAGCAGCTTGGTGACGGCGCGCGTGTCGATGTCCGAGATGCCGACGACGCCGAATTTTTTGAGGTACTCGTCGAGCGTGGCGGTCGAGCGGAAGTTGGAGACGCGGCGGCTCACCTCGCGCACGATGACGCCGCGAAGGTGCGGACGGAAGGACTCCTCGTCCTCGGCGTTGAAGCCGTAGTTGCCGATCAGCGGATTCGTCATCACGACCATCTGGCCGTTGTACGACGCGTCCGTGAACACCTCCTGGTATCCGGTGAGGGAGGTGTTGAAGACGACCTCGCCGACCTCCTCGCCGAGCTTCCCGACCGCCTGGCCGGTGAAGACGGCGCCGCTCTCCAGGGCAAGCTTGGCGGTTGCGCGCGCGATCATGCTCTTGACTGTTCGTACCGTCCTCTTCCCGGTGCCGGCTCCGTGCCCGCACAAATCCCGGCGATTGTAGCGAACTCGGCGAGGAAGAGGAAGCCACGCGCCGCGATTCGGCGATTGGCGGCCCGCGGCGTGACCCGTCAGGCGCCCCCGGGCCGCTCTATGTAGCGCATCCCGCCCATGTAAGGCACCAGCGCGTCCGGGATGCGGACGCGCCCATCGGGTTGCTGGTGGACCTCGAGGAGCGAGATGAGGATGCGCGGGCTGGCGATCGCCGTGTTGTTGAGCGTGTGGCAGAAGCGCACCTTGCCGTCGCCGTCGCGATATCGCAGGTTGAGGCGTCGCGCCTGGTAGTCGTAGAACCTGGACGCGCTGTGCGTCTCGCCCCAGCTCTCGCGGGAGGGCATCCACGTCTCGATGTCGAACTTCTGGATCTGGGGGGCGCCGAGGTCGCCGCCGCAGACGTTGACGACGCGGTAGGGCAGCTCGAGCGCCCCGAGCACCTCCTCGGCGTTGCGAAGGATGAACTCGTGCTGCCGTTTCGATTCCTCCTCGTTGTTGCGGCACACGACCACCTGCTCCACCTTGTTGAACTGGTGGATCCTGTACAGGCCCCTGGTGTCGCGGCCCGCGGCGCCGGCCTCGCGGCGGTAGCAGGTCGAGTACCCCGCGTAGAGCTTCGGGAGCTCCGCCTCGTCGAGGATCTCCTCGCAGTGGTACGCGGTCACCGGGACCTCCGAGGTGCCGACCAGGAAGAGCCCGTCCTTCTCGCACGTGTACGACTGCTCCTCGCCGCCGGGGAAGTACGCCGTGCCCTCCATCGGCTCGCGGCGGACCAGGGTCGGCACGATCATCGGCCGGAACCCCTTGGCCATGAGGAGATCGAGCGCGAGCCGGAGCACTGCGAGCTCCAGGAGCGCGGCCTCGTTCTTCAGGATGTACGTCCGCGATCCGGCGAGCTTGGCGGCGCGCGGGATGTCGATCAGGTCGAGCGCCTCGCCGAGCGCGAGGTGATCCTTCCACTCGAAGTCGAACTGCGGCGGCTCGCCGACGCGGCGGATCTCGACGTTGTCCGCGTCGGTCTCGCCCTCGGGGACCTCCGGGGCCGGAATGTTCGGGATGCGGAGGAGGCACTGGTGACGCTCTTCCTCGAGCGGGCCGAGCTCGGACTCGAGCGCCTTGATGCGCTCCTTCGAGGCGTTCATCTCGGCGATGCGCGCCGCCTTCTTGTCGCCGGAGAGCTTGGCGATCTCCTTGCCGGCGACCCGCTGCCTCGCGCGCAGCTCCTCGAGCTCGGAGAGGATGCCGCGACGCCGCTCGTCGAGCGCCAGCGCCCGGTCGACGATGTCATCGACGTCGAAACGCTTGAGGCGCGCCCCGGCCTTGACGCGCTCCGGATCGTCACGAATCACTCTGAAGTCGAGCATCCCGCCGTCCTTGCAAATGCCGTCGCGGACATGGTCCAATTCCCCCGACGGGTTACATATATCGGTCGCTCGAGTGACCACAAGCGAAAAAAAGACCGAGACGGCGGCCACAATACCGATGAAACACCGCTTCCTCCGGTCCCCGGTCGTGCTCCTGCCGTTGCTCTTGCCGTTGCTCTTGCTGCTCGCGGCATGCGACGGGTCAGCGACCGTCGACCTCGACTTCGGCCCGGTGCCGGGCGCGGAGACGCTCGAGGAGGACTGGTTCCGCATCGTCATCTCCGGCAACGACGCCGGCAGCTCGCACCGCCTGACGGTGCGACTGCCCGGTGGCCAGATCCGCACGACCATCGAGAAGAAGATCAAGCTGCGCCGCGTCTCCCAGACCGTCGAGACCGACGCGCGCGTCGCGATCTGGGAGTCCGGCGGCGGCGCCGTGCAGCAGTTCCGGCTGGCAACGCGTCTCTCGGAAACCGAGACCGTGGTCTCCGGCGTGATCGAGGGCGACCGACTCCGCCTGACTTCGCACGCCGGCGGCCGAACGCGACCGCTGGACCCGGCACCCTTCGACCCGGCCGCGCGGGGACCGTACTTCTTCGAACGCCGCATGGCCGAGGCGCTGAAGAAGCCGGGCGACCGCTTCGAGGCGGTGACCTTCTTCCCGGATTTGACGCGCTGTGGACGGATCGAGGCGGTCACGGAAGCGGAGGAGGTGGTCGACATCGGCGGCGCCGCCCGCCGACTGCTGCGGGTCTCCATCCGCCGCGAGCTGCTCCCCGGGCTCGACTCGACGGCGTGGATCGATTCCGACGGCGCCATCTGGAAGACCTCGGAGCGGGCGCTCGGCATGCAGTTCGTGGAGATCCGCACGACGCGAGAGGGCGCCTCTCGACCCACCGGTCCGCCGCCCGAGATCTTCGCGCGCACGGCGATCAAGCCGGACCGACCCTTGCCGAACGCCGAGCGACTGAAGTCGGCGCTCTACCGCTTCAAGCTCCGCGACGGCGACTTCGCCTCGCTCGGCATCGATGCGATGTTCGGCGGCGTCGGCCAGGAGGTGGTCCGCGAGGAGTCGCCCTCGGTCCGCGTGGTCCGTGTCAGCGCGGTGCAGCCGGGCGCACGCGTGCCGCTCGAGCGCGAGTTCCCTCCGGACCTGGCGCCCTACCTGCGGCCGAACGCGCTGATCCAGTCGGACGATCCCGAGGTCGCGTCCGCCGCCCGCGAGGCGGTCGGCGACGAGACCGATGCGTGGGACGCGGCACGGAGCCTCGAGCGCTGGGCCGATCGGACGGTGCGCGACGAGAACCTCGGCACGGCATTCGCCCCGGCGTCGGAGACGCTCAGGAACCGCAAGGGCGACTGCACGGAGCAGGCCGTGCTCCTCGCGGCCGGCGCCCGGGCGGTCGGCCTGCCGGCGCGCGTGGTCGCCGGGTTCGTGTATCACCGGGGAGAGTTCCTCGGACACATGTGGAACGAGGTCTGGATCGATCGCTGGGTGCCGCTCGACGCGACGCGACCAGGCGGCCGCGTCGGGCCCGACCACATCGGCATCTCGACGTCGCCGCTCAACGAGACGACAACGATGGACCTCTTCGCCGGCCTCGTCTCGATCGTCGGCAACCTCGACATCGAGGTCCTCGAATACGAGTGACCTCGCACCCCGACGACCTGTCCCTCTACGATTACGATCTGCCGGACGAGCTGATCGCCCAGGAGCCCGCGCCGCGGCGCGAGGGCTCTCGACTCCTCGTCGTCGACCGCTCGAGCGGCGCCATCGAGAGCGGCGAGTTCCCCGACCTCGTCCGTCACCTGCGGGCGGGCGACCTGCTGGTGGTCAACGATGCGCGCGTCTTCCCCGCGCGCGTGCGCCTGAGGCGCTCCGGAGGCGGCGACGCGGAGCTCTTCCTCCTGTGCCCCGCCCCATGCCACCCGGACGACCCCGCGCCGCCCTGGGAGGCGATCGTGCGCCCGGCGAGGTGGGCGCGATCGCTCCGCGCCCGCGGCGCTCCGCTGGCTCTCGAGCCGGGCGAGCGCGGCGCCGCCGGAAAGATCGTCTCGGAGATCGGCGAGGGCCGTTTCGTCGTGACGATCGAGCGCGAGGGGCGACCGCTCGATCCGGACGAGGTCGTGGCGCTCTGCGAGCGGATCGGCGAGGTGCCGCTGCCGCCCTACATCCACCGCGAGGATTCCGATCCGCGTCGCGAGCGCGACCGCGAGCGCTATCAGACGGTCTACGCGCGTGATCCGGTGGCCGTCGCGGCGCCGACGGCCGGGCTCCACTTCACGGAGGAGATCCTCGCGGCGCTCGAGCGCGCCGGAGTCGAGCGCGTCTCGATCACGCACCAGGTCGGACTCGGCACCTTCCAGCCGATTCGCTCCGCCGACCTGCGATCCCACGAGCTCCACGAGGAGCAGTCGTCGATCACGCCGGAGGCGGGCGCGCGAATCCTCGAGACGCGACGAGAGGGCCGGCGCGTCGTCGCGGTCGGCACGACGACGGTGCGAGCGCTCGAGAGCTTCGCCCTCTCGGGCGCCGGCCCCGGCTACGCCGCCCCGACGAGGCTCTTCATCCGCCCGGGCCACGACTTCCGCCTCGTCGACGCCCTGATCACGAACTTCCACCTGCCGCGCAGCTCGCTGCTGGTCCTGGTCAGCGCCTTCGCCGGACGCGATCTGATCCTCGGCGCCTACCGCCGCGCCGTCGAGGAGCGTTTCCGCTTCTACAGTTACGGCGACGCGATGCTGATCGTCTGAGCAAGCCGCCGCGAGGGCCTTGCATCGCGCGAGGAGCGATCGTAAGCTCGTGCGTTTGCGGGGCGCGAAGTCGGAAATCCGAGACAGAGATCGGAGTCGGAATCGGTATCGGTCATCGGAGTCGGAATCGGACATCGGAGTCGGTATCGGAGTCGGTATCGGAATCGGAGTCGGTATCGGACATCGGCACCGCCATCGCAGCGAAATGAGACCACCATGTTTCTCTTAACCTGGATCCGAAAGCTCTACAAGGTCCTCAGCGCCGACGCATCGCCCGGCGCCATCGCGTTCGCCATCGCCTTCGGGATCACGCTCGGCTGCCTGCCGCTGACGTCCGGGCTCGCGATGCTGCTCATCGCGAGCGTGCTCGTCTTCAGGGTGCAGATCTCGAGCGCGCTCCTGTCGTTCGTCGTCGTCAAGGCGTGCGCGCTCGCCGGTCTGAGCCAGCTCTTCATTCCGGTCGGCGGGTGGCTGCTGGAGAACGAGGCGCTGCACGGGTTCTGGACCGCGGCGCTCAACTGGCCGGTGATCGCGTGGCTCGATCTCGACCGCCTGGCGGTCACGGGCGGCGCGGTCGTCGGCGCGGCGGTCGGGGCGATTCTCTTCGGTCCGGTGGTGTGGCTCGTCGTCTCGTATCGGCGCTGGCTGCACGACCGCGTCTCGGAGAACCGCTTCTTCCGCTGGTTGACGAATTTCTGGATCGTCAAGGGGCTGCGCTTCATCTTCGTCGGACGCTAGATTCATGGATAGGTCGGCCCGACCTCGAGCAGGAAGATCATGAGCACTGAAGAGACGAAAACGATCGACGGCAAGAAGAAGAAGACACCGGCCGCGGACGACGACGCCGCGCCGGAGAAGCGCACGCGATCGGGTCTCAACCCGCTTCGCTGGGTGCGCTGGAAGGTGGTCATCGTCCTGGCGATCGTCTTCGGCGGGTTTTACCTCCTCGGTCTCGACCCGCTGTCGCGCTGGAAGCTGAACGACGTCGGCGCGGAGGGCGCGCAGGGGGCGCGGTGGAACGTCGGCGCGCTCGATCTCGGGATCCTCACCGGCGACTTCGACTTCGGAAAGGTGCTCGTCGAAACCGCCAGGAAGCAGGGTCGCAGGACCGAGAAGAACCGCGCGTTCAGCGCCGACTCCATCAGCATCGACTTCAACGCCAACCAGGCGCTTCGCAAGCGTCTCTGGGGATCGGTCGAGTTGGCTGCGCCGCAGCTCGTCGTGCGCCGTTCGCGTGACGGGTCACTGAACGTCGAGGAGATCGGCGAGGAGCCCCCGACGAAGGACGACGAGATCTCCGAGTCGAAGGAGCCCACCGACTGGGTCGGCGCCGTCGGGCGCTGGCTCGAGAAGCTCAAGAAGTGGGAGGAGAGGCGTCGCAAGTGGATGGGCGGCAAGGACGAGCCGTCCGACGAGCAACCCGGCAAGAAGAAGATCGAGATCGACACGAAGCGGCGCATCACGTACCCGTTCGAGGGCATCACGCGGTTCGTCGCCGAGAAGATCGAGGGGAGCGGCCTCGAGATTCGCTTCGTCGACGAGGCCGACTCCGGCAGCGGCGAGATTCCGCCGCTGACCGACGGGCGCCTGGTGATCCAGAACGTCAGCGAGAAACCCTCCGTTCACCCCGAGCCGATCAGCTGGGAGGTCTCCGGCAATCTCGGCGGCGGCACGGTGACGCTCGGCGGAGCGCTCGACCTGCGCCGCGGGGAAGGCGACGCGCCGCCCCGCAACGACCTCGTGGTCACGCTCACCGGGACGCAGATGCCGCTCTCGCTCGCCAACGCGTTCGCGGGCGAGTCGCTGCCGATGGTCTTCGAGAAGGGCACCGTCGACCTGGTGGTGACGATGACCCTGACCGATTTCGAGCAGATCGACGTCCGGCCGTCGATGCAATTCATCAACGTCGAGGTCTCGCCGCGACCGGGCGTGAAGAAGATCGCCAACACCGATGCGGCGGTCTTCTGCAAGCACTTCAACGAGGCCGCGAAGCAGCTCGACAAGCTGGTGATCGATGACCTGCGGATCACCGGCACGTACTTGCAGCCGAAGATCGAGCTCGGCGACACGCTGGTGACGCTCGCGACGTCCGGCGCCAGGGCGCTCGTCGACAAGCAGGTCGAGAAGCGGATCGAGAAGGGCAAGAAGGAGCTCGACCGCTTCCTCGAGAAGAACGCGCCGGACCTCAAGGGCTCCGAGGAGACCAGAAAGGTGATCGAGGGCGTCGAGAAGACGCTCGAGAAGGGCCTCGAGGGCTTCCTGAAGCGTTCTCGCTGAGCCGCGTCGCGTCCCGCCGCGCCGGAGCCGTGGTCTCGCGCCCGTCCGGCGTGCGCCTGCCTTCACTTTTCTTTTCCATCGAGTGTCGGAAGCGGTATTCTTGAGGCCGGGCCGGAGGTGCATGGCGAGCGCACTGATGGCCGTGAAACCACTCGAACCCATCCGGCGGGCTCAGGGGGACGGCCTGCCAGAGCGGAGGAGTATCCATGCGAGCAGGAATGGTCGTGTGCGCGGTGCTGGCTCTCTGTGGGTCGGCTGTCTTGAGCGCCGGGGACGTGAATCTGAAGGAAGTCACGCCCGTCCCGAGCGAGCTGGTTCGCGGAGAGTTTTGGGCGGGCGAGGTCGCCGCGACGCCGGCGGCGTGGCGAGGACACCGGCTCGAGGCCGAGCTGGTCGCGGTGCGGTCGATGATGGATCGTCTGCGCGCCACGCGACCCGCGGGGGACGGCGGGGGCGCGTCGATCGGGCAGCTCACCGTCATCCAGCTCGCCTTCAAGGAGTCGAACTGCCAGTTCAGGCTCGATCCCGCCGACCCGGCGAGCGAGCCTCTCAACGTCGTCCTGCTGATCTGGGACACCCCGACGCCGAACCCACTCGGCGTCGACGTCATCTTCGACGGCGAGCCGCTGACGATGGTCGAGGAGGACGGCATGGTTCACGCGTTCCTCTTCGACGGCGGGCTGGCGTCGGTCGGGCCGAAGGCGGACCCGGGCGATCCGGAGCAGCTCTTCCTCTTCGACGTGCCGGCCGGTGTCCACACGTTCAAGATCGAGGAGGGCAACGAGGGAACGTCGAGCGAGGTCGAGCTCGAGGTCCTCGATGCCCAGCCGTTCGCCGACGCTGAGAACGTCGTCCTCGATCCGGCGGCCGTGGAGGCCGACTCGTGCATGCTGGTCGCCGGCTATGACAACGTCTGTCCCGTCGCCGATCGCTACACGATCTTCCTCGACGACGCCGACGGCAACCTGCTGCAGCCGTTCGGGCGCATCTCCTGGCTGCCGTGGTTGGTGATTCGTGGCGCTCCCCCCGGATCGTACGGCGCTCGAGTCCGCGGCTTCGCCGACTACAACGGCGACCCGAACGCGCAGTACTTCGGGTGCTTCGTCGACGGCGACGCCGATCGGTCGACGCCGGAGCCCGATCCGCTGGTGCTGAACTGCGACCCGACGCCGTGCGTCGTGCCGCCGTCGAACTTCCGCTTGACGCAGATGACGTACGGCGGGGCCACCGGTCCGCACGACTTCATGGCCGTCCTCACACCGGGGGAGGTCTACTCCGGCGGCTTGAACTTCTATCTCGACGACGCGCTTCTCGCGAACCTTCCCGCCGACTCGATCCCGCACGCCGAGCCTGAGATCCCCGACACCGTGTTCATCACGTTCGGGCTCAACCTGGCGCCCGGCGAGTACACCTTCGCGTTCGAGGGCGAGTGCGGCGCCGACGGCACCTCGGACCGGGCCGAGAACACGTTCACCATCCGCGCCGACACGCCCCATCCCGAGCCGGTCGACGGCGAGATCCTGTGCGAGTGGGACCAGGACACGGCGACGACCAACGCCTCGTGGACGAACAAGGACTGCTCGACGTACATCCAGCGGTTCCTCATCACCGACCCGGAGAACGATCCGGAGGGCGTCCTCGTCGGCGATCGACCGAACGATCAGAACGACTTCCGCATCGAGGGCAACAGGACCGAGGACGGCGTCATCGACACCACCCCGGACGACCTTCTCGACTACCGGTTCATCACGTGGGTCGACGGCGATCAATACTCCTCGGAGCGCATCCGCTGCGTCACCGAGCTGCCCCCGACCGACTTCTTCATCCGCGGCATCTGCAACGACGGCTCGGTCGCCGCGACCAATCCGCAGCTCACCGATGGGATCTTCGTGCTCAACTTCCTCTTCCAGGGAGGGCCGACGCCGGGCTGCATGGAGGCGTGCGACACGAACGCGAGTGGGGATCTGAACCTCACCGACGGCGTGTACATCTTCGGATATCTGTTTCTGGGCGGTCCGCCGCCTCCGCCCTGGCAGGACGGCAACCCGACCTGCGAGGAGATCGGCGAGGGCATCGACTGCGCGACACCGAACGCGAGCTGTCCGCTGGAGTAGGGTCGGGCGGACACCGCTGCCGGCGGGTGCGGCGCACGGGGCGCCGCACCGCCCTCGATCGGCGATCTCGGCGGCTCCTGTTTCTTCTTGCTGCACTGGAGTGGAGCCATGCGAACCGAGACCGCGTCCGCCGCCGGGCCGATGGGCTTCAGCGGCGCCCGGAAGAACCCTCGTCTGATCCCCGCGATCACGGTGCTCGCCGCACTGCTGAGCGCGCCGCTGTTCGCCTTCGAGTGGTCGCAGGAGAACAGCTGCGTCCTCTTCAACAGCTGCAACTCGAACATCCTGCTCGTTCCGGACGAGTGCTTCCTGCCGGAGAATCAGCCCTGGTGCAGCTGCACGCGCATGGTGCTGACGCAGCCGGTCCAGGGCGCGACGTCCGGCCTCGAGATCGGCACGATCTGGGTCACCGACCAGGACGGCATCGGCAACTTCCGCGCCGAGATCGATGGCGGGACGCTCGACCTCGAGCCGCTCGAGGTCGGCGAGGTCATCGGCGGCACACTGACGAACGAGCTCGTCCCGGAGGCGATCGGCGTGCCGCCGGGCACCTTCTTCACCGTCCGCGGAGAGATCCGCATATCCGGCCAGGACGAGAACGGCACTGATTTCGAGGTCGTCGTCGTCGAGCTCTCGCCGATCTCCAGAATCATCCTGGGATACGACCCGACCGACGCGCGCCACTCCGACGGTGTCCTCTACCGCGGACGCATCACGCCGAACGGGCCCGGTCGCGGCTTCGTGCTCGAATACCGCTACGTGGGCGAGAACGCTTCGATCGAGATCGGCGACGCGGCAAGCCCCGGATTCAACGTGCGCTTCGCGATCTCGTTCTTCACCGAGGGGACGGACGCCGAGAGAGTGTACACGCTGCCGATGTCGGGCAACGGGATCTCCGTCGAGACCGTCATCCGGCGCTTCCCCGACGACGATCCGACCTTCGCGGAGGTGGTCGCGCTCGACGAGGACCTCTGTCAGGTGATCGCGCGCGAGGAGCCGTGTCGGCTCTTCGATCAATTCCTGCCGATCTCGCCTCCCGGCGCGAACAACCCCCCCACCGCGGACATCTGCCCCACCGACGCCAGGACGCTCGATCCGCTCGAGGAGGGCGTGTTCGTCGAGTGCGGCGAGGGCAGGGCGATCCTGCGCGGCTCGAACTCGACCGACGGCGAGAACGGCGCCCAGGGACTCAGTTACCTGTGGGAAGTGGTCGAGGGCTCGGAGGGCGGCGCCGTGATTCCGGCCGAGACCGCCACGTTCATGGACACCGAGGTCTCGTTCCTGATCCCCGACCTCTACACCATCCGCCTGACGGTCGACGACGGACAGCCCGAGAACAACGTCGACACCGAGGAGGTGGTGATCAACGCCATCGAGGGATTCCAGCTCGAGAACTCGCCCCCGGAGATCTTCGCCCTGTGGGTCGACGGCGTCGAGTTGCTCGGGCTGCCCGACCCGCTGGCGTCGCTCCAGCTCGTCGGCGGCGAGGTCACGGTCGAGTTCGAGGTCGACGGCACCACGGGACCCGACGGCTGCCTGCAGGAGCTCTCCGTGCTCTGGGAGCAGGTCTCGGGGCCGGGAGACGCGGTCATCGCCGATCCGACCGACGATGACACGAATATCACCTTCACGGTGCCCGGCGAGTACGAGCTCACGGTCACCCTCGACGACGGCGCGCCGGAGAACAACGTCACCACCGCGACCTTCGGCGTCATCGTCGAGGCCGGCGACAGCAACACCTTCCGTCGCTGTGACGCGAACGGCAGCGGGGCGACCGACCTCTCCGACGCCGCGTTCATCTTCAACTTCCTGTTCCTCGGCGGCCCGGAAGCGCGATGCGCCGAGTCGATGCGGTGCAACAACGACCGCGCCATCGATCTCTCCGACGGCGTCTTCCTGCTCAACTTCCTGTTCCTCGGAGGCCCGAGCCCGGCAGAGCCATTCCCGGCCTGCGACTCGGCCCCGGTGGAGGACTGCGCGGAATCGACACCGTGCTGAGGCGCCGGCTGCTTCCACATCTTGCTGTCCGACGACTCATGAGGAAGGCAGGAAACTCAGGGAAAGCAGGAAACGGAAGGAGTGATGGGGCCGAGCCTCGTCAGCGTCGCTCAAGCCGTCGAACAGACCTTCCTTCCTTCCTCGTCTTCGTGCTTTCCTTCTAGGTCCGTCGCAGAGTTTCGCCAGCGAAGTCGCGCAGCTTCGGAGACGGGACCGAGTCCGCCGCCGGGGTCACAGCCACAGGTCCAGCGCGTCGCCCGGGCGGTTGAGGATCTGGGGGGTGACCGGGAGTCGCTTGCGGCCGCTTTTTTCGCGGATCTTCACCAGGAAGTCCGTGTGCTTCTCGAAGGTCTTCTCGAGGTACTCCGCGAGGCCGAGGCCGAGCTCCGACGACACCGCGATGGCCATGTCGATCGCGGAGTCGTCGAAATCGAGCCCGACGCCGTATCGGCTCTCGAAGTCCTTCTCGAACTGCCGCACCTCGAAGCGGGCGAACGCGGCAGCCGCCGCCCTCGGGTCCGCGACCACGCCATCCAGGACCTCCGTGGGACGCTCGACGACGTCGCGCGTGACCAGGAAGCGCTTCACCGGTGAGCCGGGGAGGTGGAACTTGAAATCGCGCAGAGCCCTGTCGAGCACCGTCATCAGCCCACGGGCGCCGGTGCCCTCCTGCATCGCCCGGGCCGCGACGGCGCGGAGCGCGTCGTCGGCGAAGCCCGCCTCGATGCCGTAGCCGAGAAAGCTCTCGCCGTACTGCCTGAGGATCGAGCCCTCGGACTTCTCGAGGATGTTGAAGAGGTCGTCCTCGTCGAGGGGGTCGAGCGCCACGCGGATCGGCAGGCGTCCGATGAACTCCGGCTCGAAGCCGTAGTCGATGAAGTCCTTGGTGGTCACTTCCGAGAGCAGATTCCTCTCGCTGTCGGGCCCGGCCGACTCGTCGGTGACCTTGAACCCGACGCTCTGCTGGCTCAGCCGCTTCTCGATCAGCTCCTCGAGCCCGGAGAACGCACCGCTCACGACAAAGAGTACGTGACGCGTGTTGATCGTCTGCTTGCCGCGCTTTCCGCCACCGCCGCCGACGCCGCCGAAGATGTCCTGGATCTGAGCCGTGAGGTCGCCCGGGCTGCGCGCGGAGACCTCGGTCTCCTCGAGGAGCTTGAGGAGCCCGGTCTGGACTCCCCGCCCGCTGACATCACGGCCCATGATGTTGGCGGAGCTGGCGATCTTGTCGATCTCGTCGAGAAAGACGATCCCGTATTCGGCGAGCTCGATGTCCCCGTCGGCCATGCGGACCAGCTCCCGCACGAGGTCGTCGACGTCGCCGCCGACGTAGCCGGTCTCGGAGAACTTGGTGATATCGGCCTTGACGAACGGGACCCCGAGAAGCTGGGCCACCGTGCGGAGCAGATAGGTCTTTCCGACGCCGGTCGGTCCGAGCAGGATGATGTTCTGCTTGACGTAGTCCGTCTGCTCGACGGCCCTGCCGGCGCGGGCGCGATCGCGCGCGGTATGCACCCGCCTGACGTGGTTGTAGTGGTCGCAGACGGCCACCGAGAGGATCTTCTTCGCCTCTTCCTGACCAATGACGAAGCGGTCGAGGTGCGCCTTCACCTCGGCGGGCCTGAGCTCGAAGCGCAGGGCCTCGGCGCGCTTTCGAGTGCGCTCCTCCTTCTCCTCGTCCGACTCCTGCGGGGGCGACTGGGGGCGAGTCTCGCCGCCCATCGGCATGAACACCGAGACACCGCTCGCGCCGAGCCGGTTCCTGAGGAATTCCTGGAGCTCTTTCTGGAGCTCTTCGGGATCGCGCTTCTCGTCGTCCTTGTCGCTCATCGGGCGCCTCGCTGCGGTGTCACGGGAACAGTCGTCATCCAGATATCGGCAGGTTCGACTGCAGGGTCAACTGGATGTATAGCCGCGTGGCGCGCGATTCGCCAAAATCCGGCGAAAATTTCTCGATCTCGCGCCGGCTCACTTCCTCGGACGCGGCTTCCAGAGTGGCGACGGCACGTGCGCCTCGCGCATGCTGGCGCGAATCTTCGACAGCACGACCGGGTGCGTGCCGGCGAGGTCGTGCTGCTCGCCGATGTCTTTCCGGATGTTGTAGAGTTCGATCGCCCCGTGCCCGAAGGGGCGCCGCACGGCCTTCCAGTCGCCGACCCGCACCGCCTGCGCCGAACCGCGCTCGAAGAACTCCCAGTAGAGATATCGGTGCGCGCGCTGCTCGTCGTGCCGCCCGCGGATCGCCGGCAGGAAGCTGATGCTGTCCAGCGCCGGCGGCGCGTCGACGCCCGCGATCTCGGCGGCGGTCGCCAGGAAGTCGCCGAAGTAGCCGACGTGCGACGAGGTCGTGCCGGCCGGCGCCTGCCCCGGCCAGCGAACGATCATCGGCACGCGGATTCCGCCGTCGTAAAGATCGCGCTTGATCCCTCGCAAGGGCCCGTTGGAGTCGAAGAAGTCCGGATCGTTGCCGCCCTCGCGGTGCGGGCCGTTGTCCGAGCTGAAGAAGACGATCGTGCGCTCGTCGATCCCGTGGCGCTTCAACCGGTCGAGCATCCGTCCGATGTCGCGATCGAGTCGCGTGATCATCGCCGCCGTGCCCTTCTGCGCCTCCGGCCAGTCCTGCTCCGCGTAGATTCCGTGATCAGGGATCTCCATCCCCTTCTTGCCCGCCTCGTTGTTCGCGTGCGGGATGGTCACGGCGTAGTAGAGAAAGAACGGCCGCTCGTGATTCCGGTCGATGAAGTCCAGCGCCTCCTGCGCGATGAGGTCGTGGCTGTACTGCGCCTTTTTCGTCGCCACGCCCTGGCCGTGGCGGCCCTCGCCAGGGACGACGTTCTCGAGCGGCACCCGCTCCTCGTTGCGGATCAGGAAGCTGGGATAGTAATTGTGGGCGTGGTGCTGATCGAGGTAGCCGTAGAAGAAGTCGAAGCCCTGCCGTGTCGGCAGCCCGGTCGACCCCTCGTGACCCAGTCCCCACTTGCCGACCAGACCGCAGGTATACCCGGCGCCCTCGAGGACCTCGGCGACCGTGACGTCCTCCGGACGGAGGTTGTGCTTGCCGTTGCCGCGAATGTAGCAGTGACCGAGGTGCAGTCCCGTCATCAGCACGCAGCGTGACGGCGCGCAGACCGTCGACCCCGCGTAGAAGTCGGTGAAGCGCACGCCCTCCGCGGCCAGGCGGTCGATGTTCGGCGTCTGGATCTTCTTCTGGCCGTAGCAGCCGAGGTCCCCGTAGCCGAGGTCGTCGGCGAGGACGAAGATGATGTTCGGCTTCTCCGCGGCGCCGCCTCGCGTCGTTCCGGCGATCGCGAGGACGAGGGAGATGACGACGACGGTGGACGTTCTCATTGTCTCTCCGTGGATCTCGGCGTGGGTGTTTCTCGTGGATCGGTCCGTCGGGCTGGTCTTATGATGACGACGAGTGTAACCGATTCCTCCTGAAAGTGGAGCCGACTCCGAAAACCCCACCCGAGGACCACCCGCCGGTCGCGTGCTGGTCCTGCGGCGCCCGACAGCCACTGGCGGCGATCCTCGACGATGCCATTATCATCTCGAGATCACCGCGCGACGGCGGTCCCTACTATCTCTCGATCTGCCCGGGCTGTCTCGCCGAGGGCATGGTCGAGGAGACACCCCGGGGACGCTGGTTCTGCTCTCCGAACGTGCGCGTCGGTCTCCTCGACTATCTCTTCGCGCCGTCCGACTCGGGGGACACGCAGTCGAAGCTCATCCTGCGCGCGATCTCCTGGCTGCGCGACAACGAGGAGCGCCGCAAGTACTTCTTCGAGCGCGACGGCGACGCGCGATACTCCGGAGTCAGTCTGCTGCGAAAGCTCTGGCCCTGGGGCCGTGTCACGCAGACTGCCGCAACCGGGGAGACGACCGCCGGCGCAGGGAGCGATGGCGACACGGGGACCCGCGAGCGGGCCGGCGGTCGCCAGGACCGCACCGAGCGCCCCCCACGCACGCCGCAACCGACGACGCCGAGAATCGTCACCCCGCACGAGATCCTCGGCGTGCCGCCCGACGCCACCGTCGACGTGATCACCCAGCGATTCCACCGGCTCGCCGTCCAGTACCACCCGGACAAGGTCCACCACCTCGGCGAGGAGTTCCGGGAGGTGGCGCACGTCAAGTTCGTCGAGCTCCAGCGCGCGTACCGCTCGCTGGTCGATGAGGCCCGGCGTAAAAAGTAGCGTTCCCGGTCCCGTGCCCGTTCCCGTCCCCGTACCCGTACCCGGTCCCGTCCCCGTTCCCGAGCGCCGGCGAGAAGAGGAACGCAGATCACGCAGATTGATGCAGAAAGGCTCGGACTCGGTCATCGGCATCGGCATCGGCATCCGAGTCGGAATCGGTCGGAGTCGGAATCGGTATCGGAATCGGAGTCGGTCATCCGAATCGGCCCTCTGCCCTCGGTCCTCTGTCTCTGTCCTCCGTCTCGGTCTCGGTCTTCGATCGCCCGACCCCGACGTCGAACACCGAGCCGACCCCGGGGGCTTTCGGGCACGGGCACGGGCACGGGCACGGGGCCGGGGCCGGGAACGGAAACGGAAACGGAAACGGGAGGGTAACCACCCGTTGACCGTGTCTCCTCCGCACGCTATCCTCGGCGCCGCATATGCCGTCTCGCGGCGTGGCGGGGTCGTGGCAGAAGCAGAGAGACTGAAAGAAGGAGCGTCCGATGTCGGATCCTGTTCGTGTCGCGGTGACCGGTGCCGCCGGCCAGATCGCGTACAGCCTGTTGTTTCCGATCGCGAGTGGTCAGGTGTTCGGCCCGGGGCGACGCGTGATTCTGCAGTTGCTCGAGATCACGCCGGTGATGTCGGCGCTCGAGGGAACGGTGATGGAACTGCACGACTGCGCCTTTCCCCTTGTCGATGACATCATCACCACCGACAAGCCGGAGGTGGCGTTTCGCGACGTCAACTGGGCGCTGCTCGTCGGCTCGAAGCCACGCACCAAGGGCCAGGAGCGCAAGGACCTGATCCGCGACAACGGCCCGATCTTCGTCGGTCAGGGAAAGGCGCTGGCGTCGGTGGCGGCGCCGGACCTCCGCGTGCTCGTCGTGGGCAACCCGTGCAACACCAACTGTCTCATCGCGCGGGCGAACGCCCAGAAGGTGCCGTCGGACCGCTGGTTCGCGATGACGCGGCTCGACCACAATCGCGCCATCGCGCAGCTCTCGCAGAAGACGGGCGTGCCGGCGCGCGAGATCAGGAACGTCATCATCTGGGGAAACCACAGCTCGACGCTCTACGCCGACGTCAGCCACGCGACGGTCGGCGGCAAGCCGGCGCGCGAGGTCGTCGGCGACGACGCGTGGATCGCGGGCGAGTTCCTCAAGACGGTGCGCCAGCGCGGCGCGCAGATCATCGAGGCGCGCGGCAAGTCGTCGGCGGCCTCCGCTGCCGTCGCTGCCATGGACCACGTGCGCTCGTTCCTCGAGCCGGCTCCCAAGAGGCAATGGACCTCGGCGGCGGTGGTGTCCGACGGCAGCTACGACATACCCGAGGGCCTCATCGCGTCCTTCCCCGTGCGCTCCACCGGCAAGGGCTGGGAGATCGTCCAGGGCCTCGAGCTCGACGACGCCGCGCGCGCGGGAATCAAGTCGAGCATCGACGAGCTCCTCGAGGAGAGGGAGACGGTCAGCGACCTTCTCGGCTGAGCGACGGCCCCGGGGTCGACCGTGCTGCGCCATGGTGATCTTCATCGGTCTGAGCTTCTCGGTCGACGAGGTGAGCACGACGGCGATTGACCGCAAGGCCGGCCTGATCGATGAGGGGAGCGTGCCGATCACTCGCGCGCGCGAGGTCGACGAGGGCGTGCTCGAGGTGCCGCACGCCGAGTGGGTGCGCGCCGGCTGCCTCGCCATGCAGGACATCTATTTCCGGATCCCCGTCAAGCTGCGCAAGCTCTGGGGGATCGGGCTCGCCGGTCCGTCGGGCTGGATCGCGCTCGACCCCGATCTCGACCCGATCTCGCCGCTCCGCCTGACGCCGCGGATGTCGTTCGTCGATGACTTCGTCCGCTGGCTCGAGGCCAATCCGAAGCAACGATCGCACATCTTCCAGGTGCTGTCGCCGAAGGACTATTTCCGCTTCCGCGTCAGCGGCGGCCTGGCGACCGACGTCACCGACGCGTCGCTCAGCGGCCTGCTCGATCTCGACCGTCGTTACTGGGACGACGAGCGCCTCGAGGAGCGCGAGGTCCTCGCAAGCTGGCTGCCGCCCGCGTTCGACAGCGGCGCGGCCACCGGGCGGATCAGTCAGGACGGCGTCAACATGACCGGCGTCCCGGGCGGCATCTGGTTCGTCGCGGGCGCCGAGAGCAGCGCCAGCCGGGAGATCGCCGCGCACGATCCGCGCCGTGGCGGGCTCTACGTGCTGCTCGACGGAGACTGGTGCGAGCTGCGCGTCTCCGTGCCCGCGGGCGTCTCCTCGGAGCGCACGCCGCCCGGATGGCGACGGCTCAACTCGGCGCTCACCGACTGGCACGTGCTCTCGAGACCTCGCCGCGTGCGGTCGGACGGCGGCGGTCCGGACCGGGAGCAGGTGCGAGCCGCGATCGAGGACGCCGCGCGCGAGCTCGCCACCGCCGATATCCAGGTCACGCGGGTCGTGCTCGACGGCGCCGCCGCGCTCCCCGAATGGGCGCCGGGCGTCACGTCGCTCCCGGTCGAGGCGGGGCGATTCGCCGGCAAGCGAGACCGCGGTCCCGCGCTGCTCGCCGGACTCGCGAAGCGGGTGTTCCGCGACGCCGACGACCTCTACCGCAAGCTGCGCGACGCGCCGACAGATCAGAACGGGGACGACCAGCCGGATGGACTCGAAGCGAGCTGACGAGCTGCCCGACGCCCCCGCCACACCCGGCGGCGCCGGCGAGGTCGGGGCCGATGGCGGAGAGGCGCCCGGTTCGGGCACCGTGGAGGACCGCGAGGCGGAAGCGCGCCGCCGGCGTCGCCTCCGCCGCGAGCGCGGCAGAAAGTGGAAGCGCCTGCGTCGCGCGATCGTGGTCTCCATCGCCCTGCCGCCGGTGATCGTGCTCTCGTGGCTGCCGCTCTCGGTCGCGCGCGGCATCGCGCGAGTCCTCGGCAATCTCGGGTGGCTGCTCGCGGGCGGAGAGCGCCGCAAGGTGACCCGCAACCTGCGCGAGGCCTTCGGCGGCGAGCTCGACGAGCGCGCGATACGCCGGCTCTCGCGACGGGTCTTCGTGCACACCGCGCTCTCCTTCGCGGACGCCATGGTGCTGAGGCGCTGGTCGAGGGAGAGGCTCGAGCGTCGCTTCGAGCTGAGCAGGGGATTCGAGGGGGCGCCACCCTTCGACGGCGCCGTCGGGATCGCCGCGCATTTCGGCAACTGGGAGCTCCTCGCCTTCGCGTTCGCGCGCTACCGGCCGGGCGTGCTGGTGCCGATCGCCACCCGCAACCCGAACGAGACGCTGCAGCGCCACATCGAGAGATTCCGCGAGAAGATCGGCCTCGAGGTGATCTACACGGACGAGTCTCCCCGCCGCATGTTCCGCGCCCTCCGCGAGGGCAAGATGCTCGGCTTTCTGCCCGACCAGGACCTCAAGATCCCCAACGGCATCTTCGTCGACTTCTTCGGCCGCCCCGCCTACACGACGACGGCGCCGGTGACCATCGCGAAGGGCACTGACCGCGACATCGTCTTCGGCGTGCTCGTCCGCGAGGGGTCCGGCTTCCGTGTGATCTTTCGCGCCATCGAGCTCGAGTGGACCGGAGACCGGGCGCGAGACCTCGAGACCAACACCCGCCGCTGGACGGCGGTCCTCGAGGAGGAGATCCGCAAGCGTCCGGAGCAATGGATGTGGTTCCACGACCGCTGGCGCACCCAGCCGGGCGACAAGAAGAGACGACATGAATTTCGGCGGAGGCGGAGGCGCCGGTGATCGAGCGCGGGCGGGAGCTCTGGTTCGGGGACGGTGCGCGGATGACGCAGAATCGAGGGGGAACGGTCCGCAGATTACGCAGATTACGCAGATTGAGCGAGGTCGGTTTCGGTATCGGTCATCGGAATCGGAATCGGAATCGGTGTCGGTGTCGGAATCGGAGTCGGTATCGGATCTCGGATCTCGGTCCTCCGTCTCGGTCTCGGACTCCACCAGTCCCGCCCCCGACGACCACCGTCGGCCCGACGCCGGGAGCTTTCGGGCGCGGGAACGGGAACGGGAGCGGGCGAGAATCAATCCGGCCGCGTCACCCCGCACTCGAACAAAAAATGATACGCCAGATTCCCCGGCAGGAGCCGCTTCCACCACTTGAAGCGGTTGTACGGGATCACGCGTCGGACCGTGAGGCCGTTCTGCTCGAGGAGGTCTCGCCATTCGTTGACGGTGCCGAAGCGCTCGATCGGCTGGTGGTGATCGGGGCCGTAGCCCGTGCGCATGACGCGCCAGAGGTCGCCGCTGTAGTAGCTGTTCGGCAGCATCACCCAGACACGGCCGCCGTCGCGGGTGACCCGGGCGAGCTCCTGGACGCCGCGGGCGGGGTCGAGGAAGTGCTCGAGGTTGCCGAGACAGACGGTCTGGTCGAAGACCCCGTCGTCGAAGGGGAGGCGCTCGCCCTGGGCGAGGGCGAGGTGCGCGTCCGGGTCGGTGCGTCTCGCCTCGGCGAGCGCGACGTCGGAGATGTCGATGCCGACGCGGCTGCACTCGACCAGCTCGCGGAGCAGTGAGCCGCCGCCGCAGCCCGAGTCGAGGATGCGCTCGCCGGCTCGCGGCGCCATCCGCCGCGCGATCATGCGGTAGAAGCGCTGGCGGTCCCTCAGGAAGCCGACGCGGTGTCGCCGGTTGTACGCGTCCCGCAGCTCGGCGGGCGTGGTCGCCTCCTGTCGTCGCAGCCAGACCATCTCATTCCGCCCCGTCCGGGCCCGCGCCGTCGGGAACGGCGCCGGACTTTCGAAGCGCCCTCTCCTCCTCGATCAGCTCCCAGAGCGCGGCGTACTTGAGGAACACCGAGAGCGATCCGAGCACGGCGACCGCGAGCCCCGGGAACCCGTCGAGAAAGCCGCGCCGCAGCAGGTACATCTTGACGAACTTCGCGATGGGATTCACCAGCATCCGGGGCACCGGCATGCGGACGCCCCGCTCGCGCATCGATCGCGCCGAGATCGCGGCGTAGGTCCGCATCTTCTCGAGGTGCGACCGCACGTCCTCGTAACCGAGGTGGACGAGGTGTCCGTCGAGCGCCCCGGTGGCGCCGTCGACGACGACGCGATCGTGGGGGTCGTCGCCGCTCCACCGTCCACGCTCGCGGCGGAAGAGGCGGAGCTTCCGGTCGGGATACCAGCCACCGTGACGGATCCAGCGGCCGAGGTAGCTCGTGCGTCGCGGCACGGTGTACCCCGCGCCGCGCGGCCCGGAGGCGAGCAGGGCGACGATCTCCCGGCGCAGCTCCGGCGAGACGCGCTCGTCGGCGTCGAGTCCGAGCACCCACTCCTGACCAGCCTCGCCGACGGCGGCGTTCTTCTGATCGACGTGCCCGCGCCATTCCCGCGTCAGCACGCGCACGGCCTGCCCGGGCGAGACCGCCGCCTCGACCGCCTCGCGCGTGCGATCCGTCGTTCGCGCGTCGATGACCACGACGATCTCGGCGGCGAAGTCGACGCTGCGGACGGCGTCGCCGATCACGCTTTCCTCGTCGCGCGCGACGATGCAGGCGGTGACGGGCGAGTAGCTCATCGCGGCACTCTCGAATGATCCGAGGGTCAGTCGCCGACGGCGAGAAACCTCAATTCCTCCGGCGCATCCGCGCCGATGAGCTCGGCGCGTCGCAGCCGGCGAACGAAGACACGCACCGCCTCGAGCTCGGCGGCGCCGAGCCCGTACCGGATCACCTGACTGAGGTAGCGGATGGCGTGACTGCGGGACATCCCCGGCGGCAGCGGCCCGCGGTCCACGATCGCATCGATGCGCGCGAAGCCGCGGTGCGCGACGGTCTGAAAGCACTCGGCGATGCCGGGCAGGGCGTCGCCATGGTGCACCCAGAGCGCGTAGACGAACGGCAGACCTGTCCAGCGGGTCCACTCGAGGCCGAGGTCGATCGACCGCCATTCCCGGCGCGGTTCGACGCGCAGCGCGGAGTCACCGATCAGGAGCGCGGCATCGAACGACTCCGCGCCGCCGGGATCGCGGCCCTCGAGGATGGCGAGGATCTCGTCCGGGTCCGACGACTCGACTCGCGGGGCCGTCGCGCCATCGATGTCCGGCGAGCGCCACGCGCCCGTCGGACGCTCGGCGAGGAAGAGCCGCGTCAGGAGCTGGCTGGTCATCGACGTCGAGTCGAGCGCCACCCGCTCGACGCGGCCGAGCGGCACGCGGTGAAAGAGGCAGATGCTCTCGACGGCGCCGTAGCTCGAGATGCCGAGACCGGGCACCACCCGATACTCCGCGGCGCACGGCGAGAGGAAGTACTCGACGATCGGCACCAGGGCGACGTCGAGCTCGCGACTGCGAAGCCGCCGGGCGAGCTCGCTCGGGACGTGATTCGTGAGCCGGACCTCGTCGCCGGCGACCTCGTCGAAGCACTCGATCAGCGGGCGGGAATTGAGGTAGTCGATGCCGCCCACACGCAGCGGGCGCCCCAGGACCTGTCTGAAGGGCGCCACCGTCAGCCTGTTCGCCGTCGTCGTCATTCGCCCTCGCCGACTCGCTCGTCCCCCACCGGCGCGGGCGGCGCCTGTCTGGCGCGCCGCCAGTGGGCCGGGTGGCACAGAAACTCGACCAGGCGCCTTCGCCTGTAGTACCTCTTCAGCATCCGCAGGCCCCCCCGGCCGTTTAACGCGCCGGGCCCGCGCGTCGAGAAATAGCCCCTGAGAAAACTGCGCAGGCAGGACGCGAGGCGGGCCGGATCGGGCTGGAGTTTACGTCCGGAGCGAAAGAGCCGCAAAAGGTTTCTGAAGGCGAACGACCCGGCCCGCCCGTGCACCCGCGCCCGGTCCCAGTCGAGGATCAGCACCTCGGCCGGCGCGCCGGGCGCCGCGCCGCGGACGAGCAGGTTGCCGAGGTTGAGATCGGGGTGATCGATGCCCGCCTCGTGCATGCGCCGAACCACCTCGCCCGCCGCGCGAAACAGGACCGGCCCGGGAGTCGACGGGGACGCGAGCAACTCGCCGAGCGTGCTCGCCCCGGGAACGAAGGGAGTCACCAGCCACGCCCGGACCCGGCCGAGTCCCGTGCGTCTGACCACCAGCGCGATCGGACGCACCGTCGGCACACCGAGCCGCACCGCCCGCTCGCAGACTTCGAGCTCGCGGAAGAAGCGGGCCTGCCCGAAGTAGAGGTCGTCGTTCCAGCGCGCCACCAGACCGCCGCGCCGATACGACTTCACCACCCACTGCTCGCCGTCGACGCGGACGACGGGATGTGGCGCCCGCCCCCCGGAGATCCAGCGCTCGACGACCCCACGACGCAGCACCGCATCGGGATCCGCGAGCCCGGCGGCGAGCACGTCGTCCGCACGCTCGATCGCGGCAACGACGAGCGCCTCACGGTCGTCGGCAGGCTCGATGATCCGATAGCCTTCGATGTCGCGCATACTGGTCTCGGGGTGCAGCGTACGGAAAATCAGCGCTTTGTCTACCGTCGAGAGTCCCCGTTGGGACCGGGGGGACGGTCCGCAGATGACGCAGATCGGGGGAGTCGGGCTCGTCCCCGGACCGGTACCGTACCCGTACCCGTACCCGTACCCGTTCCCGGTCCCGTGCCCGTGCCCGTGCCCGAAGGGGCTGCTCGACTCCGCTGGCGAAAGAGCGGGAACGCAGAATCCGGAGAGCGATCCGCAGATTACGCAGATTGAAGAGGGATCGGTATCGGAGTCGGAATCGGAATCGGTCATCGGTATCGGTATCGGAGTCGGAATCGGAATCGGTATCGGTATCGGTCGTCGGTCTCGGTTCTCTGTGCTCTGTCTCGGTCTCCGTCTCCGGTCCCGGTCCCGTTCCCGGCCCCTCCCCCGTCCCCGGCGCCCGACGACGAGGACGAGGACGAGGACGAGACCGAGGCGTTGACAACCGACAACCACAATGAAGAATCAACCGCATGTCTCGCCCCGACGCCATCACCCCCGATGCCATCACCCCAGACGCCATCACCCCAGACGCCATCACCCTAGACGCCATCGAGCGCATTCTCATCATCCGCATGAGCGCCCTCGGTGACGTCATCCACGTGCTGCCCTCGCTCGCGGCGCTGCGCGAGCGGTTTCCGCGGGCTCGCATCTCGTGGCTCGTCGAGCCGCTCGGGGCGTCGATTCTCGAGGGGCACCCGCTGCTCGAACGTCTCTGGATCGTCGATCGCCGGAGCTGGAGGCGGGCCCTGCGCTCGCCGATCGGCTGGCTGCGCGTCGCGCGCGAGGTGATGCGGCTGTCACGCGCGCTGCGGGCGCAGCGGTTCGACCTGGTGCTCGATTTCCAGTGCAACGCGCGCAGCGGGCTCGCGGTCGCGCTCTCCGGGGGGCGGCACCGCGTCGGCTTCGCGCGCGAGCACTGTCGCGAGCGGCTCGGCTCCGTGTTCACGAACATCCACGCGACGCCGGCATCGGCGCTCCAGAACAAGGTCGTCAAGAACCTCGAGCTCGTGCGGCGCGTCGGCTGGAGCGGCGAGCCTCCCGATCCGCTCGTCGTCGTGCCGCCCGAGGATCGGCAGTGGGCACGCCAGGTCATCGGCGAGATGCGCCGCAGCGGGCCTGCGATCACCATTCACCCCGCGGTGAGCGCCTTCGGCGCGCTGAAGCGCTGGCCGGTCGAGCATTTCAGCGCCTACTGCCGCCGCCTCGAGGACGAGCTCGACGCGCGCGTGCTCCTGACGTGGGGTCCGGGCGAGGAGCCCCTGGTGCGATCGATCGGCGCCGGCACCGTCGCGCCGGCGACGACGCGGCTGATGCGGCTGGCGGCCCTGATCGCCGAGAGCGATCTGTTCGTGGCGTGCGACACCGGCAACCTCCATCTCGCCGCCGTGCTCGGCGTGCCGGTGATCGGCCTCTACGGGCCGAAGAACCCGGCGATCTACGCGCCCTTCCGCCACCGCGGCCGCATCCTGCGCAGCGGCGTGCCCTGCAGCCCGTGCGCCCTGCGCCGCTGCGAGCACAGCATCTGCATGTCCGAGCTGCGCCCCGAAACGGTCTTCGAGGCAACCCGCGACGCGCTCGAGACGCGGGGGGCGACGGTGTCGGTGTCGGGATGACGCGGCCCATCTCCTCGTCCTCGGACCCGGACCCGGACCCGGACCCGGTCCCGTGCCCGAAGACCGCCGACGTCGCGCGACTGGCCGATTCGAGGCCGACCGAGCGGAGACCGACACCGAGACCGGAGACAGAGAACCGATTCCGATTCCGATCCCGATGACCGATACCGATCCCGATGACCGATTCCGACTCCGAAGTCCGAGGCAATCTGCGTCAATCTGCGTAATCTGCGTAATCTGCGTTCCTCTTCTCGGCGGCGGAGTCGGCATCCCTTTCGGGAACGGGACCGGGAGCGGGTAGTGCCATGACCGACAGCACCATCACGCCGCGCCGGTCGCGCAGTGCACGGCGGCGCTTTCGGCACTGGCGACGTGATGTGCGTAATCGGTTTCTCGGCTGGATCGGCCCGTGGCTCGTGCGGCTGTGGGTCGGGACCGTGCGGTTTCGGTGGCACGGGCCGCTGCCGAGTTTCGACGCGAGCGGGCGGCAGCCGGTGATCTACGCGTTCTGGCATCAGCGGTTTCTCGGCTTCGTGTCGACCCACCGCGGACGCGGCGTGCGGGTGCTCATCTCGCGCCACCGCGACGGCGAGCTGCTCTCGCGCGTCATGAGCCCGCTCGGTTTCGTGCCAGTGCGCGGGTCGACGACGCGCGGCGGCACCTCGGCGTTGCGCTCGCTGCTTCGCGAGGGCACGGGTGGGTACGACCTCGCCGTGACGCCGGACGGCCCGCGCGGCCCGTTGCACTGCTTCCAGCCCGGCACCGCCTTCCTCGCATCGCGCACCGGCATGCCCGTGGTGCTCGCGACCATCGCGTACGCCCGTGCCTTCCGCCTGCCGACGTGGGACCGCTTCCTGCTGCCGTGGCCGTGGACACGCGCCGTCGCGCGCGTCGTCGATCCGATCGCCGTGCCGCCCGATCTTTCCGACGACGAGATCGAGACCTGGCGTAGTAGACTGGAAACGGCGCTCCGCGAGCTGACGGTCGAGACGGACGAGCGGTTCGAGGCGTTGTATGACGAGGCGGGGCGGAACGGGTGATTGGGCCCCCCGTCGTCCTCGTCCTCGTCCTCGTCCTCGTCCTCGCCCGCGGGGAGGGAGACTGAGACTGAGACTGAGACCAGAGCTCAGAGGTCGGAGATCAGAGGTCCGATTCCGATGACCGAGTCCGATGACCGATTCCGATGCCGATGCCGATTCGGACTCCGATGCCGATTCCGATTCCGATGACCGAGTCCGAGCCTTTCTGCGTCAATCTGCGTCAATCTGCGTAATCTGCGTAATCTGCGTTCCTCCTCTCGCCAGCGCTCGGGGACGCCCGGGCCCGTGACCGGGAACGGGCAGGAGACACTCATGAAACGACGTCGATTTTTGGCGGGGCTGACGTCCGGAGCGGCGCTGGCCGGTTTTCTTCTCGGGGGTGAGCGGCTTCGGGCTGCCGGGTTCCAGGAGGACACTGCACCCGCGCCCGCGGACGGTCGTGGCGAGTCGGGGCTCCACATCACTCGCGTGCGCGCCATTCTCACGGCGCCCGAGCGCATCCGGCTCGTCGTCGTCAAGGTCGAGACCAGCGATCCCGGGCTGTACGGGCTCGGATGCGCGACGTTCACGCAGCGGGCGCGCACCGTGCAGACGGCGGTCGACGGGTATCTCGACCCGTTCCTGCGCGGCAAGCACCCCGATCACATCGAGGACCTCTGGCAGGCGATGTTCCAGAGCTCGTACTGGCGCAACGGTCCGGTGTTGATGAACGCGCTCAGTGGCGTCGACATGGCGCTCTGGGACATCAAGGGCAAGCGCGCCGGCATGCCCGTGTGGCAGCTGCTCGGCGGCAAGTGTCGCGTCGCCGCGCCGGTGTACGGCCACGCGAGCGGCAGCACGGGAGAGGAAGCGGTGCGGTCGGTGCGCCGGTATCTCGACATGGGCTACCGGCACGTTCGCGTGCAGGTCGGCGTTCCCGGGCAGCGCGCGTACGGCGCGAGATCGGGAGCGCGGGCCGGGCTCGAGGGCCACTTCAGCGGCAACACGTTCGAGCCGACCCCCTACCAGCTCGCGGTGCCCCGTGTCTTCGCCCACGTTCGCGAGGCGCTCGGCGACGAGGTCGAGCTCCTGCACGACATCCACGAGCGTCTCCATCCGATCCAGGCGATCCAGCTCGCGAAAGACCTCGAGCAGTTCCGCCTCTTCTTCCTGGAGGACCCGTTCGCGCCGGAGGACATCGGCTACTTCAACCAGCTCCGGCAGCAGTGCGCGACGCCGATCGCCATGGGCGAGCTCTTCAACAACCCGAACGAGTGGGTCGGGCTGGTGTCGAATCGGCTGATCGATTTCATCCGCTGTCACCTGTCGCAGATCGGCGGCATCTCGTTGGGACGGAAGATCGCCGCGCTGTGCGATTTCTTCCGCGTGCGCACGGCGTGGCACGGTCCCGGCGACGTGTCGCCGGTCGGGCACGCCGCGAACCTCCACCTCGACCTGTCGACGTGGAACTTCGGCATCCAGGAGGGTCACCGCTTCAACGACGCGGCCCACGAGGTGTTCCCTGGAACGCCGGAGATCCGCGACGGCATGCTCCACGCGAACGAGCGGCCCGGGCTGGGCGTCGATGTCGACGAGGAGCTGGCGGCGAAGTATCCGATCCGCGACGACCCGCCCTTCGATCTCCACTGGGGTCGCCTGCGCGGCGCCGACGGCACCATCCGGCGGCCCTGACGCGATTTCCTTGCATCGCGCGAGGCAACGCGGTACGTTCCCGGGGCGTCGTGACAGAAGAAGAAGAGAAGCGCGATCGGAAGCGTCCCGGCTTCCGGGGACCCGCCATGAGCCCGCCCCGTACCGTCTTCACCGGTGGCTGGAGGACCATCGTCCTCCTCGCCGCGTCCGCGGTCGCGATCCTCTATCTCGCCCACCGGCTCGAGGAGCGCGACGACGGCGACGCGGGCGGGCCCCGGTCGCTCGAGTCACCGAACGCGCCGTCTCGCGGCACTGGCAAGGATACGACCGGCGACGGGGCCGCGCTCGCCGACCCGGGCGTGGCGGAATCGCCGCGTCGTCGGTCCCCCGCCGGTCTCCTCTCCGGGCGTGTGACCGATGCATCCGGCCGGCCGATCGAGGGCGCGCTCGTGACGCTCGGCGCCGAGACCGCTCGCACGGACTCTCGCGGCGAGTTCGCGCTCGCCGCGTCCGGGTCCGACCTGGTCGTCCGTCACGCGGACCACTTCGGGCGAACGCTGACCGCCGAGCAGCGGCGCGCGATGGCGCCGCGCAATGGCGGGCGCATCACCGTCGTCCTCTTCCGCGGGGCTCGCATCACCGGTGGGGTGACTTCCGTTGACGGCCGGCCGCTCGAGGGCGTCGAGGTCAGCGTCGGCCCGGAGGGGCGGTCCGCGCCGACCCCCGGGGCGACCACACGGACCGACGGTGACGGTCGCTACGCGAGCGCGCTCCTCGCGCCGGGCTCCCACCGGGTGCGCTTCGCCCACCCGGGTTTCCGGAGTCTCGAGGGCATGGTGACGGTAACGGCCGCGCGCGAGGACGTCGGGCTCGACGTCGTCCTCCTCGAGGGCGAGCACCTCGTGCTCCACGCGTTCCACCGCTCCGACACGAACGCGCTCGAGCCGGTGCCGGACGCCGCCGTCTGGCTGATCGGCCGGGATCCGGAGAGCGGCGTCGAGGAGTCGCGGTTCCTCGGACACACCGACGAGCGGGGCGTGCTCGAGGCCCGCCGCGGCGCGTCGGCGCCCCGCCGCGTCCGCATCACCGTCCCCGGCTTTCGCGAGGTCGAGGAGCCGGTCCACGGGGCGGAGGTGCGGGTGGAGCTGGTCGCGGCGCCCCTCGTCGAGGGGCGCGCCATCGACGCCAGGACCGGAAAGCCCGTCGACCCGATCGAGGTCGAGCTGCAGTTCGCCATGTCGACGGATCCCGAGGCCGCCACGTCGTTCCGGCGCGCCCCCGACCGCGGTGTGACGTTCGGGCGTCCGCCTGCGGGGGCGTTTCGCGTCGGACTGCCCCCGGTCGCCGGCACGTACCGTGTCGTCGTGCGCGCCGGCGAGCGCCTCTCCGGAGTCTCCGGGGAGTTCGCCTTCGACGGCGCGACGAGCCCGCCGCCGCTCTCGATCGAGCTGCGGCCCGATCCGGAGGACGCCGATCCCGGGGTCCGGGCGGTGCCCGCCGGGTTCCGGGCCGATGGAGTCGACGCCGGCACGTCCGGGGACCTGCCCGACGGGGACGTCGACGGAAGCTGAGGCGGGCCGGCCGGCGTGGCGGGCGTGGCGCGCGCCGGGGCGGTTGAAATGGGACTTATCTCGTACTATATTAGTCTGATCGGTTTCGGCGACGGTGACCCGCAGTGACGGCTGGTCAGCGCAGGCAGGCACTTCAGCGCACGCAATTTCAGCGCACGCAAATGCTCAATCTGACTCGCAAGGTCGATTACGGCGTCCTCATCCTGACTCATCTGGCGCTCCGCGCCGGCGAGGCGGTGAGCTCCCGGGAGCTCGCGCGAACGTACGGGCTGTCGCGCTCGCTGACGGCGAGCGTCCTGAAGACCCTGCAGCGGCGCGGGCTGGTGACCTCCTCCCGCGGCGTTCACGGCGGGTACAGCCTGGGCGCCGAGCCGTCCGGGATCTCCGTCAACGACGTCATCCTGGCGCTCGAGGGGCCCTGGAGCATCGTCGAGTGCCGCGCCGAGCGCGACAGCGAGGTCGTCTTCTGCGACGTCTACCGGATCTGCCCGATCCGCGGCGCCATGCGGGTGCTCGGCGATCGAGTCCGCGAGGTCCTCGAGACGACGACGATCCAGTCGTTCGTCGACGACGCGCGGACGCGGAACGTCGCCCCGCCCGAGGGGTTCGTCGAGCTGCCGACGTGTCTCGGCGGCCGCGACGGCGATGAGACCGTGCTGGCGCAGGACGAGAGATCGCGAGAGAGCCTGACGCGAGACAACCGAGGACAATGAACGCGGCGCAGCCGACGATTTACCTCGACAACAACTCCACCACCCGCATGGATCCGCGGGTGCTCGAGGGGATGCGCCCCTACCTCGAGGAGGAGTTCGGCAACGCGGCGAGCCGCACGCACGCGTACGGCTGGCGCGCCGCCGAGGCGATCGAGCGCGCCCGCGGGCAGGTCGCCAGCCTGATCGGCTGCCAGCCGCGCGAGGTCATCTTCACCAGCGGCGCGACCGAGTCCGACAACCTGGCGATCATCGGCCGGGTGATCGACTCGAGACTGCGCTCGGGACGCCCGGGGCACGTCGTCACCTCGGCGATCGAGCACCACGCCGTGCTCGACGCATGCCGCGCCCTGGCGCGCGGGCGGTCGATCGCGGGGCTCGATCCGATCGAGCTCACCGTTCTCCGGCCCGACCGTCATGGTCGAATCGGCGCCGAGCAGGTGCGCGAGGCGCTGCGAGACGATACCGCGGTGGTCTCGATCATGATGGCGAACAACGAAATCGGCACGCTGTCGCCGGTGGAGGATATCGGACGCGTGTGCCGCGAGCGCGGCGTTCCGTTTCACACCGACGCCGCGCAGGCGGTCGGCAAGGTGCCGGTGGACGTGGAGTCGCAGCAGATCGACCTGCTGTCGATCTCCGGGCACAAGATCTACGGCCCGAAGGGCGTCGGCGCGCTCTCCGTGCGCGGGCGGCCTCCACGCGTGCGCCTCGAGCCGATCCTCCACGGCGGCGGACACGAGCGCGGCCTGCGCCCCGGAACGCTGAACGTTCCCGGAATCGTCGGGCTGGGGCTCGCGTGCGAGGTGGCACGCGCCGATCTCGAGGAGGACGCCCGCCGCATCCGGGCGCTGCGCGACCGGCTGCACTCCGGGATCACGTCGGGCCTCGACGGGGTTCACCTCAACGGGCACCCCGAGGAGCGGCTTCCCGGCACGCTGAACCTGAGCTTCGAGGGCGTCGAGGGCGAGGCGCTGCTCGTCGCCCTGCAGCGGCTCTCGGTGTCGTCCGGCTCGGCGTGCACGTCGAGCCAGCCGGAGCCGTCCTACGTCCTGCGGGCGATCGGCGTCAGCAAGGATCTGGCGCACGCCTCGATCCGCTTCGGCGTCGGGCGGTTCAACTCGGAGGAGGAGATCGAATTCGCGACAGGACTCGTCGTCTCGGCAGTCAAGCGGCTGCGCGAGATCTCGTCGGTGGCGACGGGCTGAGCCCGGCGCGCCGGCGAGCGCACTTGACACCAGAATAAAACAGACAACCCCAACGCATGGAGGAGACACACGAATGGCAATCAAGTTGACCGACAAGGCCGTGAGCGAGCTGAAGTCGCTGATGAAGCAGGAGATCGAGGCCGAGCGACTGCCGACCGACGCGAACCTGCGGCTGATGGTCGTCGGCGGCGGCTGCTCCGGATTCACCTACCGGATGGGTTTCGACACCCGGGTCAACGAGGACGACAGCGTCGCGGACATCGAGGGCATCAAGGTCGTCGTCGACGGCAAGAGCATGCTCTACCTCGAGAACACCGAGGTCGACTTCCAGGACGGCCTGATGGGCCGCGGCTTCGTCTTCAACAATCCGAACTCCAGCGGCTCCTGCGGCTGCGGATCGTCGTTCAGCGTCTGATCAGCGCCCGACGGTGCTCCGATGCGCGAGTTCGCCGTTCTGATCCCGATCGTCGACGGCGACGGTGAGGAGCACATCGTGCTCACCGAGCGCGCCGCGCACCTGCCGCGCTACGCCGGCCAGGTCTCGTTTCCCGGCGGGGCTCGCGAGCCGGGAGACGCCACCCTCCTCGAGACCGCGCTCCGTGAGGCGCACGAGGAGATCGGCCTCCCCCACCGACTCGTCGACGTCGTCGACGAGCTCGGCTGGTTCGAGACCGGCCTCGGCGACCGCGTGCGCCCCTTCGTCGGCCGCCTCCGCGAGCCCTGCCCGCTCGTCCCCGACCGGCGCGAGGTGGCCCGCATCCTCCGCGTCCCCCTGGCGCTGATCCGCGACAACCCCTTCCGCGTCCGCGGCACCTTCATCGACGCCCGGGGTCGAAACCGCCGCATCTACGCCTTCCGCCACGACGGCCTGGAAATCTGGGGCCTGACGGCGCGGATCCTGAAGTCGTACTTCGTCGAGGGCGCCGGGCGGTCCGCAGATTTCGCGGAGTGAGGGCTGCGTTCCCGGTCCCGTGCCCGTGCTCGAGGTGCGACAGCGCGGCCGACATGCGACGGGGACGGGAACGCAGATTGCGCAGATTGTGCAGATTGCGCAGATTGAGGAAGGGTCGGAATCGCACTCGGCCATCGGATTCGGAATCGGTCATCGGAATCGGAATCGGAGTCGGAGTCGGAGTCGGATCTCTGCCTCTGTTCTCGGCCTCGGTCTCCGACTCCGCCCGCTCGGCCCCGAAGGCGGAGGCCACCTCG
>JBFFXF010000019.1:0-45365 GCA_041569895.1 Planctomycetota bacterium | reverse complement strand
GGTCGACGTCGACGGGCTGCTCGCCCGCATGGCGAACCTGTGGACGCTCACGAGCCCGGTCGAGGACGACATCCACTTCCTCCTGGCCGCGGCGCGCATCCCCGGCGAGCGCCCTCCCGGCTTCACCCGGGCGTGCGCCGCGGCGCTCGCGCGCCTGCAGGAAAAGATGGACGCCGGGCGCAAGGAGCCGAGCCGCTTCTGGCCGCGGACCGTCGGCGATGCGTTCGACGATCTGCGCGCGCGCGATCCGCGCCTCGTCTCGACGCTGATCGCCCACCCGAAGTTCGGCCTTCCGGGGCATACCCTCTTCGCCGAGCGCCTGCGCGGCGACGAGCGCCATGCCGTCGTCAGGCGACTGATTGTCGCTGCATCGCGAGGCGACAACGGCGCCGCGTGGACGTCGGAGCTCGTCCGACTGGCCGGAGACCTGCCCGATGGCGAGGGACTCGACGCGTTGCGCGACCAGTGGACCGATCCCGTGCTGCGCGACGCCATCGCGCTCGTCCTCGCGAGGAAGCCGCGACCGGTCGATCGCGAGCGGCTGGTCGAGGCGCTCGCCTCGAGGCAGGGCGCGGTCATCGAGCGGGCTGCGCGCGCGCTCGCACGGCTCGAGGGCGAGGCCCGGCCCGACGAGCTCGCCGGCGCGCTCCTCTCGCTGCGCGACCTCTGCTCGCTGCGCGCCGAGGAGCGGCCGCGCCGTGCGCTCGCCGACCTGCTCGCCCGCTGGTCGGGAGAGTCGTTCGAGGTCAAGGAGACGAAGGACGGCGACCTCCTGGCGGCGTACCGGTCGTGGTTCGACTGGTTCGAGCGGCGGTATCCCGAGGAGGCGGAGACCATCGGACGGGTCGTCGACGGCGGCGTCGCGGCGTGGATCGAGCGCGCCGGGCGCATCGACTGGGAGGCAGGCGATGCGGAGCGCGGCGTGCGCGTCTACCGGGAGCGACAGTGCGCCGGCTGCCACGATGGCTCGCGCCGTCTCGGCCCCGATCTGCGCGGCGTCGCGGCTCGCCTCTCGCCGCGTGACCTGCTGATCTCCATCGTCGACCCGAGCCGCGACATCTCGCCGGCGCACGTCGCCAGGGAGGTGATCACCAGACGCGGCGACGTCCACCGCGGCGCGATGATCTACGAGTCCCCGGCGACGACGATGCTCCAGACCTCCGCCGACACCACCGTGCGGCTCGCCGCGGGCGACATCGTCGAGACGCGCCCGAGCCGCATCTCGTTCATGCCGGAGGGCCTGCTCACCGGCCTGCCGGACACCGCGGTCGCGGATCTCCACGCGTACCTGCGGACGCGCAAGTAGAGACAGCCCCCAACTGCGAAAAAACCGGTTCCGGTCCCGGTCCCGGTCCCGTGCCCGTGCCCGGGCTCGGCCCCGAGCCGCTCGCGCGACGTTGTTGGCGAATATGACGGACGCTGCGAGTGCTGCGCCTCAACGCATTCAAACCTCGCGAATCGACGCTATCATCGGATCGTGACTACGGCCCGACGAGAAGCAGCTTCCAGGATCTTCAACGACATCGTGAGGAGTGACACCGCCGAATGAACCTGACGCGCATGACCGTCCTGACTTGCGCCTGTCTGGCCCTCGCTGCCGCGTCGGTGCGCGCCGCCGATCCCGCTCGCGGTCTCGTCCTGACGATCGAGCGTCTCGACCGCGAGGGCGGCGTGGTGGCGACCGACTCGCGGACGGCGCGGCTGGTCGCGCTGTACGCGCCCGCGGGCGTGTCGACGACGCCCTTTCTCGAGCCGGGTCCCTTCCGGGCGACGTGGGAGGGGTTTCTCGAGGTCGATCTCCTCGACGACTACACGTTCTCCGCCGTCGGGCGCGGCGCGCTCGAGCTCGAGGTCGGCGGCGAGACGGTGTTCCGCGCCGCGCAGGGCGATCTCGCCGCGACGCCGCCGAAGACCGTCGAGCTCGACGGCGGCCGTCACCGCATCCGCGCGCGTTACACGAGCCCGACAGGCGGCGACGCCTTCGTCCGTCTCCTCTGGGCCTCGTTCGATTTCGCGGCGGAGCCGATCAATCCGGCTGTGCTGACGCACGACCCCGAGACGGCCGGACTGCGCGAGCGCATGCTGGTGCGGCGCGGGCGCGAGGTGGTCGCGTCGCGGCGGTGCGTGCGCTGCCACGCGACCTCGATCGACATCGCCGGGGGAATGCCCGAGCTCGACCTCGGCGCGCCGTCCCTGGAGGGCAGCAGCGATCGCCTCGACGGCGCGTGGCTCGCCAGGTGGATCGCCGACCCGCGCTCGCTGCGTCACGACGCGTCGATGCCGCGGGTGTTCGCGCCGTCAGCGGACGGGGCGATCGACCCGCGTGCGCTCGACGTCGCGGCGCACCTCGCGACGCTGCGCTCGACGCCCGAAGGTCCGCCGGGTGACGGCGCGACGAGAAGCGCGGGGCCAGCGTCGGAGGACAGCGCGCGTGGCGAGGAGCTCTTCGACTCGCTCGGGTGCATCGCGTGCCACGTCTTCGAGCCGGTCTCGAGCCAGCGCCCCGACCCACGCGGGCGGGTGTCGCTCGCGCTCGTGCGCGCCAAGTGGCGCCCCGCGGCGCTCGTCGAGTTCCTGCTCGATCCAGACCGCCACCACCCCGCGATCGCGATGCCCGACTTCGGCCTCGACGCGGGCGAGGCGCGCGCGCTCGCGGCGCACGTGCTCGCGTCGGCGAGGGGGAAGATCGAGCCGGTCGACCTCTCCGCCGCCGACCCCGTGCGCGGCAAGCGGCTCCTCGAGGAGAGCGGCTGTCTCTCGTGTCACGCCATCGGGCCGCGACCGGTCCGCGTCGCCGTCCCGGCAGTCGGTACCGGTACGCCACCGCTCGCCAGCGCGCTGCGCCCCGGAGCGACATCGGGCTGCCTGGCGACGGGCGCGGCGGATCGCGGGCGCGCCCCGGACTTCGATCTCGATCACGAGGAGCTCGCCGCGGTGCGCTCGCTCGCCGCCACGGGGCTCGCCTCGCTCGCGCGCCGGTGCGAGCCCGAGTACGCCGAGCGCCGCATCGCCGCGCTGCGTTGCACGGCGTGTCACCGTCGCGACGGCCGCCTCGACACCTGGTCGATGCTCGCCGGCGATGGCGAGGCGGGTGGCGACCTCGAGCGCCCGCGCATCCCGCCGGGGCTCCCCGGAGCGGGGGGCGAGGGCGAAGCGGTGCTGCAGATCCGCCCACGGCTGACCTGGGTCGGCGAGAAGTTCCGGCCGGAGTGGCTCGCGACGTTCCTCGCCGGCGGCGTCGAGGGAAGGGTGCGGCCGTGGCTCGAGGCCCGCATGCCGCACTTCGCCGAGCTCGCCATCCACGGCGATTCGATGGCGCGCGGTCTGGCGCTCGCGCACGGCTTCCCGCCCGTGAGCACGGCGCTGGCGCCGGTCGACGAGAAGCTCGCGGCGATCGGCGAGGAGCTCCTCGTCCAGGGCGGCGGCTTCTCGTGTCTGACGTGCCACGACCGCGGCGCGCAGAAGGCGACGGGCGCGTTCGACGCCAAGGGCCCGAACCTCGACGGCTTCCACGAGCGCCTGCGAAAGGACTTCTACCACCGCTTCATGAGCGACCCGCAGCGCATCGACCCGGGCACCAAGATGCCCCAGTTCGCCATCGAGGGCCGCACGCCACTGCTCGATTTCTTCGGCGGCGACGCGCGCAGGCAGTTCGAGGCGATCTGGGAGTGTTTGCGGTGATGGGGGTTTGTTGGCGTAGGGGTGCTCGTGCTCGTGCTCGAGGACGAAGAGCGATTCCGATGCCGATGCCGATGCCGACTCCGACTCCGAGTCCGAGGTCCGAGACCCGAGACCCGAGACCGAGATTTGCTCAGACCAGCACCTGCGCGTAGAATCCACGCATGAAATCGATAAAGGCCCGAGTCATCAACGGTCGCCTTGTGGTAGACGAGCCCACCAAGTTCCCCGAGGGAACAGAGTTCGATCTCACCGTCGCCGACGAGGGAGACGAGCTCTCCGACGAGGAGCGCGCCGCGCTTCACGCGGCGCTCCAGGCCTCCTGGAAGAGCGCCCAGGCGGGTGATTTGAAACCGGCACGAGACCTGCTGGACACGCTGCCGTCGGGCGAATGAAGGCGGAGGTTTGGCAGACGCCGCGCGCCGAACACCACATTCTCGAGATCAGCGCGTGGTGGAGAGGAAACCGTCCCGCTTCGCCCGATCTGTTCCGGCGCGAGTTGGAAGGCGCGATCGATCTTCTCGAGCACAGCCCGGACGCGGGTCGACGCTACGCCGACGTGGGGATCCCAGGACTGAGAAGGCTCCTGCTTCCCAGGACCCGATATCACGTGTACTACGTGCATGAGGAGGCGGCGCAGAAGGTTCTCATACTCGCGGTTTGGAGCGCCATCCGCGGTCGAGGGCCCGAACTCGGCTCAGCAGACATCCCGGATCTCCGACGGTAGCTTTTTCCGCGTGTGTTGAAGTCTTGCGGGTCTCACCGAACCGTCGCCCTTCTCCACGAGCGCAACGAGAACTCCGAGTCTCATTGGGGATCGCGGACGGGAGCGACTTCGGGGCCGGGTCCGGGACCGGGGACGGGTTTGAGGCCGATTCCGAGATCGGAGGCTTTCTAAATCAGACGACCCACCCCTTGCGATACGGCGGGCGGATGAGCGCCTCGACCTCCGGATGCGAGCCTCGCGGGCGGATGTTCTTCGCGTCCCACTCGAAGGCGGTGCCGGCGCGGTAGGCGACGTTGCCGAGGAGGACCGTCTCGGTCATCGGGCCGGTGTAGTCGAAGTGGCACGTCGCGGGCTGGCCTCCCTTGCACGCCGTGATCCACTCGCGGTGGAAGCCCGGTGAGTCCGGGATGGTCCTCTCCGGCGGCTGGAAGTCGGCGAACTTCTCCTCGGGGAAGAGTCGTCGCTTGCCGAAGTCGCAGAGCAGCATCCCCTCCGAGCCGACGAAGAGCACGCCGGTGCCGAAGTGCGGCAGGCCGTGGCGGCGGAGCACCTCGGGGCCCTTCTTGCTGTGCGACCAGTGGAGCGTCACCGCCGGTCGGCTGGCGCGGGCGGGGAACTCGAAGTGCGTCTCCATCTGCCTCGGCGTCGTCTGGTCGTGGACCGGCGGGCCGGAGGCCGCGACGCGCGTCGGGTACTTCAGGTCGAGCGCCCAGAACGGGATGTCGAGGACGTGGCAGCCCCAGTTGCCGGTCTCGCCGGTGCCGAAGTCCCACCAGAAGCGCCAGCCGTACGGACAGTACGTCGGGTTGTAGGGACGGTCCGACGCCGGGCCGAGCCAGAGGTCCCACTTCAGGTGATCCGGCACCGGCGGGTGCTCCTTCGGAATCGACGGCATGCCGCGGTCGCCGCCGACCCAGGCGTGACACTCCTTGACGACGCCGATCGCGCCGCCCTTGACGAGCTCGACGACGCGGTGGACGTTGTCGTGGGTGTGGCGCTGGACGCCGAGCTGCGTCGCGACGCCGCGCTTCCGCGCCAGGTCGGTCAGCGTGCGGACTTCCCAGACCGAATGCGCCATCGGCTTCTCGAGGTAGACGTGCTTGCCGAGCTCGAGCGCGGCGTACGCCGGGTGGAAGTGCGTGTGGTCGGGCGTGCTGATGACGACGGCGTCGATCTGCTTCTCGAGCTCGTCGTACATGCGGCGGAAGTCGTGGAACTTCTTCGCCCTCGGGAACCGCTTGTAGGCGTCACCGGCGCGCTCGTCGTCGACGTCGCACAGGGCGATGACGTTCTCGCCGGCAACCGCGTTGAGGTTCGCGCGGCCGCGACCGCCGAGGCCGATGACGGCGATGTTGAGCTTCTCGCTGGCGGGCAACGGCCGCGACTGCGCCGTGCTCGTGCCGAGCCAGAAGCCGATACCCGCGGCCGCCGACGTCTTCAGCAGCTCGCGGCGAGTGAGTCCCCGTCGAGTCTCTCTCGGTGCTCTCGCCGTCATGACAGTGTGCTCCTTCCGGGCTCCTCCCGGTTGATCGGTTATCTGCGCGTTCCGCTTCCCGGCGATTCTCGATCGGCTGTGCGCCGAATGCAAGCGGCCTCTTGAAATCGCCGCGGCGCTCTTCGACAATCACGTTCCCCCGTCATCACGCCCCGGGGAGCTCCGGGAGAGTCATTGCAGGAGAGCCCTCATGAGCGACAAGAAGGTCAAGGTTGCCATCATCGGACTCGGATTCGGCGCCGAGTTCATTCCGATCTACCAGCGCCATCCGAACGCCGAGATGTACGCCATCTGCCAGCGCAACGAGAAGAAGCTGAAGCAGATCGGCGACTCGTTCAAGGTGGAGAAGCGGTACACGAAGTACGAGGACGTGCTCGCCGACGGCGAGGTCGACTTCGTCCACATCAACACGCCGATTCCCGATCACGGGCCGATGTCGATCGCCGCGCTCGAGGCGGGCAAGCACGTCATGTGCACCGTACCGATGGCGACCACCATCGAGGACTGCCGCCGCATCGTCGAGCTCTCGAAGAAGACCGGCCTCAAGTACATGATGGCCGAGACAGTCGTCTACGCGCGCGAGTACCTCTACGTCAAGGAGCTCTACGACAAGGGCGAGCTCGGCAAGGTGCAGTTCGTGCAGGCGAGTCACCAGCAGGACATGGACGGGTGGCCGGACTACTGGCCCGGTCTGCCGCCGATGCACTACGCCACGCACTGCGTCGGTCCATGCGTCGCGCTCACCGGCGCGGAGGCGGAGTACGTCTCGTGCTTCGGCTCGGGGACCATCCGGGATGAGCTGATCGACAACTACGGCTCGCCGTTCGCCGTCGAGTCCTGCCACATCAAGTTCGCCAACTCCGACGTCACGGCGCGCATCTACCGCTCGCTGTTCGACACGGCGCGCCAGTACCGGGAGAGCTTCGACGTCTACGGCTCGAAGAAGGCCTTCGAGTGGCCGCTGATCGAGGGCGAGGATCCGGTGCTGCACACGGCGAAGAAACCGGAGCCCGAGATCCCGCAGCGCATCAAGGTGCCCGATTACGCGCACCGCTTGCCGGAGCCGATCCAGGCGTTCACGACGAAGGGCGTGTACGACCTCGACGAGCACCAGCACCTCTCCTTCGCGCAGGGCGGGGGACACGGCGGATCGCACCCGCACCTCGCGCACGAGTTCGTCGCGGCGCTCATCGAGGGGCGCGACCCGTTCCCGAACGCGGTGCAGTCGGCGAACTGGACGTGCGTCGGCATCTGCGCGCACGAGTCGGCGCTCAAGGGCGGGGAGATCGTCCGCCTGCCGGACTTCACGCTCTCGGGCTGATCGACGGACGGCGCGATCGCGGTCAGAATGGCGCCGGCCCGGAGAGTCTCCTTTTCGCTTGCTTCGTCAACCGGGCATGCCTAAGCTTGCGTGTTCGGCCTTCTTCCACGCCATTGATCAGGAGCCTCCCGATGTCCATCGCCCGATGCCTCGTCCTCGCCCTGCTGTCGTTACTTCTCGTGTCCCCGGCGTGCCACGCGCAGGAGGAGGCGAACGAGGCGAAAGAGGCTCCGGCGGAGTCCGCCAAGCCCGCCGCGCCGCCGCGGACCCCGACGAAGCCGAAGACGCCGCCCTCGCGTGTCGCCGCCGCGCACGTGCTGATCTCGCACGTCGAGGCCGAGAGGCCGATGCCCGGCGTCACGCGGTCGAAGGAGGAGGCGGAGAAGCTGGCGAAGGAGATCGTCGAGCGCGCCCGCAAGCCGGAGACCAAGTTCGAGGACCTCGTCAAGGGGCACTCCGACGAGCCCGAGGGCGCCGAGCGCGGCGGACAGATGGGGATCTTTCGCGAGGGCCAGCTGCGCGGGCCGTTCCAGGCGATCGGCGATGCGCTCTTCGGCATGGAGGTCGGACAGATCGCCGACGTCGTCGAGTCGCCGTACGGCTTTCACGTCCTCGCGCGGCTGCCGATCGTCGAGTACTCCGCGGCGCACATCCTGATCCAGTACACGGGCAGCGAGCGCGCCCCGGAGGAGATCACGCGCACGAAGGAGGACGCCAGGAAGTTGGCGGCCGAGCTGGTGGCGAAGGCGAAAGCGGAGGGCGCCGACTTCGCGGCGCTCGCGCGGGAGCACTCGGAGGGTCCGTCCGGTCCGTCAGGCGGTCACCTCGGCATCTTCGCGGCCGGCCAGATGGTCGGCGAGTTCGAGAAGGCGCTCGAGAAGCTCGAGATCGGCAAGGTCTTCCCGGAGCCGGTCGAGACCCCGTTCGGGTTCCACGTCATCAAGCGCCTGCCGATCGAGCGCGTCGGCGCGAGCCACATCCTGATCCAGTACAAGGGCAGCGAGCGCGCCGGCGAGGACATCACGCGCTCGAAGGAAGAGGCGAAGACGCTCGCCGAGAAGATTCGCGGCGAGGCGACCGCCGCCGAGGCCGACTTCGCCGCGCTCGCCAGGAAGTACTCCGACGGCCCGAGCGGCCCCCGCGGCGGCGCGCTCGGCCTCTTCGAGAAGGGCCAGATGGTGCCGGCCTTCGACAAGGCCGTCTTCGCGCTGCAGATCGGCGAGGTGAGCGGCGTGGTCGAGACGGCGTTCGGCTACCACGTCATCCTGCGGACCGAGTAAGCGTTTCCACTCTTCGGTCCGGCACGCGCTCTCGGGTCCGGTCAGCTCGAAGGGCCTTCGGCCTCCGGGGCCGGTTCGGCTTCTGGCCGTTCTTCCGGCTCGTCCGTCAGCGGCTCCTCGGACGATTCTTCTGCGTCCTGTTCCTCGACCGCTTCGGTTTCGACCGGCGCGTCGTCCTCGGCTGCCGCTTTTCGTTCTGCCTTCCGTCTCGCCTTTTCCTCGCGCCGTTCTCTCTTGGCCCGCTCTCTGCGGCGCTTTTCGAACGATGGGCGTTGTTTCGCCACGGCGCTGCTCCTTTCGGTTTCCCGTTTCGCCTGCGAGTCCCTGTCGGCCTCGGAGCGACCGGGGTCGCGGCCTCCGGCGCACGGGGCGCCTCGCTCGACTGGAACTCGCCGGGCGTCCTCTCGATCAGTATCTTTCTTCCGGTGAGCCTTTCGACGGCTCGAAGCAGAGGCCTCTCCTCGCTCGCGCAGAAGGAGATCGCCGTTCCGGTCGCACCCGCTCTTCCGGTGCGGCCGATTCGGTGCACGTAGACCTCGGCGACCTCGGGGAGGTCGAGGTTGAAGACATGCGTGATACCGGCGATGTCGAGGCCCCGCGCTGCGATATCCGTCGCCACCAGCACCGAGATCCGCCCCGTCTTGAACTGGTCGAGCACCCGCTGGCGCTGACCCTGGGACTTGTTGCCATGGATCGCCGCGGCAAAGAGACCTGCGCGCTTGAGGTGCTTCACGACCTTGTCGGCGCCGTACTTCGTCCGGGTGAACGCCAGGGAACGATTCTCGGGAAAGTTTCTCAGGAGCGCCGCGAGCAGCAGCGGCTTCTGCTTCTTCTCGACATAGTAGAGCGACTGCTCGACGTCCTCCGCCGGCGTGGCGACCGGATCCACCTGAACGTGCACCGGGTCCCTGAGCCACTGCCTCGAAAGCTCACGAATCTCCCGCGGCATGGTCGCCGAGAACATCAGGGTCTGGCGCTCTGCCGGGACGGTCTTGACGATGCGCTTCAGGGCGTGGATGAAGCCGATGTCGAGCATGTGATCGGCCTCGTCGAGAATCAGGATCTCCACGGCGTCGAGGCTCACGATGCCTTGCCCCATGAGGTCCTCGAGCCGGCCCGGGGTCGCGACGCGGATATCCACGCCGCGCCTGATCGCCTGAACCTGGGGGCCCTGGCCGACACCGCCGAAGATGACGGTGCTCCGCAGCCCGGTGTAGCGTCCGTAGCAACTGAACTTTTCGCCGATCTGCGCGGCGAGCTCGCGCGTCGGCGCGAGAACGAGGGCGCGGATCGGCCGTGGCGGTGGAAAGTCGCACCGCTGGCCGCGCCGACGGCCACGTTGACGGCCATGCTTCCCATCGTCCATCGGTGCGCCATGGCGGGCCTTCAATCGCTGGAGCGTCGGCATCGCGAAGGCCGCCGTCTTCCCGGTGCCGGTCTGGGCGTTGCCCATGAGATCCCGACCCGCCAGCACGTCGGGAATCGCCTGCACCTGGATCGGGGTGGCTTGCTGGTACCCTTCGCCGTCGACGGCGCGAAGGATCTCCCTGGAAAGTCCGAGATCGTGGAAGTTACTCAATTGTTTCGGTGTCGCCCTGGGTGATGAGATTGCCGGTGCGGACCTCACCTGCTGCGAGAACGAACGCGCAGGACGTCGGGAGGTCACGGAAAAGGGGAGGGTCCCCACGACAGGGTGCTGAGCCATGACTCAAAGCTCCTTCGGGTTGGTTGCTTCGAGTGCAGGCCCAGAGACGTGCGAGGAATCCGAGAGAGACTGGAGAGCAACGGGTGCAAATGATCGTACAAGTATACCCGAGACGCGGACCGGATTCAAACGCGTCCCGGGTGCCCCCCGGCCCCGGCCCCGGCCCCGGACCCGTAAGCTCTCGCGGTCAGAGTCGTGCGCGGTGTCGGGGCCGATCGATCGAAGTCGGAGCTCCGAGGACAGAGCGGCGACTTCGGGCACGGGACCGGGCACGGGCACGGGACCGGGGACGGGAACGAGGACGAGGAGGGCGATGCTCACAAGCCGCCCACGAAACCCGCCGCCGCGGCCGAGCCCTCCACCTCACGCAGGGTCACCCGCAGCCCGCGGCGACGCTTCTCTGTCTCGACGCGGAGGTCGAGGCGGTGAATCCCCTCCTCGAGCACGAGCGTCGTCGTCGGTTCCAGCTCGATCGGCTTCGCGTCGAGCCATGCGGTCAGGCCCTCCGCGCCGTTGATGGTGAGCTCGACGCGGCCCGGGCGCTCGGCGCTGATCTCCGTCCGGGCGAGGGCGACGCCTGACGTGGACGTCGACGTCGATGCGAGGTCTTCGAGCGGCAGCTCTCCGTCGACGCGGCTCGTTGCGGGGATCCACCGGAGCGACGTGTTCGCGAGGCGCTCGCCGATCGCGGCCGGGGAGCCGGTGGTGAGCTCGCGGGGCGGTCCGGCCAGCAGGCGCCATCGCCGGGCGACCCTCTCCGGGCCGACGGTGAATCCCTCGTCCTTGCCGAGCGCGGCGAGAAAACGGGCGAGGTCGACGAGCTCCTCGCGCGTCAGCGTGTCGACGAGGTTCTCCGGCATGATCGAGCCAGAGACCTGTCGCCGGAGAATCGCCGACGTGCCAATGGTGCGCTCCTCGCCCGAGCTCGTTCGCAGCGTGACGCTCTCCGCCGACGACGCGATCGGGATGCCGGTGACCACCTCGCCCTGGCGCGTCACCACGACCAGCGAGTGGTAGTTCTCCTTGACGGCCTTGTTGGGCAGGACGAGCGAATCGACGATGGAGTCGAGCTGCGACGCGCCGCCGAGGCTCGACATGTCGGGGCCGACCTGGCCACCGGCGCCGCCGATCGCGTGGCACTCGATGCACTTCAGCGCCGGTCGCCGGTAGATCGCCTCGCCGCGGCGCGCATCGCCCCGTTCGCGGATCTCGTCGAGGAGCGCGGCGAACGCGTCCGCGTCCGTGACGACCGGTTCCCACACGCCCTCGCCCGCGGCCGCCCCGAGGCGCTCGATCAGCTCGGGCGACGCGACGCCCGACGACTGCGCGATCCGCAGGCCGACCTTCGCCGCGTCCGGCTGGATCTCCGAGTCGCCGAGCGCGCCGAGGAGCGCCGCCGGACCCTCCCTGCGGCCGAAGAACGCCTCGAAGACGCCCGCCGTGTCGCCCACCACGGTCCGCGAGTCGGTGATCAGGGTCGCGAAGCGTCGCGCGGCCCGAGGCAGGTCGAGCGCGACCAGAGCGGCGATGATCCGCAGGCGTGCGTCGATCTCGGTGGCGGCCTCGAGCGCGGCCTCGAGCGTCGCGACGCTTTCCGGATCGCCGAGCGCGACGAGCCCGTCGAGGACGGCGCGGTGGAGCCTCTCGTCGAGTGACCGGTCGAGCGCCGCGCTCCGCAGTCGCTCGCGCAGCGACTCGAGCTTCCAGAGCCCCGCGAGCCGGTACGCCCCGGCGCGCAGCGCGGGCGGGCCGGAGTCGAGCAGCGCCGCGACGCGATCGGCGTCGACCGCGGGGCGCGTGCCCTTCTCGCGGGCGATGCGGGCGAGCTCGCGCAGCAGGGTGACGCGCGCGTTCTCGGCGAGGGTGTCGCCCCCGGCGACGCGATCGAAGACGAACGCCAGGTCATCGGGACCGCCGAGCCGCGCCACCAGCCGCAGGAGCTCCGGCGTGCGCTCCCGCGAGGTCTCGCCGGCTGCGATCAGCTCGCGGATCGGCCGCACGGCCGCGTCGGAGCCCACTGCCTCGAGCGCGAACTCGAGACGGCGCGCGTCACCGCCGAAGACGACCTCGCCCCGCGCCAGCGCCGGCAGCCACTGCTCGGCGAGCTCGTTCGCGGTCAGCCAGAGGCCGTAATCGAGGAAGCGGTCGATCGGTCTGTCGAGGACGCTCAGCGCGAGCTCCGCAGCGCGCCGATCCGGGATGCCGCCGAGGGCGCGCACCGCCTCGAGGCGCACGCGCGCGAACTCGTCGCTGACACACGGCGCGAGCAGCCCGAGCGCGACGTCGCGCCCGATGCGTCGCCACCAGTGCGAGAGGACGCGCACCGCCGCCGCCCGCGCGCGCGGCTCGCTCGACGCGAGGAGGCGGCGCAGGAACTTCTCGTTGACGTCGTCGAGCGTCTGGTGCACCCAGAGCGCCTCGAGGAGGTGGTGCTCGTGGTCCGCGTCGGCGGCGTCGAGCTCCTCGACCCATCGCGACAGCGCCGCGAGCACCTCGTCCCGCGGGCGTTCGGAGAGCACGCGCCTGGCGTGGTGGCGCGTCCACTGCTCCGGCGCGCGCAGTCGCTCGAGCAGCTCGCCGATCGGCGCGCCGACCAGCGCCGGACGCTCGACGAGCGGCCGACCGGTCGCGGTGATGCGCCAGATGCGCCCGTTCGAGTGGTTGCGGCGCTCGTCGCGGAAGTCGACCTCGCCGTGCTGGATGATCGGGTTGTACCAGTCGGCGATGTAGATGGCGCCGTCGGGCCCCATCTTGACGTCGATCGGACGGAACGCGACGTGTCGCGATCGCACCAGGTCGGGCTGCTGATCCGACCGGTACCCCGCTCCGGCATCGCTGAGCGCGAAGCGGTTGATGCGGTTGGCACGGAAGTCGCACGCGATGATGGTCCCCTGCCAGTCGTCGGGCAGGTGGCGGCCCCCGAGGATCTCGATGCTGCAGTGCTTCGGGCTGCCGGGGTTGAGGCCGGACAGGATGCGCCGCGCGTTGTGGGCGGTGGCGTAGAACGCTCCCGGTATGAAGTAGAGGATCCCCTCGGAGTACGCGCCGTCCGCCCCGAACTGCTGCCCCCAGCGGTCGAACTGGTGGCCCCAGCCGTTGACCATGCCGCGCACGAAGACGTCGAGCTCGAGCGTCTCCGGCCGCAGCCGCCAGATGCCGCCCGCGTCGAGGCGGCGCACGCCGTGGGGCGTCTCGATGTGGCTGTGGATGTAGATCGACTGGTTGAAGTAGAGCAGGCCCTCCGGTCCCCATCGCAGCGTGTGCAGGATGTGGTGCGTGTCCTCGGTGCCGAAGCCCGAGAGCACGACGCGCCGCGTGTCGGCGCGCAGGTCGCCGTCGACGTCCTCGAGGTGGAGCAGCTCGGTGCTGTTGGCGACGTAGGCGCCGCCGTCGCCGGGGATCACCGCCGTCGGAATCAGGAGCCCCTCGGCGAAGACGGTCGAGCGATCCGCGCGCCCGTCGCCGTCGGTGTCCTCGACCACGAGGACGCGGTCCTCGGCGCGCGCGCCCGGCAGGAGCTGCGGGTAGATCGGCGAGCTCGCCACCCAGATGCGTCCCGCCGGGTCGAAGTTGATCTGGATCGGCTTCACCACCATCGGGTCGGCGGCGAAAAGCGCGATCTCGAACCCCTCGGCGAGCTCGAAGCGCTCGAGCTCCTCCGAGACGTCGGGCGGCGGCACGTCGCGCAGGCCGCGCTGGGCGATCGCGCTGGTCGCCGTTGCGATGAGCGCGAGCGCCGCGAGCAGGATGGTCGTCGGTCGTCCCGGTGCTCTCATCGCTCCTCTCCCACGGCGCGCAGCTCCCAGACGTGCTCGCGTGGCTGCCGGAGCTCGGCGATGCGCTCCTCGTGCCCCGCGATGATCGGATCGAGCGCGGCGACCTCGCGTGCGTTCCGTCCCTGCTCGTGCCTGCGGAATCCGAAGAGGTACGTCGTGTTGTGCGGGCGCCAGCGCTGGAAGAAGACGAAGTTCTTGGTGGCGATCTCGCGCCGCAGGGCCTCGAGCTGCTCGTGCTGCGGTCCATCGGTGATGTCGACTCCCGCCCGCCACTCGGCTGCGGAACGCGTCGCGACCGGCTGGCCGTCGATCGCGAGCGTGTACGGCCCGTCGCGCAGCCCGCGGACGCGCAGGACGCGTGGCTCGTCGCCGCACGGAGATGGCAGGACGTCGTCGGCGAGCACCATGCGGAGGATCGGACGGTCGCCGCTCGCGCGCCGCCGTCCCCACGCGATGCTCGACACCCGCGTGCCGCGGAAGCGCGACTCGCCGCGCAGCGACAGGTCGACCTCCCAGCGCGCCGGCTCGATACCCAGCCCGCGGGCGATCGACGTCGCCGCCAGGCGGTAGCCCGCGCCGGTCAGGTGGATGCCGTTGGTCGTCGGCAGAGGCGCCTCGCCGCCGTGCCCGTGCCGGAAGAGGTCGACGAACGGCAGCCGGCGCTCCGCGGCGATCGATCGGATGGTCTCGACGTAGCGCGCCAGTTCGCGGTTGTGCGCCGCGGGATCCGGCAGCGGGCGCCCGAGGTCCTGGTGGCGGATGGGCGAGACGAGCGCCAGCCGCGCGCCCGTCTCGGCGAGCGCGTCGAGGAGGCGCGTGAGCCCTTCACGGAACGGCTCGAGCCCGTCGTCGCCGCGGAAGGACTCGTTCATGCCGTAGCCGACGATGACCACGGTCGGCTGCTGGCGTCGCACCTCGTCGAGGAGCTTGGGGAACCCGCTCTCCGGCGGATCGAAGCCGGCCCGCGAGCGTCCACGGACGTTGTCGCCGCTCCAGCCGAGATTGCGAAAGATGACGTGCCGCTCCGGATGCCGACGCGTCAGCAGCGTCTCGAGAAAGTTGTGCTCGATCATGCGCTCGACAAACGTATTGCCGACCAGCACGACACGATCACCATCGCGCAGCTCGAACGCGGGAGGCGCGTCGTCGGCAGAGGTCGCGGGAGGGCCGGTCAGGGCAAGGAGCGCGACGAGGAAATGCGCGAAGAATCGTCGGAGGTTGGTCATGCGGTCCAAGCCCGGCAGGGAGACTGAACCTCGGAGGTTTGCTGTCAGACGATTCATGAGGAAGGCAGGAAACTCAGGAAGGCAGGAAAAGAAAGGACTGAAGGAGTTCCGCTCGCGCCGTCGGCGGAACCGCTCCAATCTCCAACGCCCGAAGACAGCAGCGCGTCGAAGAGCGTCCTCGGTCCGATCTCGTGACCGCGGCAGCTCGCGTCGCCACGTGTGGCTCGGCTCGATACCTCCGTCACCTCTCGGCGAGTCCTGCAAGCGACGTAGTGCATCCGAAGCAGAATATTCAATCCTCCTTCCTGCCTTCCTGCTTTCCTGCCTTCCTTGCCCCCGTCTGCCGTCAGAGTCTCGCCAACGGCATCGATCAGCCTTTTCGGGCACGGGTCCGGCGCCGGGGCCGGAGACGGGGGATCGACCGGGCGAGGGGTCGATTGTATGCTGATCCTCGCCGGGCGACAATCCGCGGGGTTGGCGATTCGGCTTCAGCGTCGCGCGCCGCGAGCCGATTCCCGGAACGGAGCGTTCCACCATGAAGAAACCGATCCGCTGGCTGAAGCGGGAGCTCGAGCGCTGGGTCGGCGGCAATCTGATCACGCGCGAGCAGGCCGACAGGATCGCCCAGCTCTACCCGGAGCCGAAGGCGCGCCTCCCGTGGAACGTGATTCTCTTCGGCGGGCTCGGCGCGGTGGTCGTCGGGCTCGGCCTCATCCTCCTCATCGCCTACAACTGGGAGGCGATCCCCAAGCTCATCAAGCTGGCCATCGTCTTCGTCGTCCTGCTCGGGGCGCACGGCGCCGGTCTCTGGCTTCGCCGGCGCGGCGAGCAGAGCGGCAGCCCGGGAACCGGCGCGCTCGGTGAGGCGCTCAATATCCTCGGAACGATGTTCTTCGGCGCCGGCATCTGGCTGGTGGCGCAGATCTACAACATCCAGGAGCACTTCCCCAACGGCTTCCTCTTCTGGGGACTCGGCGCGCTGGCCGCCGCGTGGGCGCTCTTCTCGACGGGTCAGGCGATCATGGCGGCGGTCCTCTTCGCCTCCTGGTCGCTGGCCGAGGCGATCGACTTCCGGACTCCCGTGCACGCCGCGCCGTGGATGATCGGAGGCCTGCTCGGCCCGCTGGCGTTCCTGAAGCGTTCGCGAGTGCTGCTGGCTTTTCTCATCGTCGCCGTGGTGTTCACCGTTGGCACCGCGGTGATCAGCTACGAGGACGACATCGCCTTCTCGGTGCTGCTCTCCGCCGCGGCGCTCCTCGTCGGCGCCGGCATCTGGCTGCGGACGCGCATGGTCTTCCCGGAGTCCGGTCCCGTGTTCGTCGTCTCCGGTCTGATCGCCTACTTCCTGCTCGCGTACCTGCTGACCTTTCCCGATCTCGCGAGGGACGTGATCGGCGTCGACTTCAACGGCGGCGTCGGTCCGATCCTCTACTGGCTCGTCCCGCTGCTGCTCGCGATCGCCGCCTGGTCCGGCGTCATCGCGGACACCGTCCGGCGTCGCGGCATCGCGACCGAGCGCTTCCCGGCGTACGACCTCTTCCTCATCCCGCTGCTGCTCGTCCTGACGCAGATCGCCGCGTTCCTGCCCTCCGAGATCGAACGGTGGTGGATCGCGGCGCCGATCAACGTCATCGTCCTCGCGCACGCCGCCGGCCTGATGGCCCGCGGCTGCCTGAACGAGTCGGTCGGAACGATGGTCCTCGGCTCGATCCTCTTCGGCGCGCTCACGGTGGCGCGATACGTCGATCTCTTCGAGAGCCTCTGGGTGCGGGGGATCGTCTTCATCCTGGTTGGCGGTGTGCTCATCGGTCAGGGGCTCGTCTACCACCGCATCCGCAAGCTGCACGCGACGGAGCGAGCGACCGGCCAGACGACCACCGGGGAGACGACGACATGAAGAAATGGCTCGGCATCGCGGCGGTCGGGTTCCAGGCGCTCGTCCTGGCCGTGATGGCCGGCGAGCGCGAGTGGGTCGTCCTCACCGGCGAGCGCGTCCACCTGCGCACCGCGCCGATCGATCCGCTCGATCCCTTCCGCGGACAGTACGTGCGCCTCGACTACGAGATCACCACCATCCCGCCGCCGCTGCTGCGCGACGGCCTCGCCGGGCGTTCCCGGTACGAGTTGAAGAAGGACACGCGGATCTACACGACCCTGTCGATCGGCGAGGACGGCGTGGCGGACATCGTCCACGCCAGTGACCGGCCGCCCGACGACGGCCTCTTCATCCGCGGTCGCTTTCACGGACACCAGGGCGACGCGGTCCTCGTGCGCTACGGCATCGAGGCGTATTTCGTCCAGCAGGGTCGCGGCCTCGAGCTCGAGCTGGGCCGCAACCGGGGGAACGTCCAGGTGCCTCTGGAGCTCGAGGTGGCGCTCGGCGGCAACGGCCTCGCGGTGCTCACCGACCACCGCTGGAGCCCGCTCGGCATCGGGCTCCAGGTCGAGTGGGAGGAGCGGGAGCTGCGCGAGCCCGGGCAGCCGGTCCGCGCTCGCGAGCGGCTGCCGGTCGCCGTCAAGATATTCCTGATGAACGCGAGTGAGCGCGACGTCGCCATCCTCGATCTGCCCGGGGGCCGGGCCTTCGAGCTCGTCCCCGATTCGATCTGGCAGACGAACCCGTGGTCGTGGGTCGGCGAGGGCGAGCGGCGCCCGCCGATCACCGACGACCACATCCGGCTGCTGGCCCCCGGCGAGAGCCACGAGACACGCATCGACCTGGCGGACCCGGCGTGGTTCGTCACGCGCACGGGCGAGGAGCCCCGCACCGTCGCGGGCATCGAGTGGTCCGCCCCCTTCCGCCTGGTCTACTCGCCGCCGTCGCGCGCCGACTCCAGCCACCTGCGGCACGCCGAGTCGATCTGGCACGGGCGCCTGCGCTCCCAGGCCTTCACCGGCCGGGGGCGGATCGACTGACCCGCCTGCTTTACCGGCCCCTCCCCCCCGGGGGGCGAATTCTGGCGCCGCCGGGGTGGCCGAGGGGTAGAATACTCCCGTTTTGCCGCTCCGGACCGGGCACGGGCCCGGGACCGGGGACGGGACGAGCGCGTACCCGTGTCCCGTCGTTCTGCACTGCAGGGAAGAAAATCGATGCTCCAGATCACCGGGTCAGCGCAACCCCACCTCTGCGACGGTCTCGACCGTCGCCGGTTCATCCAGGTCGGCTCGCTCGGCGTCCTCGGGCTGACGCTCGCGGACGTGCTGCGCGCCGAGGACGCGCGTCGCGCGGCGGGCCGCAGTGGCGGCACCGGCCGGTCCGTGATCCTGATCTGGCAGCACGGCGGACCATCGCAGCTCGACACCTTCGACATGAAGCCCGACGCGCCGTCGGAGGTGCGCGGGCCGTACCGTCCGATAAACACGACGCTCGACGGGCTCCAGATCTCCGAGCGCATGCCGTTCCATGCGCGGATCATGCACCGGACGACGGTGTTCCGCGGGTTCACCCACACCAACGGCGACCACTTCGCCGCCGCTCACTGGATCCTCTCGGGCTACCTCGGCGCCAACGGATCGGACCGCGAGCCGCGCAACCCGTCGATGGGCTCGGTGGCGTCGCACCTGCTCGGTCCGAGGCTTCGCGGCGTGCCGTCGTACGTCAACATCAACGACGGCGGATTCGGCTTCCACGGGGCGGCGTTCCTCGGCGTGTCACACAATCCGTTCCGCACCGGAAACTTCAGCTACGGCAACGAGGGCGTGCAGCTTCCGTCGGCGCGCGCCGACAGCCTGACGCTCGTCGACGGGCTCAGCGACCGCCGCCTGATGAACCGCATCTCGCTCCTCGAGCAGTTCGACGGGCTGCGACGGCGCGTCGACGCGAGTCCCGCGTACTCGCAGATGGACCGCATCAACCGCCAGGCGGTCGAGCTCGTGCTCTCCGGTCGCGCGCGCGATGCGTTCGACCTCTCGCGCGAGGATCCGCGCATCCGCGAGCTCTACGGCGACGGGTGGGGCGAGCAGGCGCTGCTCGCCCGCAGGCTGGTCGAGGCCGGCGCACGGTTCGTCACCCTGAACACCGGCTACTGGGACGACCACGGCAACATCAAGGGCGCGCTCGACAACAAGATGCCGCGCCACGACCGCGCCGTCGGCGTGCTGATCCAGGACCTCGCCGACCGCGGACTGCTCGACGACACCCTCGTCGTCACCGCCGGCGAGTTCGGACGCACCCCGAGGATCAACAAGGACGCCGGACGCGATCACTGGCCGCAGGCGCAGAGCATCCTCTTCGCCGGCGGCGGCTACCGCCACGGACAGGTCGTCGGCAGCACGAACGACAAGGCGGAGCACCCGACATCGCGCCCCATCGGCCCGAACGACTTCTCGGCGATCGTCTACCACGCCCTCGGCCTCGAGCCGCACGACACGATCACCAACCTCTCGGGCCGACCAGTCCACCTCCTCGAGAGCGGCGAGGTCCCACCGGAGCTGCTTTAACTCCGGTTGCGTTCCCGTGCCCGGCCCCGTCCCCGAAAAGGCTGCTCGATTCCGCCTGCGAGACTCTGACGGCAGAGGACGGCAAGGAAGGCAGGAAGGCATGAAAGCAGGAAAGGAAAGGGAGAGGGAGGGGAGGCGACCAATCGAGAGCGCGGCCGTCGGACGACGGGGACGGGAACGCAGATTGCGCAGATTACGCAGATTACGCAGAAGGCGGAACGGTCGGCTCGGGCGGTCTCCGCGTCTCGACGCCTTCGACGACTCGAGCAAAGCTCACGACGCTCAACCCCATCAGTCCATCCGTTTCCTGCCTTCCTGAATTTCCTGCCTTCCTGACGAATCGTCTGACAGCAAGTCTCCGAAGTCGACCCTCCCCCCCCCGAACGTGAAACACTCCTCGATTCCGCCCTGACGGATCGGATCGCACTCTCCACTTCACTCCCGCGCCGCTGTCGTTCAGAATGACGGCATGCGAAGCTGGGTTCTGTTTATCTGCCTGTGCCTCGCCGGCACGGTCGCCGGCGAGTCGCGCCCGGGCGCGCCCGATTTCACGCGCGACGTGCGGCCGATCCTCGGCTCGAAGTGCTTCCGGTGCCACGGACACGACGCGCGGGCGCGACAGTCGGGGCTGCGGCTCGACGAGCGCGAGGCCGCCACCGCGACGCTGCGCTCGGGGCGCGTCGCCATCGTTCCCGGTGACGCGTCGGCGAGCGAGGTGGTGCGACGGATCACGTCGGACGACGAGGATGTCCGGATGCCGCCGCCGGAGTCGAAGCTGGCGCTCTCGGAGCGGGAGCGCAAGGTGCTCGTCGAGTGGATCGAGTCCGGCGCCGAGTACGACCGGCACTGGGCGTTCGAGCCGCTGCGAGCGGTGGCGCTGCCCGAGGTGAGGCGCCTCACGTGGCCGCGGAACGGTATCGATCGCTTCGTGCTCGCTCGACTCGAGCGCGAGGGGCACGAGCCGTCACGCCCTGCCGAACGGCATCGCCTCGTCCGCCGGCTCTACCTCGATCTCCTCGGCGTGCCGCCGTCGCCCGCGGAGGCCGATGCGTTCATCGCGGACAGGGATCCGGGCGCGTGGGAGCGGCTCGTCGATCGCGTCCTCGCCTCGCCGGCCTTCGGCGAGCGCATGGCGTGGGACTGGCTCGCGGCGGCGCGCTACGCCGACTCGAACGGCTACCAGGGCGACCGCGAACGCACCATGTGGCCGTGGCGCGACTGGGTGGTCGACGCGTTCAACCGCGGCCTGCCGTACGACGACTTCACCGTCTGGCAGCTCGCCGGCGACATGCTCCCGGAGGCGACCTTCGAGCAGAGGCTCGCCACCGGTTTCTGTCGCAACCACCCGATCAACGGCGAGGGCGGTCGCATCCCGGAGGAGAACCGCGTCGACTACGTGATGGACATGACCGAGACCACCGGCACGGTGTGGCTCGGCCTGACGATGAACTGCTGCCGGTGCCACGACCACAAGTACGACCGCCTGAAACAGCGCGACTACTACTCTTTGTTCGCGTTCTTCAACCAGACGCCGGTCGATGGCGGCGGCGGCGATCCGCAGACGCCGCCCGTGGTCGAGGCGCCCACCGACGAGCAGCGCGAGGAGCTCGAACGGCTCTGGCGCGCCGTCGCGGAGCGCGTCGAGGCGGTGGTCGCCGCCGAGCAGACGGCGCTCGCCCGCGCCGGCGACGCGCCTGGTGAACCGGAGGGTGAAACGCCCGCTGTCGAGACGCCCGAGGAGATCCGCAAGATCCTCGAGCGCCCGGCGAGGGATCGGGGCCCGAAGGAGCTCAAGAAGCTCGAGGAGCACTTCGGGTCGAGTCAGCCCGAGTACGCCGGGCGTCTGCGCTCGCTGCGCGAGACCATCGAGCGGCGCGACGGCCTGCGTCGCTCGCTGCCGCGCGTCATGGTGATGGAGGACATGGAGAAGCGGCGGTCGACCTTCATGCTCGCCGTCGGCCTCTACAACAAGCCCGGCGAGGAGGTCTCGGCGGCGGTCCCCGTCAGCCTGCCCGGGATGCCGGAGTCGCTGCCCCGGAACCGTCTCGGTCTGGCGCAATGGCTCGTCGCCGCGGAGAACCCGCTCACCGCGCGCGTCGCCGTCAACCGGATGTGGCAGCAGTTCTTCGGCGTCGGGCTGGTGAAGACCGCGGAGGACTTCGGCGTCCAGGGCGAGGCGCCCTCGCATCCCGGGCTGCTCGACTGGCTGGCGCTCGAGCTTCGCGGCTCCGGGTGGGACGTCAAGCGGCTCTTCCGGCTGATCGTCACCAGCGCGACGTACCGCCAGAGTTCGCGCGTCTCGCCGGCGCTGCTCGAGCGCGATCCCGACAACCGTCTGCTGGCGCGGGGGGCGCGCTTCCGGCTGCCGTCGTGGGCGATCCGCGATCAGGCGCTCGCCACGAGCGGCCTCCTCGTGGCGCGTCTCGGCGGTCCGCCCGTGTTCCCCTACCAGCCGGAGGGCGTCTGGTCCGACGCCACCTTCGGCAAGAAGAAGTACCGCCGCGACGAGGGCGAGAAGCTCTACCGCCGGAGCCTCTACACGTTCTGGCGGCGGATCGTCGCGCCGTCGCTCTTCTTCGACGTCGCCTCGCGCCAGACGTGCACCGTCAGGGAGTCGCGCACGAACACGCCGCTCCACGCGCTGACGACGCTGAACGACGCGACGTTCTTCGAGGCGGCGCGCGTCCTCGCGACGCGGGTCAGCGAGGAGCTGCCCGGCGCGACGGGGCGCGACCTCGTGGTGCGCGCGTTCCGCCGTGTGTTGATCCGTCCGCCGCGGGATGACGAGGAGCGCATCCTCGTCGGACGCCTCGAGGCGCTCGAGCGACACTTCGCGGCCGAGCCTCAGGCGGCGAGCGCGATCCTCTCGAGCGGCGCGGCGCCCGCGCCCGAGACCGACGCCCCGGCGCGCCTCGCGGCGCTCGCCGCGGTGTGCAACGTCATCCTCAACCTCGATGAGACGCTGACACGAGAATGAAGCGACCGCACCCACTGCCCGATCCGATCATCGATGCCGCCCGCCACGTGACGCGCCGGGAGTTCTTCGGCCGATCGGCCACCGGCATCGGCACCGCCGCACTGGCGACGCTGCTGGCGCGTGACGGCCTCGCCGCGCCGTCGTCGACGCGATCGAACGCGACATCGTCGCGAGTCGGCGGTCTCGAGGGCCTGCCGCACTTCGCGCCGCGCGCGAAGCGCGTCATCTACCTCTTCCAGAACGGCGCGCCGACGCACGTCGACCTCTTCGACTACAAGCCGAGGCTGCGCGAGCTGCACGGCAAGGAGGTCCCCGAGGACTACGTCGCCGGCAAGCGCTTCAGCACCATGACCGGCTCGCCGAAGGGAAAGCTGCTGCTCCAGAACGTCGAGCCGTTCCACCGCCGCGGCCAGAGCGGCGCGTGGGTCAGCGACTTCCTGCCGCACACGGCGTCGATCGCCGACGAGCTTTGCTTCATAAAGAGCATGCACACCGAGGCGGTGAACCACGCGCCGGCGATCTCGTTCCTGCTCAGCGGCGGCGAGCTTCCAGGCCGGCCGACGATGGGCGCGTGGCTGAGCTACGGTCTCGGCAGCGAGACCGACAGCCTGCCGTCGTTCGTGGTCATGACGTCGGTGACCAGAAACACGACGTGCGGCCAGATCTTCTACGACTTCTACTGGGGCTCGGGTTTCCTGCCGTCGAGGTTCCAGGGGGTGAAGTTCCGCGGCAGCGGCTCGCCGGTGCTGTACCTCGAGGACCCGACCGGCGTCAGCCGTCCGGTGCGCCGCCAGCTCCTCGACGACGTCGCCCGCCTGAACGAGATCAAGCTGCGCGACTTCGGCGACCCGGAGATCGCCACTCGCATCGCGCAGTACGAGATGGCCTTCCGCATGCAGTCGAGCGTGCCGGAGCTCACCGACCTGTCGAGCGAGTCCGCGTCGACGCTCGAGATGTACGGTCCCGACGTCCGCCAGCCCGGCACCTTCGCGTACAACTGCCTGATGGCGCGGCGACTGGTCGAGCGCGGCGTGCGATTCGTGCAGCTGATGCACGCGGGGTGGGACCAGCACAACAGCCTGACCACCGAGCTCTACAGCCAGTGCCGCGACACCGACCAGCCCTCGGCCGCGCTGGTCAGGGACCTCAAGGCGCGCGGCCTGCTCGACGACACGCTGGTCATCTGGGGCGGCGAGTTCGGCCGCACGCCGTTCCTCCAGGGCAACATGAACGACCGCAAGCGCTGGGGGCGCGACCACCACCCCTACGCGTTCAGCCTCTGGGCCGCGGGCGGCGGCCTCGAGCGCGGCCTCTCATACGGAGAGTCGGACGACCTCGGCATGAACGTGGCGCGCGACCCGGTCCACGTCCACGACTTCCAGGCCACCCTCCTCCACCTCCTCGGCATCGACCACGAACGCCTCACCTACCGCTTCCAGGGCCGCGACTTCCGCCTGACGGACGTCCACGGCAAGGTGGTGGAGGGAATCCTGGCGTAGTCTCCGCGCCACTCGTACCCGTACCCGTCCCCGTCCCCGTTCCCGTACCCGTACCCGTACCCGTTCCCGCTTCCGTGTACGGGCCGGCCACTTCACGAGGGCCCCGCAACTCCCCAGCGCGCGGTGACTCCGACGGCGATGAGCGCTGCTATCGCCAGGGTCCCGAGCACGGTCGCCAACCACCAGTCGCCAGACGCCGCCGAACTGGTCGCGTTCATACCGAGCGCGAACAGCAGCGCAATCTCGCAATCCACCAGCCTCTGTCGCCGCACACGCCGTTCGAGGTAGCCAACGATCTCCTCGGGCGCGTCACGCTCGAGGCGCAGGACGACGTCGCGACCGAGAGGTGCGAGCAGCCGCGCCGCGCCGACTCGATCCGACGCCTTCAACGTCTGCGTCGCCTTCCAGTCGAGATCGCCGATACCCGCCTTGAACTGTCGCCGGTAGGCGGCATGGAGCCGCGCTCCGAAGGGCGGAGCGCCGGGTGCGCTCGTGTCGATCATGGCGCTTTGATCGTAACCCCGGACGTGGCGCCGGAACAGATCTTCCTGCCTTTCCCCTTCTTCCTCGTTTCCTCCTAGATCGTCCGCAAGAAGAGCCCGCGCGCTGAGCAACGTCACCGCCCGTCTTGAGGCCTCACATCACCAGCACCGCCGCCCCGCGCACCTTGCCGCGGCGGAGGCGGGTGAGGGCCTCGTTGGCCTGCTCGAGGGGGAAGGTCTCGATCTCGGTGCTCACCGGGACGCGCGGGGCGATCGACAGGAACTCCTCGCCGTCGAGGCGGGTCAGGTTGGCGATCGAGCAGACGGTGCGCTCTCCCCAGAGGATCTCGTAGGGGAACGACGGGATGTCGCTCATGTGGATGCCCGCGCAGACCACCGTGCCGCCTCTCGCGACCGCTCGCAGCGCGGCGGGCACCAGCTCGCCGACGGGGGCGAAGATGATGGCTGCGTCGAGCTCCTCCGGCGGCGGCCCGTCGGAGCCTCCCGCCCACTCGGCGCCGAGCTGCCTGGCGAACTCCTGCCCCGCCTCGTCGCCGGGTCGCGTGAACGCGAAGACGCGCACGCCCCGGTGGCGCGCCACCTGCGTGACGATGTGCGCCGCCGCGCCGAAGCCGTAGATCCCGAGCCGCTCCGCCTCGCCGGCCCGCACCAGCGCGCGATGGCCGATCAGCCCCGCGCAGAGGAGCGGCGCCGCGTGCGCGTGGTCGAAGAAGGGCACCGGGAAGCAGAAGCGCGCGTCGGCGACCGTGTGCTCCGCGAAGCCGCCGTCGATGGTGTAGCCGGTGAAGCCCGCGTCGGCGCAGAGGTTCTCGCGGCCGCTCTCGCAGTAGCGGCACGCACCGCAGCTCGAGCCGAGCCACGGCACGCCGACACGCTCGCCGACCGAGAAGCCCTCCACCCCCTCGCCGAGCTCCGCGACGACGCCGATGATCTCGTGCCCGAGAACGAGCGGCAGCTTCGGCTCCTTCAGGTCACCGTCGAGGACATGCAGATCGGTCCGGCAGACGGCGCAGGCCTTGACCTCGAGCAGCACCTGCGCGGGCCGGGGAGACGGCCGATCCCGCTCGACAAGCCGGAGGGGAGCACCGGCCGCCTGGAGAACCATGGCTTTCATCACGTGTCCTTCAAGTCCGGTGAGACTGGTTCCATTTCGCGGTCGGTCTGAAAGGCAGAGAACATAAGGAAGGCAGGAAGGCAGGAAAGCAGGAACGGAAGAATTGAGGGGGGCGAGCTTCGTGAGCCTCGCTCGCTCCTCGAACGGAATCGAGAGGACAGGACTCTGCTGGTTCCCCTGTGAACAGAAAGAAACCCTCTGTGCGCCTCTGTGGTTTCAATCGGAACCAGCTCTCGCTTCTCGACGGCGTCTTCGAGATCGACAGAGCTCGCAAGGCACGACCAGACTCGTTTCCTGCCTTCCTGCTCTTCCTGCTTTCCTCATGAATCGTCGGCAGAAGAGGCCCACGCCGTGCCGGCGCCGACCTGAAGCACGTCTACCTCTCCTCATCCGGGCTCGTCAACCCCAGCTTCGGCGCCGGGAAGTCCGGTGGGGTGTAGAGCAGGTCGGTGATGTCGTAGATCCTCAGCACGCGTCGCGGGCGGAACTCCTCGCTGGTCACCAGGACCACCGCGCCGTAGCGCAGGATGAAGCGGTACTCGCCGAGCTGCATGGCGATCAGGTTGAGGACGTTCTCGAGCGGCAGGTAGCGCAGCTCGAGGGACACCGTCGGCGTGTCGGTCTCGAGCTTTCGGCGGGCCGCGCCGGTGATCACGAAGTTGAGGCCGGTGACCTGACGCAGCAGGTCGACGACGTCGGTCGCGGCGAGCTTCTCGAACTTCAGCGTCATCCGACGGGTGCGGATGGTCCGGGCCAGCTCGCGGATGTCGGCCGAGGCGGTGCGGGGGTCGACGCCGCTGAGGACCGACCAGCCGGCGTCGGACCGCTTGGTGGCCTCCTCGATCATCGCGATGATCAGCTCGGCGCGGGCCTCGGGGCTGTCGTCCTCGTCCTGGGCCGTGGCGACGGGCAGGCCGGCGAGGAGGGTGCCGATAACGACGAGCGCGTGGAAAGCCGGAAGCCTGGTCATATCCCCTCCGGAGCTCTTGCGGGAGCTCTCCCAGGAACCGCTGGGTGGCCGTTCTCGCTCTGCCGACATTCTAATCGCCGGGGTTGGATGGATCGAGCCCCGTGCTATACAATCGCACGATTCTGAAGCGACCGAGTGAAACGAAGAGACCGAAGACACCGAAGACACCGAGACGAAGCACGAACGTGGCCGCTCGAGAGACCATCCTCGACCTCCTGATCGTCGGCGCCGGGCCGATCGGCATCGCCTGCGGCGTCGAGGCGCGGCGCGCCGGGCTCGACGCGCGGGTACTCGAGAAGGGCTGCCTGACGAACGCCATCTACCGCTTCCCGGCGCAGGTGGTGTTCTTCTCGACGCCGGAGTTGCTGGAGATCGGCGACGTGCCCTTCATCACCGGCGGGCCCAAGCCGACGCGCCGCGAGATCCTCGTCTACTACCGCCGCGTGGCCGAGCACTTCGACCTGCGGATCAACCTCTACGAGCGGGTGATCGCCGTCGAGCGCGAGGACGAGCGAACGCTCGTCATCCGCAGCGACCGTGGCGAGTACCGCGCGCGGTGCGTCGTCCTGGCGATCGGCTTCTACGACCACCCGAACCTCCTCGGCGTGCCGGGCGAGGAGCTCCCGAAGGTGTCCCACTACTACCACGAGCCGTACCCGCTGTACCGCCAGCGTGTCGCCGTCATCGGGGGCCAGAACTCGGCGGCCGAGGCGGCGCTCGACCTCTACCGCAACGGCGCCCGGGTGACGCTGATCCACCGGCGCGGCGAGCTCGGCTCGGCGATCAAGTACTGGGTGCGGCCGGACATCGAGAACCGCATCCGGGAGGGCAGCATCGAGGCCCTCTTCGACACCGAGGTGGTGCGCATCGACGACGGCTCGATCACGGTCCGCACCGGCTCGGCCACCCGGACCATCCCCAACGACTTCGTGCTCGCGATGACCGGATACCACGCCGACCTCGAGTTTCTCGAACGCGTCGGGGTGCGGCTCGAGGGCGAGAAATGCCGCCCGCAGCACGACCCGGAGACGATGGAAACGAATGTCGAGGGGGTGTACATTGCCGGCGTCGCGACCGGCGGCAAGAATACCAATAGAATCTTCATCGAGAACGGTCGCGTGCACGCGCGGCTGATCGTCGAGGATATCGTCCGAAAACTCTCGAGAAGGACGGCGTCGGTCTGACGTCGAAGGAGCATCGGCATGCAGGAGATCAACATCAACCACCGTCCACTCTACGATCCGGAGGCGGTCAAGCCGCTCCGCGAGGAGCTGCCGAAGGCGGGCGTCCAGGAGCTGCTGACGCCGGAGGCCGTCGACGCGGCGCTCGGCGAGAAGCAGGGCACGACGCTCCTCGTGGTCAACTCGGTGTGCGGGTGCGCCGCGGGCGGCGCCCGTCCCGGAGTCATGCTCGCGCTGCAAAACAGCGTCATCCCGGACCGGCTGACGACCGTCTTCGCCGGCATGGACCGCGCCGCGACCGAGCGCGCGCGCGAGTACATCACCGACCATCCGCCGTCGTCGCCGTCGATCGCGCTCTTCAAGGACGGCAAGGTGGTGCACATGATCGAGCGCCGCTCGATCGAGGGGCGCACCCCGGCGGAGATCGCCGGGGACCTGCGCGCCGCGTTCGACCAGCACTGCTCGCGGCCGGGACCGTCGATCCCTCGCGAGGAGCTCGAGAAGATCGTCCCGGTGCACATGTGCGGCTCGTCGATCCCGGAGTTCGAGCAGGGGGAGGCGGACGAGAAGCGCTGACCGCACGGCAGCGCGAGTCGCGAGGAACACATGGCCAGCAAACGGGCCGCAGCCGCCGGAGCGAAGCGCACGTGGTCGCCCTCGTCGTGGCGTGACCGGCCGATCACGCAGCAGCCGACCTACCCCGATCCCGACGCCCTCCGCGCCGTGCTCGACCAGCTCGCGGCACTGCCGCCGCTGGTGACGAGCTGGGAGGTCGAGTCGCTGAAGAGCCAGCTCGCCGACGCGATGGAGGGGCGGCGGTTCGTGCTCCAGGGCGGCGACTGCTCGGAGAACTTCGCCGAGTGCGAGTCCGGCGTCATCGCCGACAAGCTGAAGATCCTTCTCCAGATGAGCCTCGTCCTCGTGCACGGCGGCAAGAAGGGCGTCATCCGCGTCGGCCGCTTCGCGGGCCAGTACGCCAAGCCGCGCTCATCGGACACCGAGAAGCGCGGTGACGTCGCGCTCCCGAGCTACCGCGGCGACATGATCAACGCGCTCGAGTTCGACCGCGACCGTCGGGTGCCGGATCCCGAGCGCCTGCTGCGGGGCTACGAGCGCGCCGCGCTGACCATCAACTTCATCCGATCGCTCGTCGACGGTGGCTTCGCCGACCTGCTGCACCCCGAGTACTGGGACCTCGAGTTCATCGGCCACTCGCCGCACGCCGACCACTACCGGCAGATGGCGACGTCGATCAGCAACGCCATCGAGTTCCTCGAGTCGGTGTCGGGGACCAAGCTCGGCGAGATGCACCGCGTCGATTTCTTCACCAGCCACGAGGGGCTGCACCTCGAGTACGAGCAGGCACAGACGCGCCAGGTGCCGCGCCGCACCGGCTGGTACGACCTGACCACCCACTTCCCGTGGATCGGTGATCGCACGCGTGACATCGACGGCGCCCACGTCGAGTACTTCCGCGGCATCGAGAACCCGGTGGGCGTCAAGATCGGCCCGTCGATCGCGCCCGACGAGCTCGTCGAGCTGGCGCGGCGGCTGAATCCGGCGAACGTCCCCGGCAAGCTGATGCTGATCCATCGCTTCGGCGCCGGGCGCATCGACGAGTGCCTGCCGCCGCTGGTGCGCGCCGCGCGCAAGGCGGACCTCCGCGTGCTCTGGTGCTGCGATCCGATGCACGGCAACACCGTGTCGACGAGCGGCGGCCTGAAGACCAGGAACTTCGACAACATCCTCGCCGAGCTGCAGCGCGCCTTCGACCTCCACGAGGCGAACGGCTCGAATCTCGGCGGCGTCCACTTCGAGCTCACCGGCGAGAACGTCACCGAGTGCGTCGGCGGCGCGCGCGGCCTGTCCGAGGCGGACCTCAGCCAGGCGTACAAGACGCAAGTCGACCCGCGGCTGAACGGCGAGCAGGCGCTCGAGATGGCGTTCCTGATCAGCCAGCGGATGGCGGCGCGCCGGAACGCCTGACCGCCCCGTGGCCGTTCCTGGTGGGGAAGACGAGGCGCCCGCCGTCGATCTCCACTCCCTCGAACGGGTCGTTCCGCGTCAGGATGGCGCCGTCGAGGTCGAGGTAGTCGAGAAGCGGCGCGATCTGCGCACCCGCCGAGATGCCGACCGACGACTCGATCATGCAGCCGATCATCACTCGCAGCCCGAGCGCCCTGGCGACGTGCACCATGCGGATCGCCGGCAGCAGGCCGCCGCACTTGACGAGCTTGATATTGATGCCGTGGAAGCGTCCGGCGAGCGCGGGGACGTCCTCCGGCGTGATCGAGCTCTCGTCGGCGATCACCGGCAGCGCCGACTCGCGGTGCACGCGCTCCATCTCCTCGAGACGGTCCGGGAGCAGCGGCTGCTCGATGAACTCGACGCCGAGCGCCTCGAGCTCGCGTGACTTCTCGATGGTCTCGTCGGCGTCCCACGCGCAGTTGGCGTCGACGCGAAACGTCGCGTCGGTGACCTGGCGCAGGGCGCGAATGATCGCGAGGTCGTCGCCGGTGCCGAGCTTCACCTTGAGGATCGGGAACCCGGCCGCCTCGCGGGCCTTCTCCTGCATGTGCTCGATCGAGCTGATGCCGATGGTGAACGACGTTCGCGGGCTGCGGGCGGGGTCGAGTCCGAGCAGTCGATGGATCGGCGCGCCGAGCTTCTTCGCCGCCCAGTCGGTGAGCGCCAGGTCGATGGCGCAGAGCGCGGCGCGGTCGCCGCCGAGCGGCTCGAGCAGCTCGTCGAGCACGTGCGCGAAGCGGAGCGGATCGGCGCGCTCGAGGACCGGCGCGACGCTCTCGATCGCCGCGCGCACCGAATCCACCGTGTGTCCGTAGAAGGAGCTCGGCGACGCCTCGCCCCAGCCGGTGACGCCGTCGTGCTCGAGCGCCAGCAGCACAGTCTGCGACGTGTCCTGCGACTCGCGCGAGATGGTGAAGGTGTGCCGGAGCTCGAGCGAGAACGTCTCGAGGCGAAGCCTCATCGGGCGCGCGCCCCGGCCTCGCGCACCACGTCGACGAGCCTCGCGGGGCCCTGGCGCACCGGATCGACCACCGGGAGGCCGAGCCTGTCCTCGACGCCGCGCAGCTCGCGCTCGGCGGCGTCGGCGCTCAGCGCGCTGGTGTTGGAGCAGAGCGCGATGACGCGCGACGGCGCGACCAGGCTCGCCATCTCCTCGTAGATCTCGATCATGCGCTCGAGCGGGGGCAGCTTCACATTGACGTGCCGCAGCGTCGTCCGACCGGCCTCGTAGCACATCACCATCGCCTGCGGCGCGCAGCCGTGCAGCAGACCGAGCGTGACGCCGGAGTAGAGCGGGTGGATCAACGATCCCTGCCCCTCGACGATCAGGTAATCCGAGTCGGCGTGCTCGAGGATCAGACGCTCGATGGCGCCCGGCAGGAAGTCGCTGATGACGCGGTCGACCGCGATCCCCCAGCCGGCGATCATCATCCCCGTCTGGCCGGTGGGCACGAACGTGGCGCGCTCGCCGGCGCGCTTCAGTCCCTCGGCGATTTCGATCGACACGAGCATCTTGCCGACGTTGCAGTCGACGCCCACCGTGTGGACGCGGAAGCACGCCAGGTCCTTCGCGACGTTGCGCGACACCGTGAGGTCGGCGGGCGGGCGCCGCACGTCGAAGATCGTCGCGCCGTTCTCGCGGGCGAGCGCGCCGAGCTCCGGATCCTCGCTGACGTAGAAGTGGAGCCCGCTGACGATCTTCATGCCCTTCTCGATCGCCTCCCGGAGCACGGGGCGCCACGCCTCGGGAAGGCTGCCGCCGACGGGCGCGATGCCGATCAGCAGCGTGTCCGCGTCGACGTCGGTCAGCCGCGCCACCACCGGGATGTCGCCGCCGGTGCCGAAGAGCTCCTGCGCAGTGTGGCCGGCGCGCGTCGTGTCGATCAACCCGACGACGTCATCGCGGCGGTAGCGGATCATGCCGCACGCCGTCTTCGCGTCGCTCGGATTGGAGCGACCCTCTGTGAGTATGACGATCCTGGGCATGGGGTCGCGCAACGCTCCCGGCTCGGGCGCCGGACAGAATTCAAGAACACTGCCTCCTGGCCGCGACCAGCGTACCGGAAGGGTGTGGCGGGGACAAGGGAGGCGGTCGGGGGGACCGATTCCGATGACCGATACCGATTCCGATACCGACTCCGATACCGACTCACAGTCCACGGTCACGGTCACGGTCACGGTCACGGTCCACGGTCACGGTCCACGGTCACGGTCCACGGTCACGGTCACGGTCCACGGTCACGTCCTCCGCGTTCCTCCATCCCGAGCCGTTCGGGAACGGGAACGGGCACGGGCACGGGAACGGTCACGGGCACGGGCACGGGAACGGGAACGGGAACGGTACCGCACCCGGACCGGGCTGGGCAGGAGGCGGTTCCGTGCCGTAGAATGGCTCATCGTTTCCCGGAGACGTTCCAGAAGACGAGCAGGTGCAGCCATGGCACGATCGACGCCGGAGAGAGATCGCGGGACGGACGGAATCGATCCCGACGCCCCGCTCGGGAGTCTCGACGAGTGGGAGGACTTCCTCCTCGAGCGCTACCCGCAGGAGGGGGCGGGGAAGAAGCTCGCCACCGCGAAGAAACGCGACACCTATCGGGACTACGACAACCCCGGCCGCGACACCGTGCGCGAGTTCTACCGGCTGAACCACCGCCACCAGACGCTCGACTTCGTGCTCGAGAAGAAGCGGGAGTTCCTCGGGCTCGAGCGCCGGCAGATGAGCGTCTGGGAGGCGATCGACTTCCTCGACACGCTGGTCGACGACTCCGACCCCGACATCGACCTCTCGCAGCTCGAGCACCTGCTGCAGACCGCCGAGGCGATCCGCGCCGACGGGCACCCCGACTGGTTCGTGCTCACCGGCCTGATCCACGACCTCGGCAAGATCCTCTGCCTCTTCGGCGAGCCGCAGTGGGCGGTCGTCGGTGACACGTTTCCGGTCGGTTGCGCGTTCTCGCCGAAGATCGTCTATCCGGAGTTCTTCGCGGACAACGCTGACTCGAACGTCCCGGAGTACCGGACGCCGCTCGGCATCTACGAGGAGGGCTGCGGGCTCGACGCCGTGCACCTCTCGTGGGGACACGACGAGTACCTCTACCACGTCGTCAAGGATTACCTCCCCGAGCCGGCCCTCTACATGATCCGCTACCACTCGTTCTATCCGGCGCACCGCGAGGGCGAGTACGGCCACCTGATGAACGATCACGACCGCGAGATGTTCGCGTGGGTGCGCGCCTTCAACCCCTACGACCTCTACTCGAAGAGCCCCGAGCGTCCGGATATCGAGAAGCTGCGGCCCTACTACAGCGAGCTGATCGACAGGTACCTGCCCGCGACCCTGCGGTGGTGACGGCGCGATGAGATTGCGGTTCCACGGCGCCGCTCGCACGGTGACCGGCTCGTGCCACATCCTCGAGGTCAACGGCGAGACCGTGTTGCTCGATTGCGGCCTCTTCCAGGGCAAGCGCAAGGAGGCGTTCGAGCGCAACCGGCGCTTTCCGTTCGACCCATCGAAGATCCACAACGTGGTGCTCTCGCACGCCCACATCGACCACAGCGGCAACCTGCCGAGCCTCATGGCGAGGGGCTTTCGCGGCCGCATCGTCGCGACGCGCGCCACGCATGACCTCTGCAAGTGGATGCTGCGCGATTCGGCGCACATCCAGCAGAAGGACGTCCTGTACGTCAACAAGAAGCGGCGCAAGCGCAAGCAGACGCCGTTCGAGCCGCTCTACTCGATGGAGGACGCGGAGCGCGCGATCGAGCACTTCGACGGCATCCCCTACGACCACGACGTCACCGTCGCGCCGGGCGTGTCGGTCCGATTCGAGGATGCCGGGCACATCCTCGGCTCGGCCTCCTGCCACCTGCGCATCGAGGAGAACGGCCGCGAGCACGCGCTGCTCTTCACCGGCGACGTCGGCCGCGTCGGGCGTCCGATCCTGCGCGATCCGGTGCCGCCGCGTCGCGCCGACCTGCTGATCAGCGAGTCGACCTACGGCAACCGCCTGCACGACGCCCGGGAGGACGTCGCGGCGCGACTGGCCGAGGTCGTCCGAAGGACGTTCGACCGCGGCGGCAAGGTGCTGATACCCGCGTTCAGCGTCGGCCGCACGCAACGACTCGTCTACCACCTGCACGAGCTCTTCAAGGACGGCACGCTCCCCGAGGTGCCGATCTTCGTCGACAGCCCGCTGGCGGCGAACGTCACCGAGGTCTTCCGGGCGCACCCGGAGTGCTACGATCGCGACGCCATGGAGTTCCTCAAGGGCGCGGAGGACCCGCTCGGCTTCAGCCGCCTGACGTACGTGCGTGACGTCGCGGCGTCGAAGGCGCTCAACGAGCTCCGCGTGCCGTGCGTCATCATCGCGGCCTCCGGCATGTGCGAGGCCGGCCGCGTGCTCCACCACCTGAAGCGCGTCGCGCCCGACCGGCGCAGCACCATCCTGATCGTCGGCTTCATGGCGGAGCACACCCTCGGTCGGCGCATCGCCGATGGCGTGCCCGAGATCAAGCTCTACGGCGAGACGTACAAGCTGCGCGCGGACGTCGAGTCGATCTCGGGCCTCAGCGCGCATGCCGACCGCGACGAGCTGATCGAGTACCTCGGTCACCTCGAGAAGCCGCCGCGGGCGTCGTTTCTGGTCCACGGCGAGGAGGAGCCGGCGATGGAGCTCGCGGAGCGGCTCGGCCAGCGCGGCTTCCCCCGAGTCGACGTGCCGAAACCGGGCGAGGTGTTCGAGGCATGAACGGGAACCTCCACGAGACCCCCGTGCTTTCCCGGCGCGCCTTCATCCGCGCCGCGGTCGCCGGCTCGGCCGCGGCGATCGGAGGCGCGGCGTTCCTGGCGGCCAGGCGTCCCGCGCCGGAGCTGCGCTACATCCTCGCGTCGTGCCTCTACGGCAAGACGGAGCTCGAGAAGATCCTGCCGCAGGTCGAGAAGACGGGCGCGACGCACATCGATGTCTGGCCGCTGCGCCACGGCAACCAGCGCGAGCAGGTCGAGGCGATGGGGCACGAGCGCTTCGCCGCGCTCCTCGAGCGCCACGGCGTCGGGCTCGGCATCCTGACGCGCTACGACCTCGGTCCGTTCAAGCTCGCGGGCGAGCTCGACGTCGCGAAGAAGCTCGGCGCGACGATGATCGTCACCGGCAGCGGCGGGCCGAAGGGGCTCTCCGGCGACGACCTGCGCCGCGCCGTGGCGCAGTTCGTCGAGAAGATGAAGCCGCACGCCGAGGCCGCCGGGAAGCGCGGCGTGACCATCGCCATCGAGAACCACTCCGGCACGCTGCTGAGCTCGCCGGACGCCGTCCGTCACTTCGCCGACCTCGCGAAACTCGAGCACCTCGGCCTGGCGCTCGCGCCGTACCACTTGCCGCAGAACGCGGCGCTGCTGGCGGGGCTGGTGCGCCACCTCGACAAGAAGCTCGTCCACTTCTACGCCTGGCAGCACGGCAAGGGGTGCACGAAGAAGCTGCCGAAGGCGGAGGAGCTCGAGCAGCTCCCGGGACGCGGCTCGCTCGACTTCGCCCCGATCCTCGCCGCGCTCGGCGACATCGACTACCGCGGGTGGACCGAGATCTTCATGCATCCCGTGCCGCGGGGCATACCGATCCTCGAGACCACCGCGGCGGTCACCGCCGAGGTCAACCGCGCGCGGCGGTACCTCGAGTCGCGCCTGCCGAAGCCGAAAGACGCATGATCCGTATATCGACACGCCCGGCGACACACCCGGCGACGCGCGGGCGTCCGCACGTGCGAGCCTCCCTCGCGGCGGCGGCGCTCGCGTTGATCGCGCCGCTGGCGCTGCGCGGCCAGGATCGCCCGATCGTGCCCCCGGTCGAGCGCTTCTTCGCCACGCCCGGGAAGGGTGCCCTCGCCGCCGGGGAGCTGCTCCTCGGCGAGCTCCTCTGCGTCAACTGCCACGGCGTGCCCGGCGACCTCACCGGTCGCGTGCTCCAGCGCAGCGGGCCGGTGCTCGACGGCGCCGGGTCGCGCCTGCAGGCGAGCTGGGTGCTCGACTACCTCACCGATCCGAGGGCGACCGACCCCGGGACGATCATGCCGGACCTCCTCGCCGGCGTCGACCCGGACCGGCGACGTCCGGTGATCCGCTCGCTGATGCACTTCCTCGCCTCGCTCGAGGCCCCGTTGCCGGCGGTCGAGGGCGAGCCCTCCGCCGAGCGCGGCGAGCGGCTCTTCCACCGTGTCGGGTGTGTGGCGTGTCACGCGCCGGGCCGCAGCTACACCCCCTCGACGCTCCAGCCGGGCGTCGAACGCGCGCGGATCGTCACGCCGTCGGCGCCGCTCGTCGACCTCGAGAGCAAGTACACGTTCGCCGGACTCGTCGCGTTTCTGCGCGACCCGCTCTCGGTGCGTCCGTCGGGCCGAATGCCGCACATCGCCCTCGAGCCGGACGAGGCGCGGGACGTCGCCTTCTACCTGCGCGAGGGCTCGCGGCGCGATCCGCCGCCGCTGAAGGTCGACCGGGCGCTCGCCGGCGAGGGTGCGCGTCACTTCGCCGAGCTCGGCTGCGCCGCGTGCCACCGCGCCACGCGTGACGAGGAGCCGATCGCGTCGCGGCTCGACGTCGTCCCGTTCGACACGCTGATCGACGTGCTCGGCACGCTCGTCGAGGGATGCCTCGGCGAGGAGGCGGCTCCCGCGGTGCCGTGGTACGGGCTCGATCGACGGCAGCGCGTTCTGATGCGTGTCGCGCTCGAGGACTCGATCGGCGCCGAGCCGCTCGAGCCGCCCGAGATCCTCGAGCGCTCGCTGATGGCCCTCGGCTGCCTCTCGTGTCACGAGCGCAACGGACGCGGCGGGCCCGACGACGGCCGCAGTGCGTACTTCGAGCCGTTCGAGGACGACATCGACCTCGGCGATGAGGGGCGCTTCCCGCCGCGGCTCACCGGCACGGGCGCCAAGCTCCGACGCGATGCGCTGAACGCCATCGTCGCCGGTCGCGGCGCCGTGCGTCCCTACCTCGCGACGCGCATGCCGAGTTACGGCGAGGCGCACGCCTCGGCGTTCGCGGAGCTCTTCGCCATCGTCGATCCGCCCGTGCGGCCCTCACCGCCCGAGCGCGTCGGTCGGAACATGTGGGGGCGTGAGCTGGTCGGGATCGACGGTCTCGGATGCGTCGTCTGCCACGACTTCCACGGGCGCCCGGGGCTCGGCAGCCGCGCCATCGACCTCGCCACCTCGCCCGCGCGCCTTCGTCCGGAGTGGTTTCACGAGTACCTCATCGACCCGGCGCGCTTCGTGCCGGGCACGCGCATGCCGACTTACTGGCCGGAGGGCGAGGCGGTCAACCGCCGGATCGTCGGCGGCGACACCGTCAGGCAGATCGACAGCATCTGGGTCTACCTGCTCGAGTCGGACCAGACGCGTCCGCCGGCGGGCCTCGAGGCGAGGGGCACCTTCGAGCTCGCGCCGCGCGAGCGCCCGATCGTCTTCCGCACGTTCATGAAGCACGCCGGCATGCACGCCATCGCCATCGGCTTCCCGGGCGGTGTGCACGTCGCGTTCGACGCGCGTCAGGTGCGCATGGCGATCGCGTGGAAGGGGAAGTTCCTCGACGCCGAGAGCACCTGGGACAACCGCTTCACGCCGCTCGCCGCGCCGCTCGGCGAGGACCTCGTCGCCTTTCCGCCCGGCCCGCTGCTCGCCGCGCTCGAGTCGGCCGACGCGGCCTGGCCGGAGAGCGGTCACGACGCCGGCTTCCGCATGCGCGGCTACCGGCTCGACTCGCGAGGCGTGCCGACCCTTCTCTACTCGGCCGGCGCCATCGACATCGAGGATCGCGTCGAGCCGCTCGAGGGTCACGCGGGGCTCCTGCGGACGGTGCGGCTGGTGGGCGTCCGCGCGCCGGTCTGGATGCGCATCGCGAGCGGCGATCGCGTGCGCGTCGAGGTGACCCGACCGCCGGGCGCGGTCCCGCGGCGCTCCGGCGACGAGTCGAGGCTACTCATCACGCCATCGGCCGATCCGATCGACATCGGACTGCGGATGACATGGTAGGGCGCGCGGGGATGCCTCACGCGGGCACGACGCCGGCGCTGCGCTCCGCGGCGCTCGCGGCGCTTCTGGCCGCCGTTCTCGCCGGGGTGACCGCCGGTGCGCTCGTCGCCGCGCCGGGCCGGTCGCCGGCGCGCCCGGACGAGTCGCGCTTCTACCGCATCGTCACCATCCCGGTGCCCGACGGTCTGCGGCTCGAGGTCAGCGGCATGGCGCTCCTGCCGGACGCGCGGCTCGCGGTGGCCATCCGCAAGGGCGAGGTGTGGCTCGTCGAGGGCGCGCACGACGACCCGCCGGACGCGGTGCGGTTTCACCGCTTCGCCGGCGGACTGCACGAGCCGCTCGGCCTCGCCTGGCACGACGGGCACCTCTGGCTGGCGCAGCGCGCCGAGGTGACGCGGCTGGCCGATCGCGACGGCGACGGCATCGCCGACGAGTACCGCACGGTGGCGACCGGCTGGGGCGTCAGCGGCAACTACCACGAGTACGCCTACGGTCCGGTCGTCGACCGCGACGGCGTGATGTGGGTGACGCTCAACTGCCGCATCGGCAAGGGCGTCACCGGGAGCGACGCGTGGCGCGGGTGGAGCCTGCGCATCGATCCGGATGGCTCGTGGCGGCCGGTCTCGGGCGGCATGCGCTCGCCGTGCGGGCTCGGCGTCGACACGTCGGGGAACGTCCTCTTCACCGAGCAGCAGGGAAACTGGACGCCGACGTGCTCGCTGCGTCGCATCGAGGAGGGCGCCTTCCACGGCCACGTCGATTCGCTGCGGCACTGCGCGAGACCGGGAGCCACGTTCGCGCGACCGGAGAGCATCCCGTCGGGGCTCTCGTTCCCCGAGGCGGTGCGGCGCATCGGGCCGCTGCGCCCGCCGGCGGTGTGGTTTCCGTATCGCAAGATGGGCCAGGGGAGCACCGACGTCCTCTGCGACACGACCGGCGGCCGCTTCGGCCCGTTCGCCGGGCAGCTCTTCGTCGGCGACTTCACGCTGTCGCTGATCTCGCGCGTCTTCCTCGAGGAGGTCGACGGCGAGCTGCAGGGCGCTTGCTTCCCCTTCCGCCGCGGCTTCGACTGCGCCGTGCTGCGCATGGCGTGGGGCGAGGACGGCTCGATGTTCGTCGGCGAGACGAACCGCGGGTGGAACTCGCTCGGCACGCGGTCGTTCGGCCTGCAGCGGGTGATCTGGACCGGCGCGACGCCGTTCGAGGTCGAGACGATGCGGGCACGTCCGGACGGTTTCGAGCTCTCCTTCACGCGCGCGGTCGATCGTGACAGCGCCCTGCGCGCCGCGTCGTACGCGATGACGAGCTACACCTATCGCTACCACGAGACCTACGGCAGCCCGGAGATCGACGCCGCCCGGCTCGAGGTGCGACCGTCGAGCGTCTCCGGGGACGGGCGCGCCGTGCGGCTCCTCGTCGAGCCGCTGCGGCCCGGCTACGTGCACGAGCTCCACCTCGACGGCGTCGCCTCGGCCTCCGGCGATCGCCTGCTGCACCCGCGCGCGTACTACACCCTCAACCGCGTGCCGTCGGTCGAGCGATGAGCACGCCGCCGCCGCTGGTCGGCGAGGCCGCGGCGCTCGGCGCGGCGGTGATCTGGGCCGGGAGCACGTGCGTCTACCGCAAGCACGGCGCGGGCATCTCGGCGTACCTGCTGAACCTCTTCAAGAACGCCGTCGCGCTGGCGTGCCTCGGCGTGTCAGTCGTCGCCATGCGCTCGACCTTTCCCGACGATCCGCGTGTCGTGTGGTTGCTCGTCCTCTCCGGCGTCGTCGGGATCGCCATCGGCGACACGGCGTTCTTCGGAGCGCTGTCGCGGCTCGGCGCGCAGGCGACGTCGACCACGCAGTGCCTGGCGATACCGTTCGCGCTGGTCATCGCGATGGTCCTGCTCGACGAGACTCCGAGCGCGTGGCAACTGGTCGGCATTGGCGTCACGCTCCTGTCGGTGGCCGGCGTCGTCGCGCGCCGGCGGGGTCCGCAGCCGTGGGTCGAGGCGCGCGGCCGCGTCCTCGTCGAGGGCCTGGTCTTCGCCGTGGTGTCGGCGTTCGCGCAGGCGGCGGGGATCGTGCTCCAGCGCGATGCGCTCCAGCAGTCCGAGGTGCTTCCCGGCACGCTGCTGCGCTTCGCGCCGGCGGTGGTCATCCTGGCGGCGATCGGCGCGTCGCGTCGCGCTCGGTCACGTCATCGCCGACGCGACAGACCTCCGGCCGACCCATCGAGGGGCCCCGAGCTGCGCCGACGCGTGCTGGCGCTCGCCACCGCGTCATTCTTCGGCACCTTCATCGGCGTCGTCTTGCTCTCGGTGGCGACGAAGTACGCCAAGGCGGGCGTCGTGGCGGCGCTGAGCTCGACGTATCCGGTGTGGATCATCCCGGTCGCGGTGGTCTTCCTCAAGGAACGCGCGGACACGTGGAGCGTCAGCTTCACCCTGCTGGCGGTGGCGGGGGTGGTGATGATCCTGGTGGTGTGAACCCCATCGTCCTCGTCCTCGTCCTCGATCTCGTCACCGTCCCCGTCCCCGTCCCCGTCCCCGTGCCCGTGCCCGTGCCCGTGCTCGTGCTCGTCCTCGTCCTCTCGACTTCGAAGGTTCGCCGGCAGACGATTCATGAGGAAGGCAGGAAGAGCAGGAAGGCAGGAAACGGATGGACTGATGGGGTTGAGCTTCGTGAGCCGAGCTCGAATCCCCGAACGCAGTCGAGAAGCGGAGGCCGCCCGCGTTCCGCCCTCTGCGTAATCTGCGTAATCTGCGTTCCCGTCCTCGTCGTCAGTCGGCCGCGCCCTCGACCGATCGTCTCCCCTCCCCTCCTTCTCTTTACCTTCCTGCTTTCCTGCCTTCCTGCCTTCCTTGCCGTCGTCTGCCGTCAGAGTCTCGCCTGGGGAGTCGAGCAGCTTTGCCGGGCTCGGGCACGGGCACGGGCACGAAGGCAGGCTTCACTTCCCCAGAATCGCCTCCACCAGCCGAGCCCTCCGTCGTTCATGCGCCGGATTCCCCGGCTCCGCCTTCGCCAGCCGCGCCAGGAAGTGGAGGTGGGGCGGGAGGAGCGATGGGTCGCGGGTGCGGTCCACGAGGTACCGCAGCGCGGGCGCCGAGCGCGGGTCCCTGGCGAGCAGCAGGCGGGCGGCGTCGTCCGCGATGGCCGGGCGGTCGAGGGTGCTGGCGGCCTCGAGGACTTCCTCGAGCGGCTCGCGGGCATCGCTCCAGCGAGCGTCCGCCAGACGTCGACGCGCCTCGGCGAGCGCGGCCGAGCGACCGCGGAGGTCGTCGTCGATGCGCGCCGCGATCTCGCTCCCCGCGCGCGCGAGCTCGGCGCGTCGATCGGCGAGCTCCGCCGGCGCCGCGGGCGGCAGGCGCTCGAGCTCGGCGTTCGCCTCGGCGATGAGGCCGCGGCGGAGCCAGAAGCCCGCCAGCGCCAGCGCCAGCTCTGGGTCGTCGGGATGTCGCCGGCGCGCGTCGTCGAGCTCGTCGTGCGCGCCGGCGAGGTCGCCGAGGCGCTCGCGTCTGGCGGCGCGCTCGATCGCCGCACCGACGGCGTGGCCGGTCGCGGCGAGGTGATGGTCACGGGTCGACTCGCCGATGCGCTCGCGCAGCGCCCCGAAGTAACGCATCAGGAGAGCCGCGGTGCGGGCGCGATCGCGGTCGCCGGCGCGGATCAGCTGTCGCGAGAGCTGGTAGCACGCCTCGTCGTCGTAGGGGTCCTGCTCGAGGATGGCGACGAGGTGGGCGGCGGCGCGTCGCGGCTCGCCGAGCTGGGCGAGCGCCAGCGCGAGCTCGAAGTGCGCGTCGCGCCGCATCGCCGGATCGCGGAGGGCGCGCCCGAGATCCTCCAGCGCCTCGGCCGGCCGTCCCGTCTTGACGAGCGCCAGTCCCCGCGAGAATCGCAGCCACGCGTCCTCCGGGTCGGAGCGGATCGCCGCGTCGAGGTGGGGGAGCGCCTCGGCGTACGACTGGGCGCGCAGGTGCACGAGGGCGGCGATGCGGCGCACGTCCGACGAGCCCGAGACCTCGAGCGCCGCCGCGATGACGCGCCCGGCCTCGTCGAGCGCGCCCTGGAGCACGAGCACGTGCGCGAGCTGCGCCCGCAGCATCGCCTCGCGCTTCGTGCCGCTTCCGGCGTTCTCGAGCAGCCGCCGGACGATCGATTCGCTCTCCGCGTAGTCGCCGCGCTCGAGCGACCGGCGCGCGTCGCGCTCGAGGTCCTCGTCGGGCGGGGCGGCAGTCAGCGTGAAGAGAATCAGGGCGAGAGTAGATGCCATGGGTCCGGGGCCATTATAAAGGAGGGATGCTCGTTTCCGTCCTCATCACACTGGGCGTCCTCGCCGTCCCCGGCGACGATGACAGTGCCGCGGCGCGCTTCGTCGACGTCACGGAGCGCACCGGCATCGCGTTCCGCCACGTCTGCGGCTCGGCGGAGAAGGACTGGATCGTCGAGGTCAACGGCAGCGGCGTCGCGCTCCTCGACCACGATGGCGACGGCGATCTCGACGTGTACCTCGTCAACGGCTCGGTACTCGACGCGGCGCCGCAAGCCGCGGAGCGCGGCGACCGCGACAGTCCGTACCGCAACAGTCTCTTCCGGAACGAGGGCGGCTGGCGCTTCACCGACGTCACCGACGAGGCCGGCGTGGGCGACACCGGCTGGGGCTGCGGCGTGGCGGTGGCGGACATCGACAACGATGGCCACCTGGACCTCCACGTCACCAACCTCGGTCCGAACGTCCTCTACCGCAACCTCGGCGACGGCCGTTTCGAGCGCCTGCGACACTCGGGCGCCGAGCATCCCGGCTGGGGCGCCGGCGCGAGCTTCGCCGACTTCAACCGCGACGGGCTCGTCGACATCTACCTCGCCAACTACGTCGAGTTCGACCGCGCCGAGACGACGCCCCGTTCCGCCGGCAAGTGCCTCTACAAGGGAGTGCCGGTCTTTTGCGGCCCCGGCGGGCTGCGTCCGGCGCACGACGTCCTGCTGCTGAACCTCGGAGGCGGCCGTTTCCGCGATGCGAGCGAGGCGTGGGGCGTGCGGGCGGCGGGAGCGGCGTACGGGCTCGGCACGCTCGTCGTCGACGTGCAGCGCGACGGCTTCCCGGACGTCATCGTCGCCAACGACACGATGGCGAACTTCTGCTTCATCAACGAGGGCGGCGAGCGCTTCAGCGAGGCGGGGCTCTTCCTCGGTCTCGCCTACAACGACTACGGCGTCGCGCAGGCGGGGATGGGGCTCGCGTCGGGCGACACGCGCGGCCTCGGGCTCGACGACATCTTCGTCACCAACTTCGAGGACGACGTCAACACGCTCTACCTCGCCGAGCGCGGGCGCGCGCTGTTCACCGATGGGACGTACGCGGCGGGACTCGGCGGCGCGAGCTACCGCTACCTCGGGTGGGGCACGTTCTTCCTCGACGCCGACGGCGACGCCGACCTCGACCTCTTCGTCGCCAACGGCCACGTCTCGCCGCAGATGGACGGCGTGCGCTCGAGCATCGGCTACCGCCAGCGAAACCAGCTCTTCGTCAACGACGGCCGTGGCTCGTTCCGTCTCGCCGCGCCGGTGGCGGGCTCGGGCCTCGAGGTCGCGAAGTCCTCACGCGGCGCGGCCTGCGGCGACCTCGACGGCGACGGCGACCTCGACATCGTCGTCAGCAACATCGACGACACGCCGACCGTGCTCGAGAACCGATTCGCGCGGAAGGACGTCGAGTGGATCGCCATCCGCCTGCGCGGCACGAGGTCGAACCGCGCCGCCATCGGCGCGCGTGTCACCCTGACCGCGGCGGGACGGACGCAGGAGCGCACCGTGCAGTCGGGCTCGAGCTACGCCTCGCAGTCCGAGCTCGCGGCGCGCTTCGCCGTCCCCTCCCGCAAGGCCATCGAGCGCATCCGCATCGAGTGGCCGTCGGGCCTGGTCGAGGACTTCCCGCCGGAAACCGCCCGCACGAGCGACATCGTCCTGACCGAGGGCAGCGCATCGCGCTGAACGCCGGCACTACCGGAGTCGACTCTCCGAACGTGAAGCGCTACTCGACTTCGTCGGCGAGACTTTGACGGCAGACGACGGGAACGCAGATTACGCAGATTGCGCAGATTACGCAGAGGGCGAAACGGTCGGCCCGGGCGGTCTCTTCTTCTCGATTGCGTTCGGGGACTCGAGTTCGGCTGACGAAGCTCAACCCCATCGGTCCATCCGTTTCCTGCCTTCCTCCTCTTCCTGCGTTCCTTATGAATCGTCTGACGGCAAGCCACGAGAGTCGACTCTCCCCGTTCGAGCTTGTCGGGCTATCCGGTCTAGGCCATCAGAACCGTGCGCGTCGCGGCACGGTGTGGGCCGGCTTGCGGCGCATGAGCTCCAGGTTTTCGATCGTGAAGCGGTCCTGGGGCTCCTCGCGGAAGCGGTCGAGGTAGGGCGAGTACGTCGTCACCGAGAGCGTGCGGCGCTCCGGGTCGATCTCCATGATTCCCAGATAGCTGTTGCGCTCGCGGTCGGTGCTGCGCTGCCAGTCGAAGCACATCTCGAGGACGGTGTTGCCGTGGTCGCCGGTGCCGGAGTAGTGCACCGTCGACTTGTGGCCGCAGATCACGAAGAGGATGTTGGCGTGCCGCTTGACGAGCGTCTCCCAGAGGCGCTTGCCCGGCTCGCCGCGTCCCTCCGGGTCGAGGTAGTAGTGCGTCAGGACGATCACCTGGTGCTGCGGGTGCGCCGCGATGACGCGGTCGGCCCATGCGACGACGTCCTCGGTCGGCTCGAAGATCAGCGAGACGACCAGCCAGTTCGTGCCACCGGCGCGGAAGGCGTGATAACTGCTGTCGTTCTTCCACTGGGGGTACGAGCCGCCGAACGAGGGGCGCCGCGAGAAGCGCCGGGCGGGGAAGAATCGGTTGAAGAGCACCAGGCTGCGCTCGCCCTCGATCATGTCGAAGTCGTGGTTGCCCGCGGCGAGCACGTAGGGCACGCCAGTGTTCTCCATCATGCGCGCGCACGCGTCGAAACGGCGCCACTCCTCCTCGACGTGGCCGTTCTGGACGATGTCGCCCACGTGCAGCACGAACTCGATGTCGAGCCGCTCGGCGTTGGCGGCGATCCAGCTCCCCATGCTGTCGAGGAACTCCGGCCACTTCTCGGCCGCGAACTGGGTGTCCGGGATGACGACGATCCGGTAAGGCTCGGCGACCGCCGCTCGCGGGATCGCGGCCAGGGAGACCAGGAGCGCGACCGCTGCGATGGGGGATCTCGACGTTCTCATGGAGATTCTTTCGGCTGCTCGGTGGAAAGAGTTCATGCTCCGGAAGGACCGGATCGGCTGGACGATTCCATTCTCCGCACGATTCCATTATTCTCAAAGGACTATAGCCCGACACGATTCTGAGAGGGCGTCTGGCCGGCGCTTCTCCGCCCTGGCTTTGTCGCTCGGCCTCGACGATACT
>JBFFXF010000018.1:0-45615 GCA_041569895.1 Planctomycetota bacterium | reverse complement strand
GTGAAAGAAGGACACGGTGACCCTTGTATCTCTCCCGACGTCGTCTCCCGTCGGCGCCAGCACCACGCTCTCGTCCTGGACGCAGACGGTCGACTCGACCTTCGTCGCCGGCGACTCCTCGACCGTCGTGGTGTGCCCGGCCGACTGCGACCCCGCTGGCTCCGCCTTCCAGGACCCCCCGCCCTTCAGCGCCGCGGCCGTCAGCTTCGACAGCTCGCTGAGATCGACGGTCCGCTCCATCCCCGCTTCACCGGTCCCGACGATGATCCGACTCGAGTCGTCTTCGGACTCCGGCCCGCTCAGGCCATCGACCTCCGCCGGCTCCGCCGGATCGACCGCATCCGATGCCGACTCGAGCGACTCGGCGGAGAGACCGATGCACGTGGCGAGCTCCTCCCGATCCGTTCCCGCGAAGCTGCAGCCGTTCAGCGTCGCGTCGGTGAACTCCACCTCGCGAACTCGCGCGCCCCGGAAATCGACGTTGCGGAGCGTCGCATCCTGAAACCGTGTCCCGACGATCTGTGCGTCGCGCAGGTCGACGCTCGTCAACGTCGAGCCCTTGAGATCGGCCAGATCCAGGATCGCCGAGCTCATGCTGACGTCCTCGAGGTGGATTCCCGTCAGCACCGCGCGCTGGAAGTTGGCGTGATCGAGATCGAGGTGCTCGAGGGACATGTCCTGGAAGATCGACCTCCTGCAACTGACTCCCTGGAAGTTGCAGCTGTTGTACTCGGTCTCGCACGAGGTCGATCGATCGAGCACCGCGTGCTCGAAATTGACGTGCTTGAAGCGGCCGCTCGAGAGGTTCGCGCTCGAGAGGCACGCCGACGTGAACGCCGACTCGCGGACCTCCGCCGCGAAGAGATTCGCGTTCTTCAGGTTGGCCTCGAGGAACGAAGACCCCGAGATGGTCGCCTGGAAGAAGTTGCACTGGTGGAGCTCGGCGTAGTTCGCGTCGACGTCCGTGAACTTCGCGTGCTTGAACGTGGCGCCGAAGCCCACCGCCGATCGGAGGTTCACCTTCGACAGGTTGGTACCGGTGAGGTTCGCCGCGATGAGCTGCGCGCCCTCGAGGTTCGCGCCGGTCAGGTCCGCGTCGGTGAGGATCGCCCTCTCGAAGTTGACACCCCGGAAGTTGAGGCCCGAGAGGTTCATGCCGGAAAGATTGACCCGCGTCAGGTTGGCGCCCTCGAAGTTCACCTCCGGCGGGATGCGCGACGGCAGGATCACCTTCTCGAGATTGGCCTCGCGGAGATCGACCGCGCGGAGGTCGGTGTCGGAAAAGTCGAACTCCTGGAAGTCGGCGGCCCGGAAGCAGACGTTCTGGAGCGGCGTCTTCTCGAACTTCGTGTCCCGCAGCACGGCGCGCGAGAAATCGGAGCCCGTCAGCTTGACCCGGCGGAAGGTCGAGTTGACGAACGATGCCTCGGCGAAATCCACTTTCTCGGCCACGCAGTTGTTGAGCGACGAGCAATCGAGGGTCGCTCCGATAAAGCACGAGCCGGTGAGGTCCTGCTCGACGAACTTGGCGCGGAAGAAATTGGCGTTGCCGAAATGGGCGCCGCTCATGCGCACCGAGCGGAACTGCACCTTGCTGAGGTCCGCGGAGTTGAAGTTGGCGCCATCGAGGTTCGCCCACTCGAGCACGGCCCCGGTGAACTTCGCGCGCTCGGCCTGGACGCCGGCGAGGTTCGCGCCGTAGAGATTGGCGCCGCTGAAATCGCTGCCGTTGAGGTTGGCCCCCTCGAGATCCGCGCTCTCGAGGTCGATCCCGCACAGCGTACAGCGACTGAGGTCGATGCCACGCAGACTGAAACCGCGGAGCGATCTCTTCTGTCTGTGCGCCTGGAGAACGTCGTTGCGGGTGATCGAAGTCATATCTGGTTCCGGCCCCCTCCCCGGAACCTCGCGCGCCGAGCAGTCCGATCGCGAGGATACTCGATCCTGGAGCCCCGTGACTCGATGAGGTGTCAGGGAAGTATAGGCCGGCGCCGTCAACCGCGCCAAAAGAGGGCGTTATCGGATGTGAGTCGAAAGGGACGGAACGGGAACGCAGAGAATCGGTATCGGTATCGGAGTCGGTATCGGTGTCGGAGTCGGTGTCGGAGTCGGTGTCGGAATCTGGTCCCTGGTCTCGGTCTCGGTGTCGGTCTCGAACCCCGCAAGATCGGCCCCGACGTCGACCACCTCGCCGACCACGAGGGTTTTCGGGAACGGGCACGGGGACGGGCTCGGGAACGGGGACGGGGACGGGAACGGGGACGTGGGGTTACTGCCTTACCGGCGCCTCGTCGATGTCCGCGGTCGAGAGGGACTCGTGCGGGTTGTCCGGGTCGTAGGTCTCGAACTGGACCGAGACGCGCTTCGAGACGCCCTTCTCCTCCATGGTGACGCCGTAGAGGCAGTCGGCGACCGCCATGGTGATCTTGTTGTGCGTCACGATGATGAACTGGGACATGTCGAGGAAGCCCTGCAGCAGGACGACGAAGCGGCGGACGTTGTTCTCGTCGAGCGGGGCGTCGACCTCGTCGAGGATGCAGAAGGGGCTCGGTCGGGCCTTGAAGATGGCGAACATCAGGGCGATGGTCGTCATCGTCTTTTCGCCGCCGGACATCAGCGTCAGGGACGTCAGCTTCTTCCCGGGAGGCCGCGCGACGATCTCGATGCCCGCCTCGAGCACGTCGACGCCGTCCTCGAGGACGAGCTCCGCCTTGCCGCCGCTGAAGCAGCGCTCGAAGACCTCGCCGAAGTACTTCTGGACCTCCGAGAACGTCTTCGTGAAGAGCTCGCGGCTCGTCTTGTTGATCTCGGCGATGATCTGGCGCAGGTCGCGCTCCGCCTTCAGGAGGTCGTCCCGCTGCCCGAGCTGGAACTTGAGGCGGGTGTCGACCTCGTCGAGCTCCTCGAGCGCCTCCATGTTGACGCTGCCGAGGCGGCGGATCTTCTCCTCGAGCGTGCGCGCCTCCTCGTCGGCGGCGTCGCGGCTCCAGTCCGGATCGTCGGCGCCGACCCACTGGCCGACGAGCTCGACGAGTGTCGGCTCCCGGTAGGTCTCGGCGTCGGCGGGATCCTCATCGGTGTCGGCGGCGGCTGCGTCCGCGTCGGCGTCCCCCTCCGCGTCCCGGCCCCGGTCCAGGCCGCCTTCCCGCGCCGCGTCCACGGCCTCCGGCGCGTCTGCCTCCTCGACGGCGTCCATCGCGGTCCGGCTGCCGCCGGCGGCGCCCGGAGCAGCCTGCTCGATCAGCTCGACGAGGTCGACGCCGTACTCCCGCGACACCGTCTCGAGAATCGACTGGCGGCGCAGCACGCCCTCGCGGTCCTCGAGGTTGACCTGCTCGCGCTCGGAGCGCAGTCCGGAGGCCTGCTCCTGGACGCGCTCGATCTCCGACCGGAACGCGTCCTCGAGTTCGGCGAGCTCGGTGTCCTCGCTCTCGGCGGCGACCAGCCGCCCGGAGCACTCGGACTCCTCGGAGCGGGCGCGCTCGAGCGCTTGCCGCGACGACTCGAGCTCCTGCTCCGTCGTGCGCAGCCGCTCGGTGAAGTCGCCGATCTCCGACTCGAGGGCGCCGCGCCTCTCCTCGCGCTCGCGCAGCGTGCGCTCGAGCTGCTCGATCGCCTTGCGGAGACCCTCCTCGCGCTTCTCCGACTGCGCGACGCGGACGCGGGCGTCGGTGACCTCCTCCGCCACCGACTGGACGTCCTCGCCATGCGTGCGCAGCTTCTCCTCGAGATCGGCGCTCTCCGACTCGAGGGCCTTGCGCTGCAGATCGACATCCCCGAGGCGACGGTCGAGCTCCTCGCGCTCGCGAGCGACGCGCTCGTTCTCCTCGAGGATCTCCGAGAGCTCGGACGCGGCCACGCCGACGACGCGCTCGAGCCGCTCGCGCTCCCTCGAGAGCTGCCCCTCGTCGCTCTCGAGCGATGCCACGCGCACCGAAACCCCCTCGCGCTCGGCGGCAAGGCGACCGAGCTTCTCCTCGCGCTCGCGGCGCGACTCCTCGAGCTCGTCTCGAACGCGCTCGAGCGCCTCGGCCCGCGCGCGCAGCTCGACCAGGCGTCCCTCGATGTCCTGCATCTCGCTGCGTCGCGAGATCAGCCCCGTCGTCGAGTCCCCGGCGATCGACAGGGAACCCGGCGGCTCGACGAGCTCGCCATCCAGCGTCACCAGCCTGAAGTCGCGCAGTCCGTTCCGGGAGAGCGCCAGCGCGGTGGCCATGTCGCGGACGAGCAGGACGCGGCCGAGAAGAGCGTCGAGCAGCGACTCGAGCTCGGGACGGCCGTCGCCGCTCAGCTCGACGTGACGGCGCAGATCGCCGAGGACGTCCTCCCCCGGCGGGATCTCGTCGGGCCCCGTGGCGTCGACGCGCTCGAGCGCGATCACCTCCACTGCGCCCGCGCGCAGCTCTCGCGCACGGTCGAGGATCCGCAGTCCGATCTCCTGGTCGTCGACGACCAGCGCCTGCGACCGCACGCCGAGCGCCGCCTCGACGGCGGCCGCGTGTTCCGAGTCCACCTCGACCAGGTGCGCGAGCAAGCCGTGCACGCCGGACGAGTCCTTGCACTCCCGCAGGATCGACGCCACGCCCTTGGCGACACCGTCGAGGTTCTCCTCGAAGGTCCTGAGGACGTCGAGGCGCGATTGCGCGGCGCGCAGCTCGCCGTGCGCGGCCGCCAGCTCGCCGGCGACCTCGGCGGCGCGGGCCTCGATCCTCGCGACCTCCTCGGCGATCGCGGCGCGCGCCTCCTCGAGACGGGCCGCCTCGCCCCGGGCGGTCTCGAGCTCCCGCCCGAGCGCGGCGGCGCGCTCCGCGAGCTCCGAGAGCTCCGATCGCGCGCTGCCGATCTGTCCCTCGAGTCGCTCGCGGCGCGCCGTCAGATTCGACAGCTCCGACTCGAGCTGCACGAGGTCGTTGCGCATCCGCGACGCCGTATCCATGCGATCGACGATCTGTCGCTTGAGCTCCTCGGCGTGACCGCGCAGCGAGCCGTGCTCGTCCCGGAGCACGGTCAGCCGGCCCACCGTCGACTCGAGCGACGTGCGCCCCGCCTCGACCTCGCCGAGCAGGCCCGCGTGCTCGGCGACCTCGCGGTCGCGCTCCTCCCGGAGCGAATGAATCGCGGCGCTGGTCTCCTCGAGCTGCCGCCGGCGACGCTCGAGCGCCTCGTTGATCTCCTCGAGCCGGCGCCGGTTCTGCTCGATGCGCTCCTCGGTGCGCTCACGCCGCGTGCGGATCGCCGCCAGGCGCTCGCGGAGCTCGCGCAGCTCCTCCTCCTTGCGATCGCGCCTGGCGAGGTGCTCCTCGAGCCCGCGACGTAGACGCTTCTGCAGGCCGTCGAGACGCCGGAGCTCGAAGTCGAGACGGAAGCGCTGGTAGGTCAGTCCGGCGCGCTCGGTCACCGACGACGTGAAGGCGTCGACGGCGAGGCGAATGCGCAGGTGCTTCAGCCGCTCGGAGTACTCGCGGTACCGCCGCGCCTTGCCCGCCTGGCTTCGCACGCGCTGCTGCTGCTTCTGCAGCTCGGCGACGACGTCACCGACGCGCGCCAGGTTGTCCTCGGTCCGCTGCAGCGCCCGCAGCGTCTCGTTCTTCCGGGCGCGGTACTTCGAGATGCCCGCGGCCTCCTCGAAGATGATGCGGCGATCGATGGTGCTCGCCTGGAGCATCACGTCGATCTTTCCCTGCTCGAAGATCGAGTACGAGGTGGCGCCGAGCCCCGTCCCGAGCAGGAGGTTCTTGATGTCCTTCAGCCGGCTCTTCTGGCGGTTGATCAGGTAGACGCTCTCGCCCGAGCGGAACAGCCGGCGCGTGATCGACACCTCGCTGAAGTCGAGGTCGAAGAAACGGTCCTGGTTGTCAAAGATCGCCGTCACCTCGGCGAACCCGGCCGCCTTGCGCGACTGGGTGCCGTTGAAGATGACATCTTTCATCTCCGACCCGCGCAGGCCCTTGGCGGACTGCTCGCCGAAGATCCACTTGAAGGCGTCGACGACGTTGGACTTGCCGCAGCCGTTCGGCCCGACGACACACGTCATGCCGGATCCGAACTCGAACTCCGTCCTGTCAGCGAACGACTTGAAGCCTATGAGCTCCAGCTTCTTGAGATACATGGGCGTTTCTTTCGAGTCCTCTCTCGGGCCGCGCGCCCGGCGAGCGGTTCGTTCTCCGTCACTTCTCTTCTTCTCTTCCGGGTGGCCGGTCGTGACCGGTCACCCGCCGCCGGCACCTACACCGGCTGCCGAACGAACGCGTGCGCCGCCTCCTCGAGAAGGCAGACGACGAGCGCGCCGTCGGCGTGTCGGAGCTCCGGCGATTCGTCGAGCAGGCCGCGCGGGACGACCTCCGGGACGAAGCGCGCCAGATGCTCCAGTCTCCTCAGCGGATCCACCGCGGCTGCCGGGTGGATCCGGACTCCTCCAGTATAACCCGCCGCCACCCCCTCGCGTCCGCGATCGATCTCGTCGAACTGCGGAAATGTCTGGCGGTCAAGGACTTCGAACCGCGAGACGGACTCGGTCGCGGGGGTCTCCTCGAGCTCGACGCGGAGTCCCAGGCCGCGCGCCTCGCGCCCGATCTTACGGCGCACCGCGGCGACCAGCTCCCGGCCCTTCTCGACGGCCCGCGCGTCCTCGTGGAACTCGTGGCCGGTGAGGAACTTGACGCACTCGTTGAGCCCCAGCAGACCGATGCGATCGGCGGCCGCATCGAGCCCGATGAGGGGGGCGCCGGTGGCGTCCTGCGGGCGGCCGAGGACGTCCCAGAGCGGGCCCTCGCGCCGCGAGCCGAGCCGCGCCAGAAACTGCCGGCGCTCGACCAGCGCCTTGAGCGCCAGGTCGATGACCTCGTCGAGCTCCTCCTCGATGCGGCCCGACCGCCGCCGCACCGAGCGGAACGCGGCCCGCGGCAGGTTGACGGTGATCTTGGCCATGCGGGCGACGAGCCCCGATCGGCGCGGCGGATCGCCGAGACGACCGGCCCCGACCGCCGGGTGGCGGTGGTCGGCGGGGACGCCGAGCATGAACTCGACCGCGCCACCGCGACTGAAAAGATCGGCCGCGCGATCGACCGATGGCCGACTGCGCGGATCGAGGATCTCCTCGGGGGTCCAGACGAAGTGCACCGGCACGCCGCCATCGCGCGCCAGCAGGCCATCGAGCCAAGGCAGGCTCGCCTCGCCCGGTCGCAGCTCGATCGACGGGAACGAGGAGGGCAGCGCGCCGGGCAGCTCCGCGAGGCGATCGAGTATCGCCGTGACGCGGTCAACCGCCGTCAGCCCGCGCCGCGCCGGGTGCCGGGGCTCGACCAGCAGCCGGTCGACCGATCTCAGGCGCATCTCGCCGATCACGAACTGTCCGAGGTGAACGAGCTTGCGGAAGAAATCGCTGCAATCGAGAAAGGCGTCGACACGCTCGGGCTGGCCGGCGATCTCGACCCAGGACTCGCGCCCGGCCGGATCCGCCGCCGCCGGCGTGTCGAGGGCGCGCTCGAGCTCGCTGACGAGCCGCGACCGTGTCGGCCCGCCGGTGTCGCCGCGGCCGAGGAGCGGGAACGGCAGGTCCCACCCGACCTCGTCGAAGCGGATCGGCTCCGAGAGACGGTGCAGGTGAAGTCGCCCGTCTCGGTGCGCGTCGGCCACCGCCGGCGCGTAGACCTCCTGGAGCGCGTACTGGCGGAGGACGCGATCCGCGATGAAGTCACGCACGGCGACCGGCGTGCTCGGGAAGGAGCCGCCCTCCTTCGAGCCGAGACCGAGAATCGCCTGCTCCAGGTCGTACTTCGGGAGTCCGAGCGGCAGCTGTCGCTTGAGCTTCGCATCGTACCCGCGCTCGAAGAGCTCGTTGTCGACGAGCTCGCGGACGAGCGCCGTCGAGATCCTCTGGATCCCCGAGTCGAACACCTTGCGCTCCACGGCCGAGGCGACCTCCTCGGCGATCCCCGGGTCCATGTCCGCCTCGCGCAGGAGCGCGGCGGTGATCTTCGACTTCGACCACCGCGTGACACCCTCGCGGAGCTCCTCGACCCAGGGCCCCTGCCCCTCGCCCGCCGACGGGGCGATCTTGCAGACCTGCAGGGTCTCGCGGAGCATCGCGCGCTTGTTCCGGTAAAGGATGTAGGCCTTCGCGATGGCGGCGTGGCCGCTGTCGATGAGGACCTCCTCGACGATGTCCTGGATGTCCTCGATTCCGGGTATGCGGCCCTCGAATCGCTCCTCGACGGCGCGCACGACGGCCGCGCCGAGGCGCTCCGCGTCCGCCCGCGTTCCGTGCCCGACGGAGCGCACGGCCTTGAAGATCGCGTCGGTGATCTTGTCGCCGTCGAACGGGACGACACGATCATCGCGCTTGCGGATCTCCCGGATGGCACCCATTTCTCTTCAACGCGCGCGGGCCGCCGATGCCCGCCACTCCTTCTCTTCTTCCCGCCCTCGCCCCCCGGCAGCCGCTCTCTCTCAGGAAGCCGTCATCTTCTTTTTTCGGCGCGCCCGGCCGTTGGAGTTCGAGTTCGACGTCTCGCGCAGCGTCCGGAGCATCTGCTCGAACTCGCGGATGTCGGCGAAGTCCCGATAAACCGACGTGAAGCGGACGTAGGCGACCTGATCGAGCTCGCGCAGCGCCCCGCTGACGCGCTCGCCGATCTCGTTCGTGCGCACCTCGAGCTCGCTGCCGTCGAAGATCTCGCTCTCGATGCGGTCGACGACGCGGTTGAGCTGCTCGGTCGAGATGTGGCGCTTCTCGCAGGCGGTCATCATGCCGCGCAGCACCTTCTCGCGCGAGTAGCACTCCCGCGAGCCGTCCTTCTTGACCACCATGCGCGGCGCGACCTCGGGACGCTCGTAGGTGGTGAAGCGCTTGCCGCAGCGCTTGTTGGTGCACACGCGGCGACGGCGGACGGCGATGTCGCCGGCGCCCGAGGCGCCGCCGACAGTGCGCGAGTCGACGACTCGCGATTCCGCCTTGCAGAAGGGACACTTCATCGTCGCCTCCCTCGCAACCGCGCGGCCTCCCGGCCGGGTCGGCGCACGGCGCCTCTTCACTTTCACCCGACGGTCGGACCGGTCATCGGATATCGATCACGAGATATCGTGATGATGCCCGATCCCGACCTCTCCCGCAGCGCCGGCGCCACTCGGCCCTTCACGGGGCGCGGATTGTAACACGGTCGCGGCGCGATCAAAACGCGAAAATGGCCCTGCCGGGCCGTGGTTCACTTCCCAATGCAGAACTGCGAGAAGATCGCATCGAGGACGTGCTCGGAGAGGTCGCGCCCGGAGATCGGGGCGAGCTCCGCGGCCGCGTCGCGCAGATCGACGGCGGCGAGCTCGAGTCCGGCGAGCTCGAGTCCGGGGCCGCCGAGGAGCGCCTCGCGCGCCCGCTCGAGCGCGTCTCGACACGCGACGAGCCTCGCCTCCTGCCTCGGTGAGACGAGCAGCGTCGCATCGGCGGCGGGCGCCGACCGGGGGCGCTCGTCGACCGCGGCCACGAGCCGCTCGAGCAACGCCGAGAGCCCCTCGCCGGTCCGCGAGGAGATCATCGCCGCCGACGCGGCCCGCTCGCCGAGCCGCCCCGCGAGTCGCGCCCGGGCGTCGCGGTCGAGGAGGTCGCACTTGGTCAGGACGAGGAGACGGCGCGATGGCGCGGCCGTTCCTGCCTCCCCCCGGCCGGGGACTGCGGGCCGATCGCCGATCATCGCGGCGGGGACCGCGTCGTTGAGCGGATCGCCCTCCACGGCAGCGACGATCGCCGCGGCGTCGGCCAGCCAGAGGACGACATCGGCGGTCTCGAGCTCGCGTCGCGACAGCCGCTCGATGGTCTCGCGCAGCGGCGCCGCTGCGGGGTCCTCACCAGCGGGCGCCGGCCGGTACTCGTCGGCCGCCCGCTCGATCCCGGCGAGGTCGACCCATTCGATGCGTCGCTCGCCGACCTCGGTCACCGCCCTCAACGGGTCCCGCGTCGTCCCGGCCCGATCGGAGACCAGCGCGACGGCCGAGCCGGCGACCGCGTTCAGGAGGCTCGATTTGCCGGCATTCGGAAAGCCGAGGAGCGCCACCCGCACGGTGCCGCGATCCGGGATGCGCAACGCGGTGTCGGCGAGAACGGTGTCGACCCGTGTCCGCAGCGCGTCGATGCGCCTCGCCAGCGCCGCGGGGGCGACCTCGGGGATCTCCTCGTCGGGGAAGTCGATCCCGGACTCGGCGAGCGCGAGGACATCGAGGATGCCGTCGGCAATGCCCTCCACGCGCTCGCGCAGGGCGCCGCCGATCTGTCGATACGCCGCGCGCGCCTCGGCCTCGCCGCCCGCGTGGAGCAACCGGGCGAGCGCCTCGACCTGGCCGAGCTCGAGCTTGCCGTTCGCGAAGGCGCGCAGGGTGAACTCGCCGGGCGAGGCGAGACGCGCCGCGTCGCCGCCGGCCTCTTCTTCCTGGCGCCCGGGCGGCCGGGTCAGCAGGGAACGCAGGACTCGCGCGACGAGCGGCAGCGAGCCGGGCATGTCGACCTCGACGAGGTCCTCGCCGGTGAAGGAGGCCGGTCCGCGGAAGAGTGTGATTCGCACCGGCAACGCATCGCCGCCGAGATCGAACGATGCGGCCGCCGTGGCGAAGCCCGCGGTGGCGCCGAGGGGCCCTGCGAGCCTGGGGGCGATGAGCTCGAGGACCCCGGTTCCGGTGGCGCGAATCACGGCGCGAGCGGAGGGCGAGGGCGACGTCGAGAGAGCGACGATGACGTCGTGGGCGCCGCGAGCGCGCGCGACGCCGCCGGCCGATTCGCGACTCACATGCCCGGCCACTTCTGCTTCTTGGGCTTCTTCTTGCGCCTGGTCACCGCCCGCGAGGAGCCGTAGAGGGGACCCGACGAGGACCGCCCGCCATCGGGGGACGGACCGTCGCCGCCGTTCGCCGGACCGGTCCCGGTGGCTGCCTCCTCCTCGCGCGCCAGGCGCGCGCGGATCATCTTGCTCTCGATGAGCCCGAAGACCGCGCTGGTGATGAAATAGACGAGCAGCCCCGACGCAAAGCCGTAAAAGATGAAGCCGAACGCGATCATCATGATCGACATCGTGCGCTGCTGCTGGAGCGCCTGCGGGTCGGTGGGCTTCGGCTGCAGCTTCTGCTGCACGAGCATCAGCGCGACGTAAAGCAGGGGCAGCAGGTTGAGGTCGTTCGGCAGGAACCAGATGTCGTGGTCGAACGTGAACAGCCTGTCTGGCTGTGAGAGGTCGTCGATCCACCAGAGGAATTCCGCCTGGCGCAGGTCGAGCGAGTACTGCAGCGTGCCGATGAGCGCGATCCAGATCGGGAACTGCAGGAGGATCATCAGACACCCGCCCATCATCTGCGCGGGGTTGACGTCGTTCTCCTTGAAGAGCTTCTGCAGCTCCTGATTCATCTTCAGGCGATCGTCCTTGTACTGCTCCTTGAGCTCGTTGATCTGCGGCTGGATCTTCTGGATCTTCTTCTGGTACCGCATCATGCCCGCCTGCTGCCGCCGGTTGATCGGGTGCAGCGCGAGGCGCACGACGAGCGTCAGGCACATGATCGCCAGCCCCCAGCTGCGCGTCACGAGGTGGAACACCTCGAGGACGCCCATGAAGAGCGCGACGATCGCGGACCACATCCCGTAGTCGTTCGTCTCTTCGAGATTGAGCCGCTCGTACGCGGCGAGGTCGCGGTTGCGTCGCGGGCCGAGAAACAGGATATAGGAGTGCGTCACGCTCGAGCCCGGCTCGAGCACGACGTCACGCACGTGGAGGTTGGTGCGGGCCGTGGTGACCGCCTCGTCGCGGGCTTCCTGACGCTGATCGGGGTGCAGCTGATCGAACGGCTTGCCGCCAAACTCCTCGTCGAGCACCTTCTGGAGCGACCTCGGATCCTCGAACGGCTGGGCGTAGGCCGCCGCGGACGCGGCGATATCGTACGACGGTCGCAGATCCGCCGGCGGAGCGTGTTCGTCGACGGCGACGAGGATGGCCGTGAAGTAGTTGTTCTGGAGGAAGACGAAGGCCGGGCGCGCGCCGGGAAGCCGGGTGTCCTCGGGATCGATCGACCCCGCGACGCGCAGGCCCTCGACCGTCGGGATGCCCTCGATGAGCGTGCCCGCGCCGGCCTGGATGTCCGAGCCCGGACCCCGCAGTCGCTGCTCCGTGCGCACGCCGGTCGGCCCCCAGATGACGTACTCGAAGGCGCGCCGGACCTCGCTGCGGTTCGTGAAGGTCACCGCCACCTCGAGGTGGCGGCTCTCCGACAAGAAGCCGACTCGCCTGACGATCTCGATGCCGTTCTCCGTGCCGCCGAGCTCGTTGAGCGAGTTCGTGAACGTCACGAGACCGGCGGCGCGATCGACATCCATCTCCCACGACTCCGCGTCGAGCTTGACTCGTGTCTCGCTCATGTCGTCGAGAGACGGGCCGATGCGGTCGATCGCCAGGGAGAGAGTCGGTCGCTCCTCCTCGATGTCGGGGAGCAGGACGAGCGTCTTCTTCCGGTCCTCGGAGCTCATGAACTCCGGGAGGCGCGACTCGCCGACCCCCCCACCGCGGCGAGAGACCAGCGTCACGTCGAGCAGGTCCGACTCGAACCGCTCGCTGCGATCGGCGCGCTCCGGCCGGGCGACCTCGGGGACCGGGCGATCCGGCGCGCCCGTGTCGGCGCGCTCCTCGATGCGCCCATCATCCCGATCATCCCGGCGCGGCGCCTCGCGCTGCTGCTGCGCCAGCCGCGCCCGCCGGTCCCTCTCCGCCTCCTCGGCCTGCCGCTGCTGATAGATCATCCAGACGAGGAAGATCATGAAGCAGATCGTCATCGCCAGGATGGGACGGGGTCGGTCCATCACTCTCCGTTCCGCGCTGAAAACAGGCGGCAAGGATACGCCGGTTGGCGACCGGTTGCAAGCGAGGGCACTCGCTGGCCCCGTCCCCGTCCCCGTACCCGAAAACCCTCGCCGTCATCGCGATGGACGACGCCGGGACCGGGCACGCGGAGTCGGATCGAATTCGGAGTCGGATCGAATTCGGAATCGGTATCGGAGTCGGAATCGGTATCGGCGTCGGTATCGGAATCGGTATCGGAGTCGGTCATCGGACTCCGCAACCAGAGCCTCCGAGGACGAGGACGGGCGTTTGCGTTCCCGTCTTCAAGCCGAGTCGACCGGGCTCTCGGGGACGGACCGCCGACAGCTATTTCCCCTCCTCCAGCCGCCGCGCCAGGTAATCGGGAAGCTCCGGGCAGTCGTTGAAACGCGCCACCGTGCGGGCGACGTCGTAGCCGACGCGGCGGAACGCGATCAGACCCTCCTCGACGACGACGTAGGAGGCGCGGTGGTCTCCATCGCGCGGCTGGCCGACCGAGCCGACGTTGACGATGGTGCGGTACGGCAGTCGCCCGTCGGGGAACATGGTCTCGAACGCGCGAGGATCGTAGAAGCGGTAGGACTCCTCCTGCGTGAAGACTCCCGGGTAGTGGGTGTGGCCCGTGAAGCAGATGTTCCAGTCGATGCCGCGAGGCGACGCGAACATCTCGTCCATCTTCTCGCGGTCCTGCCAGTCGTGAATGAAGATGTACTCTCGCGTCGGGTCCCGCGGCGATCCATGCACGAAGAGGAGGTCGCCCTCGTGGTGACTGCGCTTCAGCTGGCCGAGGAAGTTCCAGAGATCACGGTTCTTCTCGACCGGCTCCGTCTCGAGGTTGAGCTGATCGCGCGTCCAGTCGATCGCCTGCTTCGCCTTCGGATTGAAGCCGATGGCGCCGATCAGCACCGCCTCCTCGTGATTGCCCATGAGGTTGACCGGGAAGGCGAGGGCGCGCTCGAGGCAGGCTCGGGGGTCCGGCCCATATCCGATAATGTCACCAAGATTGTAAACCTTATCAATCTGCTGCTCTTCGATGTCACGCAGGACCGCGTCGAGGGCCGCGAGATTTGCGTGGACGTCGCTGAGGACGGCGATCTTCACGTTAGCAGTCGGCTGACAGTTCGCCATTTGCCAAAAAGACTCCGCTCCCCGGTCGAGGGCGGAGTCTCGAGCACACGGAATGCTACCACCGCGTCTTCGAAAGTGTCAATAAATTCTTAACCGGGCTTGAATTGGGACAGCGAGCCTGCGCGCCGCGCACACGTTGTCGGAAGATGTCGGGAAGAAGGCGGGGAGATGTCCAACCGCGACCGCGACCCGGACGTGCCGGAAAGATCGCGGAGATCGAGAAGGGATTTCTCAGACGAGAAGCGCCGTCGCGGTCAGCAGCGTGAGAAACCCGCCGCCGGCCACCGAGAGATAGGCGAGCAGATCGTCGCGATCCGCGAGCGCGGCGCGGATCCCCGCATAGAGCGCGATCGGTGGCGCCGCGAGGAGCAACGCCTGCCCGAAAGCCTCACGAAGCACGCCGCCGCGGAAGAGGAAGCCGTCGGCGTCGGGTCCGAACACGGCGATGAAGAGGTGCGCGGCGACCGCCGAGAGCAGCATGACGACGCCGGCGCTCGACGGGTGAAGCACGATCCTGCGCGCGACCGCGGAGAGCGGCGCGGCGATGCGCGAATGACGCGAGTGGTCCGCGCCGGAGTCGTCAACGACGGGCGTCACGCGCCGCACGGGTAGGACTCGCACCCGATGTCGCCGCTCGAGCCGGGCTCGTCGGGATCGAGTCCGCACTCGACGTGTCCGGGCGCTGCGACCGGCGGTCCCTGCTGGAAGAGGAACTGCAGGATGACGACGCCGTCGGTGAGCGCGACGCTCGCGTCGTTATCGGCGTCCAGCGTCTCGAGACACGTCGATGCCGCCTCGCCGCTGAACAGGAAGCCGAAGATGCGGACCGCGTCACTGATGTTGAGGCTGCCGTTCTGGTCGACGTCGCCGCGTCGGAACGGCACGCGCTCGGGCGGCGGCGGCGTCGTGAACCGGAAGCCCAGCGGGCGCGTCGCCTGGATCGGGCCGCCGCCGTCGTCGTGAACGACGCTGACGGTCACCTCGCCGGGGGTCTCGGCAATCGGCGTGTCGACCGTGATGCGAGTGCCCTGGACCGCCCGCACGGCCGCCGCAGCATCTCCGAACCGGACCGTCAGCGTGGCGGGACTGACCGCCGGGAAGCCGGCGATGGTGATCGCCACCTCGGTCGGACGGTTGGCGGGCGCCTCGCCCGGCTCGATGCGGACGATGCGCGGCTCGTCGGTGGTGATCCGCAGCCCGGTGATGCGGTCGCGAATCGCGGGCACGCCGGGCAGATCACCCTCCGGGAACGGGATGGTGACCTCGATCGACGCCGTCAGGTCGTCGATCGCCGTGATGTCCGTCATCACGGGCACGCGGATGACCATGCGAGTGCCGTCGGGCGAGACCGACTCGACCGTGGCGTCGAACGACCTCGCGATCGCCGGCACGACGATGCGGACTCGCGCGGTCCCGGACATGCCGATGCCGCGCAGCGTGACGGTCTCCTCATCGACCGGCGAGATGCTGGTGACGTCGGCCGACTCGAGGCTCAGGTACTCGTACGAGTACGCGCCGGCGAGGAAGGACGTGCCGCGTGGCGTGGCGATCTCGACGTCGAACGGCACGGCGAAGAAGAGCGGCTTGTAGAACGCCTGGCCGGCGCTCGGCACGACGAACCGGATCGCGCGCGGTGACGACGAGAGGATCTCCGTCACCCGCCGCGACACCGGCTGCTCGCCGGGCGCCCGGAAGACGAACGCCAGCTCCATGTTCTCGACCTGCTCCTCTCCCGCGAGGAGCGAGAGCCCACGCACCGTCGCCTCGCCGCCACCGACGAGCGATCCGCGCGCCGGATCGATGTCGACGAGCACGGGGCGCGTGTCGGAGGGCTCGATGGTGATGCCGCCGTCGAAGGCGGTCTCGAGCGGCGGCCCATCGTTCGGGACCCAGGTCGGCACGAGCTTCGTCGATCGCGTCGTGCGCTCGTCGACCGTGATGACGTCGATGGTCGCGAGCGTGGTCGATGGCACGGTGTCGACCCTCGGCAGGAACTGGAGGACGAGGATCGGCATGTTGAAGCCCGGACCGAACGTGAAGACGTCGAACTGGCCGCTGAGGTTGAACCCGAGCCATCCGACGGTCACCTCGCCGGTTCGCCGGGCCTGCTCGAGGACGTTGCCGGTGACCTCGAAGAACTCCCCGCTCGTGCCGACCACGGTGTCGAACTGGTCGATCTTCCGAATCGGCTGCAGCTCGATAAGACCGGGATCCCAGCGCACGTGGATCTCATACGCCTGGATGCCGTAGGGGCGGAAGCCCTCGGGCGCCTCGGGGGCGTCGGTCGTGGCGCGGATCGTCACTACCGTCGGCTGGCGCGCGCCCGCGACCGTCGAGGCGCTCTCGACGAGGAGGAACCGCTTGCGCAGCTCGAGCTCGCCGGCGGAGTCGACGGCGTCGACCTCGACCGCCTCGGGCTCCTCGGCCCCGGTGTCGTAGAGGTGCTTGACGGCGCCGCCGAAGCGCAGCTCGTACGTGCCGGCGATCGAGAAGTCCTCGCGCGTCGAGCCGACGATCCAGCCGAGGACGATGTCGCGACCCGGCGGATAGCTCGCGCCGGTGACTCTCATGGTGACCGTGCGGACGCCCGCGTCGGGGTCATGCGTGACGGCGAAGGTGGTCTCGTCGACCGTCGCGCCGTCGTCGTTGAGTCGCACGACACTCGCGGGATCGTCGCCGAGCTCGAGCACGTCGGGCACTCGCACCGAGCACTCGAAGCCGCCGAGCTCACGGAACGCGTCGGCCAGGATCGGCACCAGGATGCCCTCCAACCCGACACCGGTCTCGACGCGCCCGAGCCGCAGCGCCGGCTGGAACTCGAGCGCGCAGGAGACGTTGAGGTCAACGCCGGCCGGCGGCGGCACCGACGGCGGCAATGGTCGATCGTAGCCCGCCTCGAGCGTGAACACGAAGTCGCCGCTGGCCGGCATGTCCTCGACCAGGAAGTCGACCGCGTCGAGCGGCAGCGGGTGCTCGCGGTGGACGGTGCCGTCGATGCGCGAGACGAGCTTGAAGCTCGTGTACCCGGGCCACGGCGCGTTCCAGCCGAGCTGCACCATGTTGCCGCCGATCGACTGGCACGAGAGATCGACGTCGAGCAGCGGCACGCGGACCTCGCGGTCGCGCTGCGACGCGACCTCCGCGCTTTGACGCGAGTTCGAGACGCCGCGCACGCGGAACCTGTACCGTCCCGGTGCGACGCCACCGATCGAGCGGTCGCCCTCGAACTCCCACGACGCGACCGGCCTGTCGAACGTGACCGGATCGCGCACGGGCTCGAAAGCGCCCGAGGCGTTCTCGGCGAGCAGCGTGACGATGGTGCGGTCGTAGGCCTCGCCGTTCGTCCACCTCATGCGGAGCACGTTCGGCGACGAGGACTCGGCCCGCGAAGCGAGCGAGATATCGAGCCCGCGCGGCGGCAGCGTCTGTGACGGGTCCGGATCACCGACCGGGCCCTGCTCGCAGATCCCGCGCGGCCCCTCCAGACTCCCGGAGGCGGTGTCGAGCGTGCCGGCGACCTCGTAGATGTCGCCGCCGTTGAGCGTGATGTCCGTGTCGAAGATGCGCCGGACGGCCGCGGAGACGCTCTGCACGAAGCGCCCGTTGCGGTAAATATTGAAACCGCTGACCGCGCCGTCGATCTGCCACTCGACGACGTTGCGGATGAGGAGCGAGTCGAACTCGCACGTCACCGTCGGCCTCGGCACGCCGGCCACGCGACACTCGCCCGAGGCGATCGGCTGTCCGGAGAGGTTGAGCCCCGTGACGGTGATGGTGCGCGCGGCGTGGGAGCGCGTCCGCAGGCTCCACGATCGCGCGCCGCGGTCAAGTGTCGCCTCGAGCTTGCCGTCGACCTCGACCTGGAAAAGCGAGAACACCGCGTTCGCCGGCGAGCGCCAGGCGACCTGCGCGGTGAACCCGTCGACCTCGAGGTCGGTGACCTCGCACCGCTCGATGGTCAGGAGCGGCGCCGCCGGCGGCCTCAGCGAGACCACCAGTGGCTCGCCGTCGATGGTCACCTCGGCGTCGACCGTCGCCTGGCCCTCGGTGATCCTGATCGAGTTGCCGCGTGGCTCGCCGCCCGCGTCCTGCGTGTTGAGGAGCGCGATCGAGGTCCGCGTCGCGCGCTGCACCCGGGCCTTCCGGAAGACGAAGCGCCCGAGCACGATGCCGTTGCTCGGGGCGCCGACCGCCTGGTTCGTGAACGCCATGTCGACGGAGACGATGTCGGCGCACGTCTCCGAGTTGCCGCACACCGAGAAGGTCGCGAGCGTGCGGAAATTGTTCGGCGCCTCGAAGCGCTCGAACGTCAGCAGGCTCCTGTCGAAACCGAGAGTGGCCCGATAGCCCTGGAACCCCTGGACGATGTCGCCGGTGACGACGGCGGTGACCGTGTCCTCGTCGATCCGGCTGAGGGCCGGGCTGACGCGGAATCGCGTCGGATTGCCGACCGCAGGCGGCACGACGTCGATCGCCGGAATGACCTCGACGTTGAGACCGCTCTCGGAATCGGACACGGCGACGATGTCGAGCCCGGTATCGGCGTTGACGTCGGCCAGCACGCGTCCCGTCAGGCCGCCGGAGATGCGCACGTCGATCGCGTCGCGGAGCTCGAGGCGGATCGGGTCCTCGCGCACGACGCGGAAGACCGAGATCGCGCCGCTGCGTTCGGCGAGGAAGAGGTCGAGCATGCCGTCGCCGTCCACGTCGGAGAAGATCGGCCGCAGCGACGCGCCGATCAGCGCGCCGAGATCGAGGCCTTCCGGCGTGGTGATGTCGAGGCGGTCCGGCAGCACGTCTTTCGTCAGGAGGTCGGGGCGGCGCCGGCCGTCGTTGTTGCCCGAGCCGCCCGGATCGAGCGGATTGCGATAGTAGAGCGCGCCGTCGGACGCCCACGCGACGATGTCCACGTCACGGTCGCCGTCGAGGTCGGCCGTCCCCCAGTTGATCGGCAGCAGCGGCTGCTCGAGCGAGCGGTCCTTGAGTCGCCGCGCGAAGATGAAATTGAAGCGGTTCGCCCCGCTGCTCGCCGTCGCGTTGCGATAGAGCGAGATCCCCGCTCCGGTGTCGACGAGGAGATCGAGGCGGCCGTCCGCGTCGAGATCCGCGAGCTCGAGACGGCGCGGCATGGCAGTGAGCGCGCCGCGCCGCTCGCCGGCCGGGATCAGCTGCTCGACGCGGTTGTAGACGAGCCCGCCGAGCAGCGCGTCGATGTTGGAGGGGTCGGAGAGGTCCGGAACGCCCCGACTGCGCTCGAAGAGCGTCAGGAAGCCGACGTTGACGGGCCGCGGCGTCTGGTCCTCGGCGTCCGCGGGCGGGACCTGGAAGCCGGACGACTCGTGCCGCACGATGATGTCGAGGTGACCGTTGGAGTCGATGTCGACGACGGTCATCTCGTGAGGCTTGCTGGCGCGCAGCTCGAGCGGGTTCTGGATGGGCTGCAGCCGTCCGTTCGGCGTCGGCTTCCAGAGCGCGATCCGACTGCCGCTCTGGCCCGATCTCGCCATCAGCGCGATGATCTCGCCGGCGCCGTCACCGTCGACGTCCGCGACCTCGATGTCGACGGGAGAGAATCCCGCCTCGTCGAGCTCCTCGCCGAACTTGTCGAAGACGATCTCGCGCCAGGAGCCGTCGCCGAGACGGTGGAAGAGCGCAAACTCGCCGGCCGAGAGCACGACGAACTCGGTGCCCTCGAAGAACGAGAAGATCTCGCCGGCGGCGACGTCGCGCGGGCCGTCGCCGGAGTGGAAACGCGACGCGGCGTCCGGATCCCAGCCGCCGTCGACGCGTCCGGACGCGGCCTGGAACCGGAACGAGTACGGAGACAGCGCGTCGGGGTCCGAGGCGGTGTCGCCGATGCCGGGCAGACCCGGGAGCGGCGGCGTCTCGCCCTCGGCGGGTGTGCCTCCCCCACCGGCGGTCGCGGCGCGAATCGACCCGTTCAGGGTCACCGTCGCCCACTCGCCGGGCAGGAGCTGCTCGCCCTGGGCGAGCCGCGTCAGGAGCGCCAGCACGCGCCCCTCGCCCTCGGTCTCCGTGAACACGAACGAGTCGAGCGCATGGGCCCCGGAATGCTCGCCGCGCACGGTGACGTTGCCGGTCACCGACGCGGGCGTCACGGCGCGAGAGAACTTCGCCGTGATCCGCGGGCGGAGCGTCACGTTGATGCCGGACGGGGCCGGCGTCGCCCGCACGACGCGCAGCTGACCTCCCGTGGTCCCCGGTCCGGCGCTCTCGATGAAGAAGTGGAACGTGTGCGATCGTATCGGCCTGCCGCGGATCGACAGGTTGTCGACCCGCACCCGGACGCGGTCGCCGGCGCGGAACGACTGGCCGCTCGCGAGCTCGAAGACGAGCGTGTCGAGGTCGGTGAACCCGAACGGCTTGTCGGAATCCCCACCGCCGGTGCCACCGCCCGGCGGACGCGGGCTGCCACCGCCGTCTCCGCCATCACCCCCGTCGCCACCATCACCCCCGTCACCGCCATCGCCACCATCACCGTCACCCCCGTCTCCGGAGTCGCCGGCGCGCTGGCGCGGCGGCAGCCCGGCGCGGGCCCGGTCGAACTCCTGGAGCGACACGGCGCCGGTGTAGGGGCCGTCCTCGCCGATGACCTGGATGCCGCCGCCGAGCGATGCGACGGACATGTCGTCGCTCTCGGCGAAGGTGTCCTCGAAGCGGATGAGGATCTGGGCCCGGGCGTCGACGTTCTCCTCGCCGTTGCGCGGGATGGTGCTCCGCACGCTCGAGCGCTCGTCACACCCGGCGGCCCACACCGAAAGGGCGACGAGCAGCCACACGACGAGCCGCCCACAACCGCGCGACCGCCCCCAACCCGCGGCCCCCGGTCGATCCTCCCGGCGTGCGGAGCACTGACCGGCCGGCGCGGGCAACGGTCTCTTCATTTTTCCATATCCTTCGGTTAGCCGCAGCGCGTCGATCCGGGCATGCAATCGGCCGGGTCGAGGTCCTCATCGCGGCCGCAGCCGGGGAAGGGAGCCGCCGGCGGCGGCGCGAGCGGTCCGCCCCGCAGGGCGGCGTCGGGCTGCAGTTGGTAGTTGAAGATGAACATGGCGTCGGAGATATCGAGCCGGTTGTCGTTGTTGGCGTCGGCCGATCCGAGACAGCTCGACTCCGTGCCGCCGTAGAAGAGGAACTGGATGACCCAGATCCCGTCGGCGATGTCCACGCGGGTGTCGTCGTTGGCGTCACCACGCACGAAGAGCCCCGACTCGTCCACCGCCGAGGGCTCGAGCGTGACGTCGAGCGCCTCGGCGAAGTCGGGCGTGACGCTCTGCGCGTCGACCGTGAAGAGGTTTTCGATGGTCGAGGTCTTCTTGTTCCCCTCGATGGTGTCGAACTGGAGCGTCGTCGTCCGCGCCGGCTGGCCGAGCGGGATGCTGATCGCCGAGCTGAGCGCCAGCCGCCCGATCTTCACCGCCGTGCCGTCGGGCAGGGGCAGCGTCTCCGCCTGCGCCTTGCTGAAGTCGACGACCGCGCCGCCGATCACCGCGTCGGTGGTCCCGTCGCCGTCGTTGTCGATCTCCTCGTTCGCCGCGAACGCCGGACCGTTGCCGCCGTTGAGCGCGCCGGCGTCCTCGCCGACGCCGAAGTCGCTGACCGCGAGCAGCGACCCGTCGAGCGTGATGCCGTACTCCCACGCCTGGACGTCGACCGTGCCGCCGTCGCCGGTGGCGTTCGTCGCCGTGATATCGATGCCCAGCGTGTCCGCCTGGTTGGCGATCAGCGTGTCGCCGGCGTCTGCCGCCATGCGCAGGTTGATCGCCGTCGGAGCGCCCGCGCAGGCGACCGTCACGTCGGACGTGCCGCGCATCGTGGGAATCACGCCCTGCCCGTTGACCGTGAAGTTGATGTCCACCAGCGGGCCGCCCGGCGTCGCGCTGAGCTGGTCGGTGAAGGAGATCGACGTCGAGATGTCCTCCTCGACGCCCTCGCACACGGTGCCGATGACCTCGTAGGTCGCCTTCCCCATGGTGAAGTTGTCCTGGATCGGCACGAAGATCGGCATCGTGAACGACAGCACGACACCCTGCGTCCAGCCGAGCTTGAGCGGCTCGGCGTCCTGCGAGCGCGACAGCTCGGTGTTCTGGAAGCCACCGGTCAGCGTCGCCTCGGCATCGGTGCCGACGATCGTCGAGCTCATCACCTCGAGCACCTCGCGATCGTGGATCACGCCGTACGACCAGCCCTGCCCGCCATCGGCGCGCGCGTTGACGAAGGTGGTGATCTCGATCGAGCCGCCCGGTCTCGCCGTCGGCGCCGCCGGATCGATGCCGAAATCGAAGTCAGCGGGATTCGGAGCCTGCGCGAGCGCCGTCGAGCCCGCCACGAGCGTCACGAGCGCGAGAGTCACGAGTGTTGGGAGCGGGCGAGAGAGATTCATCTTTTTCTCCTTGAATCCTGGACCAGGCACGCTGTCGTCTTCAGATGCGTCGCCGTCACATGCTCCGCTGTCACATGCGTCGTCGGCCGAATGTCGAAATGCTGCCCCGGGCGCCAGCGGTCCGTGAACGTCGCTGGCCGCTCTATGCAGGCTGTTCTCGCTGAGCTCATTCCAGACCGGACCCGGAGGCCACACATCGAGCCTTTCCGATCGTCCGGACGGACCACGCTGTGTCCTGCCAGACTCTGTCCTGCCAGCCTCTGTCCTACCAGACTTGTCCTGCCAGGTTGAGCCGACCGGGGACTCGACGCCAGATGCACGACCCGGGGGCCCGGGCTCAATGCACGTGGAGACGATTATAAAAGTGCCCCGCAAAACTGTCAATTTCCTAAACCACGCCGGTCGAGGGCCCGCTTGAGGTTGTTCCTCGCCACGAGCAGCGTCGAGTCGAGCTCCAGCGCCGTCCGGTACTCGACGACGGCCCGGTCCAGGTCGCCGTGGACCTCGGCCGCGTAGCCGCGGTCGTTGTGGATCTGCGCCCGGACGCGGTCGTCCGGCGCGGCCTCCAGGGCCCGCTCGAACGCGCCCGCCGCGGCCTCGCGGTCTCCGAGCTGCGTGGCCGTCCTCGCGAGGATGCGCAGGAGGTCGAGTTGCCGCGGACCGCGCTCGAGACCGGTCTCCGTCACGGCTCGCGCCCGCGCCGGCTCGTTCGCGCCGATCAGCAGGCGAGCGACCGCGAGGGCCGAACGCGTCGAGAGCGCCGCGGTCTGCTGCTCGAGCCACGGATCGCTGGCGCCGACGATCGCGCGGTAGTGCTCCACCTCCGAGCTCCGGTCGCCGCGACCTGCCTTGACGATGGAATACACGCGCTGGAACTCGAGGAACGTCGCCCGCAGTGACTCCGCGCGTCGGATGACCTCCGGCGTGGCGCCGCGCCAGACGTCCTCGAGCGTCGAGGGCCGATGGCTCGCGAGGTACTGGAAGGTCTCCCAGTAGTGACCGTAGAGCCCCTTCGGCGCCTCGAACTCGAGGTACGGCGCGAGGTCCCGATTGGTCGGACCGCGGCCGACCATCATGCCGATGTCGGTCGAGTCGAGCTTCAGGTGGCGCGCGAGCTGCGCCGGCTCGGCGATGCCCAGGAGGTCGAGGTCCGCCGCGATCAACGGATCGGCAAGCGCCTGTCGCACGCGCTCGAAGTCGACCCGGATCGGCGAGGAGCTCGCGATCAGGACACAGTCGTAGCCGAGGTCCCACAGCTGGAGGTGCTCGGGAAACACCTCGCGAATCGTCCGCAGCACGACGTTGAAGTCCTCGACGCGGATGCGCAGCGTGTGGATCCACTGGCAGAAGACGCCGTCGGGCGCGAGGCGATCGCGCACGATTCGGAAGAACTCCTCGGTGAAGAGGTTGCCGATCCCCGCGATCCACGGGTTCGACGGCACGGACGTGATGACATCGTACGTCCTGTCGGTGAGCAGGAGGTGGTTGCGGCCGTCGCCGAGCACGTGGCGCACGCGGGGGTGGCGGGTCGCGTCGTGATTCGATCGCGCGAAGTGGAGCTCGACGGCCTCGAGCACCTCCGGGGAGATCTCGAGCGAGTCGATGTGCTCCACGGTGTGGATCGGGCTCGCGGGCGCCGACTCCGGCTCATCCGACACCGAGTACAGCGTCAGCGCGCCCAGGGTGACGCCGCTGCCGAGGCCGAGGGTGAGCACCTCGCGCGGACCGGGATGGAGCAGCATCGGCACGTGCGCCGCGCCGAGCTGGTGCGGCATGTCGTTCGTCGCCGAGCCGTCCGCGTTGGCGGACCCCTCGGGCTTTCCCGAGATCCGCAGGGCGAACTTCCCCGTGCCCGGCTGTGCCGCGACCGCGACCGAGGCGTGGACGCCCTCGGTGAAGTAGAGGATGTCGCTGGCCTTGATGAACTTCTGCGCCACCGCGTCCGCGTCCGCGGTGCCCTCGGCGATGTCGTAGTAGAGGTAGACGCCGAGGCTGTGGAGCGCCGGGTGCCATGCGTGGTCACGAGACCCGAGCACGCCGTGCGGCAGCGTCAGGCCGGCGTAGCCGATGACGACGACCGCCCCGGCGGCGCTCGCGAGCCGCGACCGCAACGAGGGCGCGAAGCGGAGACAGAGGACCAGCCCCATGACCAGGCTGATGGCGACGGCGGCGTAGAGCGTCCAGTAGACGCGGTCGAGGAGCGGTATCAGCACGAAGCCGGCGGTGAGCGTCCCGAGGATCGATCCGGCGGTGTTCATGAAGTACGCGTTGCCGATCGACCGCCCCACCGTCTCGATCTGTCGCGTCACCCACTTGCCGACGAGCGGGAACACCATCCCCATCAGCGTCGTCGCCGGCAGGATGAAGAGCGACACGATCAGGAACTGCCCGCGCACCAGATCGCCGAAAGTGAAGGTGTCGCCGCCGCGAGCGGCGTCGTGGAAGAGCAGCGCGCCCCGCGCCGGCAGGATGCCGAGCTCGGGGATGGTGACGAGCACCACGCCCGCCGTGACGACGAGAAGGATTCCCAGGGCGAGCGCCGTGTTGCGGATGCGGTCGGCCAGTCGCGCCATGATGGCGCCGCCGATGCCGATCCCGAGGATGAAGAGCGTGACGATGAGGCTGAAGGCGTACGTGCTGTTGCCGATGGTGCCGACGAGCGCCTTGGTCCAGCCGATCTGCAGCATCATGTTCGCGAAACCGGAGAGCGCGAACGCGATGACGGGGAGCAGAGACTCGACGCGCCCGGCTCCGGGGAGCGCGGGCTCGTCGCCGTCTCGCGGGGGCGTGTCCCCGCCCGTGGCGGCGGGCCGTGCCCCCGGCGCGCGCGCCATGGCGAAGACGGCGGCGGCGATCACCAGGTCGACGATGACGGCGATGACGATGCACCACCAGAGCCCGACGGCGGGGATCAGCACGAAGCCCGTCAGCGACGCGCCGCAGACCGCTCCGAACGTGTTCACGGCGTAGAGCCGGCCGAAGTCCCAGCCGACGCTCGCCACGCTCCGCGTGAACCAGCGCGAGAGCACGGGCAGGGTCGCGCCCATCAGCGTGGTGGGCACCAGCAGGATGGCCGACGCCACGCCGAGCTTGGCGAGCATCAGCGGCCACGCCTGCGGATCGCCCTCGTGGAAGGAGTAGATCCAGCGGAAGAGCGGCTCGAAGGCGTCGATCAGGAACGGGATGGCGATGCAGACGACGCCGATCGCCAGGATGAGCGCGCCGTAGAGCCGCAGCGGGTCGCGGCTGCGGTCGGCGACGCGCCCGCCGAGCCAGCTCCCGAGCGCCAGCCCCCCCATGAACACCGAGACGACGATGGTGATCGAGTGGTGCGTGTTGCCGAGGGTGAACCCGAAGAGGCGGATCCAGACGACCTCGTAGAGAAGCCCGGTGGCGCCGGAGAAGAAGAAGCAGAGCAGGACGATGACGCGCGTCAGCATGCGGCGAGTGTACAGCCGGGAGCGCACGCCGCGCAACCGCCGGTGGGCACGAGACGCGCGGACAAAAAGAAAGCCCCGGGATGGGTCTCCCCTCCCGGGGCTTACTCTGTCACACGTGAACCCTCACGTTCAGATCACTGCGGGCACTGGACCATGTCGCAGTCCAGCTTGTCCTCGGTCGGATCCCCGCCCGGCTCGGTCGAGCCGCCGGTCTCCGGATCGAGACCCGGTCCCGGAGGCGGCGGGAAGCGGCCGTCCTGGAGGTAGTACTGCAGGATCGCGATGGCGTCGGCGAGGTCGATGCGACCGTCGTCGTTGGCGTCGCACGCATCGAGACACTGCGGATTGAACTTCCAGCTCCCCGGCAGGAAGAGGAAGCTCACCACCGCCGCTGCGTCCGAGATGTCGACCGCCATGTTGCCCATGCCGGGTCGGGCCGACATGTTGCAGTCACCGCGGAAGAAGACCGGCGCGCCGAGGAAGCGGACCGAGCAATCCGTGGTGGCCGGCGTCAGCGAGAAGTTCTCGGCGGCGATCAGGTTCTTGACCGGGACCTTGCCCCGGCCGCGTAGGCCGTCGACGAACTTGATGTCGCAGATGGCGTTACACTGCGCGTCCTCGGAAACGTTGAACGTCAGGCAGCCGACGTCCCACGCATCCGGCGCCGGCGGGATGGTGGCGCCGTCGAAGGGCGGCAGCGCGTCGACCAGCACACCGACGATGACCTCGCCGTTGGCTCCCTGGACCGAGACGAACTCGGCGCCGAGCGCCTCGAGGATGGTGCCGGTGATGTCCAGCGTCGGGTTATCGGGGAGGCTGAGCTCGGGACACGTCATGATCGACATCGAGAAGCCCTGCACGTGGTCGCGCTGGGCGTGACCGGGCAAATTGTCCTCCGGCGTGAGCAGCGTCAGGCAGACGCGCGCCCGGCCGCCGATCGGCGCCGTCGTGTCGACGCAGGCGAAGCCCAGCTGGCACTCGGGGTCATCCTCGTCGATCAGGCCGTCCCCGTCGTTGTCGATGCCGTCGTCGCAGATCTCGAAATCGAATTCCGGCGGCGGCCGCGGATTGCAAGTGAACTGGCCGTTCTCGAGGACGAGTCCCTCCGCCGTGCCGATCGACAGGCCGCCGACGACGATGACGTTGTCCTTGAGCGGCATGCCGAGGACCATGTCGCAGAACTCGAGCGGCGACGTGGTCGGCGGCTCACCCGTCGCCGGCGGGTTGCACTCATAGCGGAACTTGGCGATGTTCGACTCGCCGAGGCCGATGGTCTGGCCGTTGAAAGGCGCATCGAAGTCGAGGACGACGCCGATGGTGCCGCCGGAGTCGAAGGTCTGGGCCGCGATGAACTCCGCCAGGCCGCCGTCGTCGGCGTCGCCGACGTCGTCACCGACCGACACGCTCAGCAGCTTGAGCGCCGCCGGATCGTGGCAGAGCGCCACGACGTAGCCCTCGACGCCCGCCTCGAAGACGTTGCGCAGCATGACGCGCGCGTCGCCCTGGTTGGAGAACGGCCTCGTCGGGTTCTCGGCGCTCCCTATGAAGTACCTCGCCGGCGTCGGGATGCACTCGAACGTACCGTCCTCGAGACCGAGCCCCTCGTCGCGCGCGACCGAGAGACCGCCGACGACGACGATGTTGTCGAGCGCCGGACCGCCCTCGACGGTCGCGTACTGGCTGTCCCGGAACGCGACCGGGGTGCTTCCCTCGGCGCCGCCGCACGCGAGCGTCAGCGTCGCCAGGGTGTAGTCGCCCGGCGCGATGATCTCGGCGTTCATGCCGTCGGAGTCCATGACCACACCGAGGACGAAGAAGCCGGGCTCGACGCGAGCCACGACGGTGTCCGCGGTGCCGGCATCGTTGGCGGCGTTGTTCTCGAGGGTGAGAAAGTCGGCGAGCGCCAGCTCTCCGGTGGCCGACGCGACGTCGCTGTTCCAGTCGCACGCCACGACCAGCCCCTGGACCTCGTCGGTGGTCGAGAGGTCGACGCTGAACGTGCCCTGGGTGCCGATCTCGACCTTGCTCGGAACGGAGATGGAAAGCGTGTTAACCGCCCCCAGTGGCAAGGCCAGGAGACAGAACGCAGGCAGGAATCCCCAAACGCTTTTGAGTTTCATTTTTCCTCCTCGATGAGGGTTCACCAAGAGATACCGGATCCCGAAAGTGACAGAAGAACCTAAACACCCAACCGCGAGTTCCGGGAGGGGAGCCCGAAAGCTCGCTCAATGATTCGAAGGATACCTCCTTTTGAACTCGCGCAGTTCCTCGCTCCGCGACGTGTTCCTCGCCGTCCCGTCAAGCCACTCGACGACGACGGGCTCGACGGCAGAAGACGGCTCGGTTCGACCCTGTACGTTGCTCACACCAAGTTGCCTGGACCGACCAGGGTCGGGCCGTGTCGGCCCGTGTCGGCTTGATGTCGACGTGCAACGGGCCATTTCGATTTTCCCAAACCCACGGCGTCCATGATACATAAAACAAGCTCCGAGTCAAACAGAACTTCCCCGGGCCTTCCGGGGTGCACACGGACGCGTCGTCTCGTCATCGAACTGGATCAGACCCAAAACGGATCGTCTGCATCAATCGACTTCCAGGGGCGCCGTTGACCAGACCTCGCGCTCGAGCCCCGCGGGTCCTACGCGCGAGCTCCGACGGGGCTCCTGAAGTCCGGCGCGCGAAACGACAACCGGTTGATGATCGAGGAGCCCGCGAACGTTCCCAAGCGTGTTTCACCCAAACTCGAGTCGCCCCAACTGTAGCCAAACCCCATCTGGTTGTCAAGGCCACTGTGCGCGAAAAACAGTCATCACGGCGCGTGTCGACGGCGTCCCGGGGCGCCGGGAAACACGGGCGTTTTTTTTGGATGATCCGCGGCCGCATGCCCGGGTATGAATGGGTCTCCGGCGGCGCGTTCGACCGGGCCCGACCGACCGGGTGACACCATGAGCTTCCTGGCGCTGAGAGACATCCGCAAGACCTTCGGCGACGTCGTCGCGATCGATACCTTCGATCTCGACGTCGAGCGCGGCGAGTTCGTCGTCCTCGTCGGCCCCTCGGGGTGCGGCAAGACGACCGTCCTCCGCATCGTCGCCGGACTCGAGTCCCCCACATCGGGCACGCTCGAGCTCGCCGGCGCCGACATCACCGCACTGTCACCGCGCGAGCGCGACGTCGCGATGGTGTTTCAGAACTACGCGCTCTACCCCCACATGACCGTGCGCAAGAACCTGGCGTTCGGCCTGCGCATGCGCCGCGTCGCGCGTGACGAGATCGACAGGCGCGTCGCGGAGGTCGCACGCACGCTGGCGATCGAAGGGCTTCTCGACAGGTATCCATCGCAGCTCTCCGGCGGGCAACGACAGCGCGTCGCGCTCGGACGCGCCATCGTGCGCGAGCCGAAGCTCTTCCTCATGGACGAGCCGCTCTCGAACCTCGACGCCGAGCTGCGCGTGGCGACGCGCGCCGAGCTGATCCGGCTGCACGAGCGTCTCGGAGTGACGACGCTCTACGTGACGCACGATCAGGTCGAGGCGATGACGCTCGGCGATCGACTCGTGGTGCTCAACGCCGGACGCGTCGAGCAGATCGGCACGCCGGCCGAGGTCTACGGGAGGCCGCGCTCGCTCTTCGTGGCGCGCTTCCTCGGCAGCCCGCCGATCAACGTGCTCGAGGCGACCGCGAGCCCGGACGCGGGGGGCTGCACGGTCGCCGTCGGCGAACGCAGGGCGACGCTCGGCGAGGCGGCGGCCGCCAGGCTCTCCCGCGGAACAGCCGGCGGCGATGGTGAGCGTCGCGTCACCGTCGGCCTCCGTCCGGAGTCGATCCGCATCGTCGGGGATATCGTCCGGGATATCGACGGGGATATCGTCGCGGACGGCGCTGCGACCGCTCCCGGCAACGGAGCCGCCGCGCTGCGCGGCACCGTCGATCTGGTCGAGAACCTCGGCAAGGAGACCATCATCTTCGTCCGCTGCAGCCACCCGACGATCGGCGAGGCGATCATCGAGGCAATCGGCCCCGCGGACTTTGCCGGCGTCAAGGGCGCCGGGGTGGCGCTCGACTTCGACGCCGAGCACCTTCACTTCTTCGATCCCGCCTCCGGGCTCTCGTTGACCAGTCCGTAGCGTCGAGACATCCAGTATCCCAGCAGGAAGTCGACGCCGGAGGCGGTCATCCCCTCACGCCCGTTGCCGACGAGCGCGTACGGACTGCTCTTCCAGACGAACGAGCTGATCGGGCGCACGTGAAGGGGCAGCGCCGTGCGGTTCCTCGGCGCGCCCTTGCGCCCGTCGAGGAACGCACGCTCGACGGCCGGATGGTCCGTGATGTCGACGGGGCGCAGTCTGAGGTCGACCGGGAAGAGCCGCAACGTCTCCGAGACGTCCTGCGCCGCGCCGGGAGGCAGCTCCTTGCCGCAGCCGGCGACGTACGCGGCGTGGTAGAGGAGGTTGGCCTCGTTGCGGAGCACCGACCAGTGATCCTCGAGGCTGGCGCGATACGTCGAGAGCAGCTCCGGGTCGGTCTCGAGGACGCACAGGCTGTAGAGGCCCATCGCCGCCATCACATCGTTGTTGTGGTTGGTTCTGCCGAGGAACTGGAACTTGTTGAAATCCGTGGCGCAGGGATAGTCCTGGTCGACCAGCTCGTCGTAGCGCTCGCGGTACTGCTCCTCGCCGGTCAGGCGCCAGGCGAGGAGCTGCCAGGCGAGGGAGATCTCCGCGTTCGGGCCGATCGGAATCGGGCCGTACCAGCCGTCGAGGTCGCCGAATCGAGTCGTCTCGCCGTCGATGTCGACGATGCGCAGCCCGTTCTCCCAGATGTGATCCGCGATCGACGTCGTGGCGTCGCGGACCAGCCGGTAGGTCTCGACGTCCGACGCGTCGGGGCGGAGATCGAGCATCACCGTCGTCGCGGTGTACCCGAAGAGCGCGCCGAAATACTGGTCCTTGCTGACGTCGCCGCGGTAGCGCCAGCCCTCGAACCCCGGCGCGCCCGGGCGCCATTCCTGATGCGGTCGCTCGCGCGGCTCGATCGTGATGCCCGCCGGGGCGACGCCGCGGGCGAGCAGGCCGGGCTTGCCGGTGACCCGGCGGAGGAACTCGAGGCCACGCAGGGCGCGCAGGAGGAGCTCGCGATCCGCGGGGTCTCCCGTGACGGAGTATTTGAACGCCCACGCCGCGACCAGGCATCCGGTCCAGATCGGCTCGTCGGCGAGGTTCGTGTATCCCTCCGGGGTGCCGGCGTCGAAGGGGACGTCGGGGCGGCGGTAGACGAGCACGCCGGTCGGCGCGAGGTGTCGGTCGATGAGGTGCGCCTCGATGCGCGCGACCTTCTCCTCGACCGGAACGGCGGCGTGATCCGGAAACGACGCGCGCCATCGATCCCAGTCGATCGGCGCCGTCGGATAGACGCACGCCGGCAGCGCGAGTGACGCGAGCAGCGACGCGACGATGACTGCCTGCCGTCGAAGCTCCCTCACGGCGCCGGACCCCGCGACATCGCCGTCCGCTCGCCGGAGGTCTCCTGGAACCGCTCCGCGAGCCACTCGAACGCGACTCCGGCCGTCCACGGGGCGCAGGGGATCGCGGTGTAGTGACCGACCGGCAGCACCCACAGCTCGGGCTCGCCGAGGGCGCGGTGGAGCGCCAGGCCGGTTGGGTACGGGACCTTGTCGTCGAGCGCGCCGAGGAAGAGGATCACGCGCCGCGGATCGACGTGGCGCGCGATGTCGATCGGATCCGAGGCGAGGTGCGCCTCGATGTCGGCGATGATCTGCTCGCGAGTCAGACCGGTCGCCTCCGCCCGCCCGCGCAGGTAGTCGAGGACCATGCCCTCGCGCGAGGTGCGGAGAATGCGCGGCAGATCGCCGCCCGCGAGGCAGAGGATGTTGCCGCGCAGACGCGGTTCCGCCGCGGCGAGGAGCACGTTGCGGATGGCGCCCATGCTGATGCCGAAGCTGCCGAGGCGCTCGCCGTCGATGTCGGGCCGGTCGGCGAGCAGGTGGAGCGCGCGGATGTTCTCGGCGGTGGTCTGGCGCAGGAGGCGCTCGAGCGCCGCTCCTCCGCGCGAGGGATCGAGGATGGTGGCCTCCTGGTGAAGGAAGAAGGACGACATGCCATCGTCCGCGGCCCAGCCGGCGAAGACGCGCGAGGCGAGATAGTCATCGCCGGCGCCCCCGAGAATCGGCGCGATCGCCACGAGCGGCGACGGCGTCGCGGCGCTCGCCGAATGCACGAGATAGAGCTCACCCGTGACGAGACGTCCCGTCCCCACGTCGGTTTCGTCGAGGTTCTCCTCCTCGTCCTCGTCCTCGCCCTCGTCCTCGCGCTCGCTGTCGTTCTGGTCCTCGCCCCCGATCCCCTCCCCCTCCCACGCCGGCGCCGAGTACCGGAAGAGATAGCGCGTGAATGAGCCCTGCCGCCCGGCGACCTCGAGCTCGAGGTCGGTGCCCGGCTCCACGGGACGCAGTCTGGCCGCGAGCTCCGCCGGCAGGGGGCGGGTGTCGCGCGCCGACGTGGCCATCGGCACGTGGTGGCAGGCGGGGATCGCGAAGAGCAGGGCAACGACGGCGAGGACGAGCGCGGGACGCAGCGACGACGGGGTCATCATGGGCCACCATGATACCGCAGGATCCGCGATACGGAATGGCCCGTCCGCGCCGGCGCGCTACTTCTCGATGGCGGCGGCCTCGCGGAGCTTCTTGAGCAGCGCCTGGCGCTCGGCGGCGGTCGGCTGGCGCGTGGCGAGATACTCCTCGATCTCGTCCCGCTTGGCGTCGAAGGGCGTCGTCGACTTGCCGATCAGCTGGATGATGTGGAAGCCACGGGGCGACTCGACGACGTCGCTGACCTCGTTCTCCTTCTCGAGCGCCAGCGCCGCCTTGTGGAACTGGTCGCCGAACATGCCCTTTCGGTAGACCGGGATGCGGCCGTCGTTCTTGCGCGTCAGGAGGTCCTCGGAGTAGGCGCGGACGAGCGGGACGAAATCGACGCCGGCGCGAACCCGCGCGAGAATGCGCTCCGCGGACTTCCTTGCCTCATCGCGAGGCGGCAGCGGGTTCCCCGCCGCATCGCGGGTGCGCGACTCGCCGCGTGCCTCGACGAGCAGGTGGCGGAGCTGCAGCTCGACCCCGCCGTCACCGTGCAGCTCCTCGAAACGCTGGCGGATCGCCTTCTCGCCGGTCTCGCGGCCGCGGACGACGCACGAGTCGAGGAGCAGATCGTAGGCCGCGACCTGCGCCAGGCTGACGCGATGCTCGTCCGCGGACAGGCCGCGACGCTCGAGATCGCGCTCGAACGCCGCCCGGTCGCCGCGGAAGATCGCCTGGACGGTGTTCTCGATGCGGCGGTCGACCTCGCGTTCGACGTCCTCGGGCGTGATCTGGATGCCGAGTCGCCGCGCCTCCTGCTCGACGAGGACGCGGTCGATCAGCTCGTCGAGCTTGCTGCGCCCGTAGCGCGCGAAGAGGTATCGGGAGTAGTCCTCGACGGTGATCTCGCGGTCGCCGACCCGGGCGACGATGCCCACGGGGAGCCGCGGCAGGGCCGGTCGCGTCTGGTCGACGGTCGCGGGCGAGGCGGCGTCGGTCTTCTCGGCGGGCGCGGGCTTCTTCTCGGCCGGCGCCGGCGTCTCCGGCTTCTTCTTCGCCGGCTCGGCCTTCTCGGCGCTGTCCGCCTTCTCGGCCTTTTCGGAGGTCCCGGGCGCGTCGGCCTTCTTCGCGGGCTCGTCCTGGGCCAGGAGCGGCCCCCGGAACGCGGCGGGCGCCAGAAGCAGCGCGACGAGGAGGAGATACGGCTGCACGGAACGTCTCATCGGTGCACCTCTGCCGGTACGGATTCGGCGGTACGGATTCGGCGGTACGGATTTCGTCGGTACGGATTCGGCGGTACGGATTCCCGACGGACACGAACGCCGCCGGACGGTGGCGGACGACCTCGAGCCGGTCAGGGGCGGTCCTCGACTGCCGCGGGAGCGGACCCCCGGTTGCTCGCCCTGTTCGACGTCCCGGAGGAGCGGCCTATTCACCGGCGGGGCCGGCGCGCGCTCACTCCTCGGCGACCGCCTCCGCGGTCTCCGCCTCGTCCTCGCGCACGAAGCCGAAGAGGACCTGCGTCGCCCGGTCGCCGAGGCGCCGCCGCTGGATGCGGACGACGCGCGTGTAGCCTCCCGGCCGGTCCCGGTACCGCGGTCCGATCTCCTCGAACAGCTTGTGCACGGCGTCCTCGTCGCCGAGGATCTGCAGGCCGCGCCGGTAGCTGTGGAGCGTCTTCTCCTTGCCGAGCGTGATCAGCCTCTCGGCGAAGGGCTTGACGAACTTCGCCTTCTCGAGGGTCGTCACGATGTATTCCTGCTTCCCGAACGACAGGAAAAGGCTCCGCGTCAGGTTTCGCTTCAGCGCCAGACGGTGTGACGAACTCCGGTTGAGCTTCTTGCCGTGAACGCGGTGCCGCATCGCTCGTCCCTTCTCGCTTAAACCTCGCTCGACTCGGTGGCGGAGACACCCTCGGCCTCGACGCCATTGCCACGGCCGCCGCCGGGGATCGCCATGCCGAGCTCGAGGCCGAAGTTCTCGAGCTTCTGCTTGATCTCGACCAGCGAAGTCTTGCCGAAGTTGCGCACCTTCAGCATCTCCTCCTCCGAACGCGAGACGAGGTCGTGAAGCGTGCGGATGTTCTCGGCCTCGAGGCAATTGTACGCCCTCACCGAGAGGTCGAGAGCGGAGATCGGCAGGTCGAGCTTCTTCTGGAGCTCCTCGGAGCTCGGGCCCGCCTGCACGGCCACGGTCTCCTCGCCGTCGAGCCCCCCCTCGCCCTGCAGCTCGTAGCCGAGGTCGGTGTACTGCACGAACGGGTTGAGGTGCTTGCGGAGGATCTTGGCTGCCTCGACCAGCGCCATCTCCGGCTTGACGGTGCCGTTGGTCCAGATCTCGAGGATCAGTCTGTCGTAGTTGGTGAGCTGGCCGACGCGCGTGTCCTCGGTCTTGTAGCGGACGCGCGTCACCGGCGAGAAGCTCGAGTCGACCCAGATGAGGCCGATCTCGTTGTCGCCCTCGGAGTTCTCCTCGGCCGTCGCGTAGCCGCGGCCGCGAGCGATGTCGAGCTCCATTCGGAACGGGATGTCCTGCGTCAGCGTCGCGATGTGATAGTCCGGCTCGATGATCTCGACGGTCTCCGGCGCCTTCAGATCGCCGGCCTTGACCTCGCCCTTCTTCTCGCGGAAGAGCTCGAGCCGCGCCGAGTCGTCCTCGTCGAGCTTGAAGCGCAGCCCCTTGACGTTGAGGACGATGTCCGTGACGTCCTCGTAGACGCCGGCCAGGGTCGAGAACTCGTGCTGGACGCCCTCGATCTTGACGCACGTCACCGCGGCGCCCTCGATCGACGAGAGGAGGATCCTGCGCAGGCTATTCCCGACCGTCACTCCGAAACCTCGCTCGAAGGGCTCGATGAGGAACTTGCCATACGTGGGCGAGTGCGTCTCCGGCTCGCAAGTCACCGAGCTCGGAATCTCGAAGTCTCTCCACCGTATCCGCATGCGCAACCTCCCTGGATTTACGCGTCTGTCGCGAGTTCTTTCAGGACTCCGCCGCGCGTCGCGGGCGGGTTCATTGTCGTGGTGGCGTCAGCCGACTACTTCGCCAGCAACTCCACGATCAGGTTCGACTGGATCGGGAACGAGAACTCGTCCGGCGTCGGCAGCTTCAGCACCTTGCACTCGGCGCGCTGCGCGTCGCAGGCGAGCCACGGAGGCACGGCCTCCCCCTTGCTCACCTCGAGGTTGCCCCCGATCATCTTCCTGCTCTTGTCGCGCGCGACCGGCGCGACCACGGTCTCGGGCGTCACGAGGTAGGACGGGATGGTCATCTTCTTGCCGTTGACCGAGACGTGCCCGTGGCGAATCATCTGCCGCGCCTGCGCGCGTGACTCGGCGAAACCGGAGAGAAAGACCACGTTGTCGAGCCGGGACTCGAGGATGGTCATCAGGTTGTCGCCGGTGTTGCCCTTCCTGCGCGTCGCCATCGAATAGTAGCGGCGGAACTGACTCTCGAGCACGCCGTAGATCCGCTTCGCCTTCTGCTTCTCGCGCAGCTGGCTGCCGTAGTCGGACAGCCGCTTGCGCCGGAAGCTCTGCGTGCCTGGCGGGTGCGGACGACGGGCGATGGCGCACTTGACGCTGTGACAGCGGGCGCCCCGCAGATAGAGTCGCTCGCCCTCGCGGCGACACAGCTTGCACTTGGCGTGGGTGTATCTCGCCATGTTCCCCTATCTCGTGGTTCCGTTCTCGCTCCGTGCGGGACGTCTACACTCGCCGGCGTTTGCGCGCTCGACAGCCGTTGTGAGGCAGCGGCGTGACGTCCTCGATCGCCTTGATGTCGAGCCCCGACTGCTGGATGGCGCGGATCGCCGACTCGCGGCCGGCGCCGGGCCCCTTGACGCGGACCTCGACCTCTTTCATGCCCATCTTCTTCGCCTTCGAGGAGGCACGCTCGGCCGCACGCTGGGCCGCGAACGGCGTGCTCTTGCGGCTTCCCTTGTATCCGATCGAGCCGCCGGACTCGAAGGCCAGCGCGGCGCCGTTCTTGTCGGTGACGGTGATGATGGTGTTGTTGAAGGTCGCCTTGATGTGGACGATCCCCTTGACGACGTTCTTCCGGACTTTCTTTTTTGCCATCGATCTTCCCCGGGGACGCCTACCGCATCTGCTTGACGCTCTTCTTGGTGGCGACGACCTTGCGCGGGCCCTTGCGCGTGCGCGCGTTCGTCTTCGTGCGCTGCCCCCGCGCCGGCAGCGACTTCCGGTGACGGAGGCCGCGATAGCACCCGATCTCCTTCAGCCGGTTGATATTCTGCGCCACGAGGCGACGCAGCTGCCCCTCGGTCTCGAACTCCTCGATCACCGACGCGATGCGCGCGAGCTCGTCCTCGGTGACGTCCTTCATGCGCACCTTGGGCTCGATGCCGACCCGGCTCGCGATCTCCTGGGCCCGGTGCGGACCGATGCCGTGGATGTAGGTCAATGAGACCACCACTCGCTTTTCGTTCGGGACATCGACGCCGACCAGTCGTGGCATGGACTCGACTCCTTGGTCGCGGCCGCGGCGTCAGCGCTGCCGCTGCTTGTGCCGCGGATTGCTGCAGATCACCCGCAGGACGCCCTTGCGGCGAATGATCTTGCAGTTTTCACAGATCCTCTTGACCGAAACTCGAACCTTCATCGATTCGTCCGGCTTGTCTGACGGTGAGCCGGCCCCGCCCCGTGGGGCGGCGCTAACCGGCACGGACGTTTTGAGTTAGAACGGCGAAATCGAAGTCGGCAAGTATAAATATCCGGCCCGACGATTTCCAGGATTTTTTTTTCGAAAGCCGCCTCGAGACGGCCGCGACGGTACCTCACGGCAGGGTGAGCACATCGGGGCCGTTCGGGGTCACCGCCACGGTGTGCTCGAAATGGGCCGAGAGCCGCCCGTCCTGGGTGACCACGGTCCAGTTGTCGGCGAGGGTGCGGACGTCCGCCGTGCCCTCGTTGACCATCGGCTCGATGGCGAGCACCATCCCGGGCTTCAGCACCGGGTCCTGCTTCAGGAAGCCGCGGTCGACATAATTCGGTATCTGCGGCGGCTCGTGCATCTTACGACCGATGCCGTGGCCGACGTACTTCTTGACGACGGAGTAGCCCTCCCCCTCGACGTAGGTCTGGATGGAGCGGCTGATGTCCGAGACCCGGTTGCTGGCGACCACCGCCTCGATGCCGTGCTGGAGCGCCTGCTCGCAGATCCGCAGCAGCTTTTTGGCGTCGCTCGAGATCTCGCCGACGGGATACGTGCGCGCCGCATCGCCGCAGAAGCCCTCGAGACCGACGCCGATGTCGATGCTGACGATGTCGCCCTCCCGCAGTCGTCGCCTCGGGCTCGGGATGCCGTGCACGACCTCCTCGTTGATCGAGATGCACGAGTTGGCCGGGAACCCCTCGTAGTTGAAGAAGAGCAGCACGCCGCCCTGGCCGCGCACGAAGTCCCGGATGAAGTCGTCGAGCTCCTGCGTCGTGACCCCGGGCTCGATCATCCTCGAGACGCCGGCATGCGCCTCCGCCACCACCCGGCCGGCGGCGCGCATCTTCTCGATCTCACGCTTCGATTTGAGCTCGATCACGGCTTGGGCGGGAAATCACACGGTCGGCGCCGGCTTCTTGACCGGTCCGCCACCGCGCCCGGGTCCATCGCCGCCACGCATGAATCCCTCGTACTGGCGAACGAGGAGCTGCGCCTCGATCTTGTCCACGAGGTCGAGCGCGACACCCACGATGATCAGGATTCCGGTGCCGCCGAGGAAGCTCGACACGATGTACTCGACCTTGAGACCCTCGCTGATCAACTGAGGCACGAGAGCGATCACCGCGAGGAACGCCGCCCCCGCGAGAGTGATTCGCTTCATCACCTTCTCGAGGTACTCGGCGGTCCGCTTGCCCGGTCGGATTCCCGGGATGAAACTCCCGTACTCCTTCATGTTGTTGGCGATCTCGACCGGGTTGAACATCAGGCTGGTCCAGAAGTACGTGAAGAAGATGATCATTCCCACGTACGTCGTGACGTACATAAACGACGTCGACCCCTGGAACGCGGCGTACATCGAGTTCATGAAGCCCCGCAGCCACTCCGGAAGCGACGGGTTGCCGGCGATGTAGCCGAGCAGGCCGACCGGCAGGACGATCAGCGACTGCGCGAAGATGATCGGAAGCACGCCGGCCGGGTTGACGCGGAAGGGCATGTAGGATCGCTGGCCCCCGTAGACTCGCCGCCCGCGGACCGAGCGCTGCTGCTGAACCGGGATCCGTCTCTGACCCTTGGTGATGAACACGACGCCCGCGACGACCGCGAAGTAGAGGGCGACCAGCGTCAGCCCCTTGACGACCAGGAACGGCTTGGTGTCCGGCGGCGCCTTGAGGACGTCCTGGATCTGCGTCGTGAACGCGCCGGGCAGCGCCGCGATGATGCCAACCATGATCAGCAGCGACGTGCCGTTGCCGATGCCGACCTCGGTGATCTTCTCTCCGAGCCACATCAGGAAGATGCTTCCGGTGGTCAGACAGAGTATCTGGAGGAACGGGATCAGCAGCGTGCTCTGGGGATCCGTGAGGACGAACTGACCGCCGGTCGGTGAGCTCCACTGGTTGACCAGCAGGAGCGACTGGACGATGCAGATCAGCACCGTGGCGTAGCGGGTGTAGCGGTTGATCGTCTTGCGGCCCTGCTCCCCTTCCTTGGAGAGCGCGTCGAGACGGGGAAACACCTTGACCAGGAGCGAGAAGATGATCGATGCCGTGATGTACGGCATGATCCCCAGGGAGAAGACGACGGGAGAGTCGAATTGACCGCCGGTGAGCGAGCTGGCGTAGGTGATCCAGTCGAGGACGCCCCGGTTCTCCTTGCTGGCGGCGGCGGCGGTGAACCGCTCGACGTCGATCCCGGGGAGGTAGATGTGGAACCCGATCCGGAAGACGAGCAGAAGGAGGAACGTCCAGAAGATCCGTCGCTTGAGCTCGGGGATCTTCCAGATATCTCGGATGATTCTGAAGACGCTGGACATCGGCTAGGCCTTCACGTCGTGTTCCGCTACTCTCCGCTGCGCCCGACCCTGTCTTCGGGCGCCCCCCGGCGTTCCTTGACGCTGCTCTCCGAGACGGTCGCGCGACCGCGGTTCTTGACACGCGCGCCGCCGGGCGCCGTCAACGATCCGCTTTCCCGGCGGCCTCACCTCCGGGTGACGCCGGCCCGGCGCTCTTCTCCCTGGGTGCGCCGGCGCGCTTGCCGCCGGGCTTGTCGCTCCTGGTCTTCGCCTTTTTTTCGGAGGTCACGCGGGTCTCCAGCACCGTGCAGGTGCCGCCGGCGGCCTCGATCTTCTCGCGCGCGCTCCTGGAGAACTTGTGGGCCGCCACCGTCAGCTTCTTCGTCAGCTCGCCGGTTCCGAGAATCTTCAGGCGCCCGAACTGCGGACTGAATCCGAGCCGTGACGCGACCGTCTCGAGATTGACGGTGTCCCCGTTCTCGAAGCCGCGCTCGAGCCGACCGAGGTTGATCACGTCGTAGCGGGTCGTGAAGAGGCTGTTCTTGAAACCGCGCTTCGGCAGTCGCCGGGCGATCGGCATCTGCCCGCCCTCGTAACCGTACCGGGACTTCCAGCCCGCGCGCGCCTTGGCGCCCTTGTGGCCGCGGCCCGAGGTGCCCCCGAGCCCGCTGCCGTCGCCGCGGCCGCGACGCTTGCGCGACTTCCTCGCCGGCGCGACGCCGAGGACGTCGTGAATCTTCATGAGGTCACCCCTCGCAGCCTGGAGATCTCCTCGCGCGTGCGCAACAGCCGCAGGCCCTCGGCGGCGGCCTTGGCGAGGTTGACGGGGTTGTTGCTGCCCATCGATTTCGTGAGGATGTTCTTGATCCCGGCGCACTCGACGACGGCGCGCACCGTCGATCCGGCGATGACGCCGGTTCCCTCCGCGGCCGGCAGCATGACGACCCTGGACGACCGGTAGCGACCGATCACCTCGTGGGGAATCGTGCCCCCGTCGAGCGAGACCTTGAAGAGGTTCTTCTCGCCGTCCTTGACCGCCTTCTCGACCGACGGCGGCACCTCGTTCGCCTTGCCGAACCCGATGCCGATCTGTCCCTTGCGGTCCCCGACCACGACGAGCGCGCTGAAGCTGAAGCGCCGGCCACCCTTGACGACGGTGGCGCAGCGGTTGATCTTGATGACACGCTCCTCGTAACGGCTCTCCTCCTCATCGCCCGGTCGGCCGCGCCCACGCGGACCGCGTCCGCGTCCGGGCCCACGACCGGGACCACGTCCGGGACCACGCCCCGGGCCGCGCCCCGGCGGGCCGCCGCCACGACCGCCCCGCGGTCCGCCGCGCACCGGACCCGCCGACGGAGCGGGAGCGCGCTGGTCCGCCGCGCCATCACCGTCCTTCGCGGTGTCCGGGGAGCTCGATTCGGCAGCCTTCGCTTCCGGCTCGGCGCCTTTCGCCTTCTCTTTCTCTTTATCCTTGTCGTCTGCCAAGGTCAACGCTCCTGTCGGCGCTCATGCGAGCGAATCAGAGTCCAACGATATCACACCCGAGAGGTCATCAGAGCTTCAGTCCGGCCTTCCGCGCCGCCTCGGCGAGCACCTTGATCCGGCCGTGAAACTTGTACCCGTTGCGGTCGAAGACGACCTGGGAGATGCCGGCGGCCTTGGCGCGCTCGGCGAGCACGCCGCCGACGATCTCGGCGGCCTTGCGGCCGCCGCTGGAGCCCTCGATCTTGCTGCGCACATCCTTCGCGACCGACGAGGCCGAGGCGATCGTCACGCCCCGCTGGTCGTCGACGAGCTGTCCGTAGATGTGCTTGTTGCTGCGAAAGACCGTCAGCCGGGGCTTCTCTGCCGACCCGGTCACGCGGCCGCGAATGTGCAGCTTTCGCCGCAACCGCCTCTTCTGCTTTTTCTTGTTCTGGTCCATGACGTCTATCCGGCGGACGCCTCTACGCGCCGGCTCCGAACGCCTTGCCGGCCTTCCTGATGATATGCTCGCCCTCGTACCGGATCCCCTTCCCCTTGTAGGGCTCGGGGGGACGGACGCGGCGAATCTGCGCCGCGAACTCGCCGACCTGCTGCTTGTCGGCGCCGGAGAGGTTGATCCTCGTCGGCTGGGGGATCTCCACCTGGATACCCTCGGGAACCGGGAGCTCGACCGGGTGGCAGAAGCCGATCTGCAGGACGAGCTTCTTCCCCTGCAGCTTGGCGTTGTAGCCGACGCCGACGATCTCCAGGCTCTTCTTGAAGCCCTCGGAGACGCCCTTCACCATGTTGGCGATCAGCGCCCGCGTCGTTCCGTGATACGCGCGCGCGAACTTGGTCTCGCCCTTGCACTCGATGACGATGCGGCCGGCCGACGCGTCGTGGGTGATTCTGGCCTCGCCGCGGAACGAGCCCGCGACCTTGCCCTTCGGTCCCTCGACCTTGACCTCACCCCCGGACACCGACACCTTGACGCCGGACGGGACACTGATCGGTTGCTTGCCTATTCTGGACACGTCTCGGACTCCGTCACCAGACCTCGCAGAGGACCTCGCCGCCGACGTTCTCCTTCTTGGCGCTGGCGCTCGTCATCACGCCCCGTGACGTCGACAAGATCGCGATGCCGAGACCGTTGAGCGGCTCGGGAAGATCCTCGACGCCGCGGTAGACGCGCCGACCGGGCTTCGACACGCGCTGGATGTGACGGATCACCTGCTCGCCGTCGGGACCGTACTTCAGATCGATCCTGATCTGTCCCCGGCCCTCGACGAGCTCCGAGTTCCAGTCGCGAATGTACCCCTCGGTCTTGAGAACCTCGGCGATCGCCTTCTTGATCTTCGAATGCGGCACGGTGATGCTCCGGGACTCGATCCGGAGACCGTTCCGGATCCGCGTCAGAAGGTCCGCGATCGGGTCGGTCATGCTCACGTTTCAATTACTCCGTTGCTCTTGCCCGGCGTTCGCGCCGGGCGTCGCTCACCAGCTCGCCTTGCGAAGCCCGGGGATCTCCCCGCGCAGCGCGAGCACGCGCAGACAGACACGGCACACCTGGAACTTGCGGTAGTACCCGCGCCTCCGGCCACACAGCTGGCACCGGTTGTAGCGCCGCGTGGAGAACTTTGCGGGCTGCAGCTGTTTGACTCTCCACGATGTCTTGGCCACGCTCTTACCTCCTGAAGGGGAAGCCGAAGTGCTGCAGAAGCGCGAGAGACTCCTCGTCGGAGGAGTTCCTGATCGTCAGCGCGACGTTCATCCCCTGCACGAACTCGACGTCATCGATGTTGATCTCGGGGAACACGACCTGCTCGGCCAGCCCCAGCGAGTAGTTTCCGCGTCCGTCGAACGCCTTCTGGTCGAAGCCGCGGAAGTCACGAATTCGGGGGATCACCACGCTGATCAGGCGATCGAAGAACTCGTACATCCGCCGGCCGCGCAGCGTCACCTTGCAGCCGATCGGCGCGCCCTCGCGCAGCCGGAAACCGGAGATCGACTTCCGCGCGCGGGTGACGACCGGCTTCTGGCCCGTCACCAGCGACAGCTCGTTGACCGCCGCCTCGAGCCGCTTGCCGTTCTCGACCGCCTTGCCGACGCCCATCGAGACCGTGATCTTCTCGATCGACGGCACCTCGTGGTGGTTGTCGTAGGAGAACTGCTCCGTCAGGCGTGGGACGATCTCTTTCTGATACTTTTCGAGGAGTCGCGCCATGTCTCGACTGCGCTCACACTCACTTCGTGCTCGATAATCGTTTCACACCGGCTCGCCCGACCTCTTGGCGTAACGGACCTTCTTGCCGTTCTCGAGCCGAAAGCCGACGCGCGTCGGCTTGTTCGTCTTCGGGTCGATCAGGGCCACCTTCGAGGCGGGAATCGGCTGCTCCTTCTCGATGCGGCCGCCCTGTGGGTACTTCTGGCTCCGGCGCACGTGCTTGAATCGCACGTTGACGCCCTGGACGAGCACCTTGTTCTCGTCCTCGAGGATCTTCAGGATCTTTCCCGTCTTGCCCTTGAAGGCGCCGGAGATCACCTTGACCGTGTCGTCGCGCCGGAGATACATCGTCACACCACCTCGGGGGCCAGCGAGATAATCTTCATGAACTGCTTCTGGCGAAGCTCGCGAGCGACGGCGCCGAAGATTCGCGTCCCTCGCGGGTTGTTCTCGTTGTCGAGGACGACGACCGCGTTGCGATCGAAGCGAACGTAGGACCCGTCGTCCCGCCGAACCGCCTTCTTCGTGCGCACGATGACGCCCTTGACGACGTCACCCTGCTTGATGTCGCTCGTCGGAAGCGCCTTCTTCACGGCGCACACGATGACGTCGCCGATGTGCGCGTACTTCCGCTTCGAGCCGCCGAGCACCTTGATACACTGGACCTGCTTGGCGCCGGTGTTGTCGGCCACGTCCAGGTATGTCTGCATCTGGATCATCGATCAATTCCCCCGCCGGTCCCGTCACTCGGGCCTTCGGAGCACCTCCACGAGCCTCCACCGCTTCGTCTTCGAGAGCGGGCGCGTCTCCGAGATCCGCACGAGGTCGCCCGCGCGCGCCTGGCCGTTCTCGTCGTGCGCCTTCATCTTGGTCTTCCGACGGACGTACTTCTTGTACCGCGGGTGCATCTCGATGCGCTCGACGACGACGGTGATCGTCTTGTCCATGCCATCGCTGACGACGACACCCTCGACGACCTTGCGCCGGTTCTCGCGCGGTGCTTCGGTTTTCTTTTCCGCCATGTTCGTTGGTATCCGCCGTCGGTTTTACGCGTCTGTCTTACGCGTCGGTTTCACGAGTCTGCTCTCTGCGTGCCCGTGGTCGGCGCCGACTCTGCTTTCTTCTTCTTGGCGATCTCTCGCTCGCGCAGGACCGTCAGCATCCTGGCGACGTCCTTGCGAGTGCTCTTGAGAGCGCCCGGGCTCTCGACCGGCGCGCCCTTCGCCTGGAAGCCGAGCTTGAAGATCTTCTGCCGGGCCTTGCCGATCTCGGCGACGAGCTCGTCGTCCGGCAGGTTTCTGATATCCGCGATCTTCATGGCTCCGATCTCACACCTTGGCCTGACGCGTCACCATGCGGCAGTTGACGGGCATCTTGTGCGCGATGCGCGACAGCGCCTGTCTGGCGACGTCCTCGGGGATGCCGCCGCCGACCTCGTAGAGAATCGTGCCCGGCCGCACGACCGCGCACCAGTAGTCCGGCTCGCCCTTGCCCTTTCCCATGCGGGTCTCCGCCGGAGTCGCGGTGACCGACTTGTCGGGAAAGATCCGAATATACACCTTCCCCTCGCCACGGAGGAAGTGGCTTGCGGCGATTCGTCCCGCCTCGATCTGCTGGGCCGTGATCCAGGCCCGGTTCAGGGACTGCAGGCCGTACTCGCCGTGGACGACGAAGTTGCCGCGGGTCGCGTTGCCGCGCACCTTGCCGCGCTGGTGCTTCCGGTGCTTAACCCTTTTTGGCATGAGCGCCATGGCGCAAACCCTCCTCGTCCTTGTACGGTCCGTGGTAGACCCAGCACTTGACGCCGATCGAGCCGTACGTCGTCCGGGCCTCGGCGAAGCCGTACTCGACGTTGGCCTGCAGCGTCTGCAGCGGGATCTTGCCCTCGCCGGAACTCTCGCGGCGGGCCATCTCCGATCCGCCGAGCCGTCCGGCCACGTGGAGCCGGATGCCGAGGGCGCCCTTCTCCATCCCGGAGCGGATGTGGTTCTTGATGACGCGGCGGAACGCCGCCCGCCTGACGAGCTGCTGCGAGACGCTCTCGGCGACGAGCTGGGCGTTGATCTCGGGATTGGTGATCTCGCGGATCTCGAGCTTCACCTCCTGGCCGCAGATCTTCTGCAGGTCGTCCTTGAGCTTGTCGACGCGGGCCCCCTTGCGTCCGATGATGACGCCGGGGCGAGCGGTGTGCAGGTAGACACGCACTCGCTCGATGTCGCGCTCGATCTCGATCTTCGGGATGCCGGCGTACTCGTACTCGCGCTTGATGAACTCCCGGATCCGCTGGTCCTCGACCAGCAGGCGTCCGAAGTCTCTCTTCTTGCTGTACCAGCGCGAGCGCCAGTTCTCGGTGATCCCGATTCTGAACCCCGTGGGGTGCGTCTTCTGGCCCATTCGCTATCCTCGATCGCTCACTCGGCTCTGTCCGTTCCCGTTCCCGTTCCCGTTCCCGAGAGCCCCGGGATCGGAAAACGCCGGTGTCCATGTACGCACGGGACAGCTCATGATCAGCTCTTTTTCTTTTTCTTTTTCGCCGTGCCGGACGACTTCG
>JBFFXF010000017.1:0-45864 GCA_041569895.1 Planctomycetota bacterium | reverse complement strand
TCCGTGACCGTGGTCCGTGACCGTGACCGTCATCGGTATCAGAGTCGGTCATCGAACTCCGACACCAGAGCCCTCGATGACGGGAACGAGGACGGGAACGGGTACGTCTTTGCAACGATGGGGTCGCAGTCGAATATCCGAAATCGGACTCCGCGGCCACGGTTTTCGAGGACGAGGACGAGGACGACACCGAGACCAAGACCGAGAGCCGGCGACGGGGTCAGAAGCCCTCCGGTATCCCATCCTCCTCATCCCCCCGGACGAGCAAAAGAATCCCCGCCTGGGGCACGATGAGGTACTGCTCTCCCTCGAACTCGATCTCGACCGCAGAGTTCTTCAGGAAGAGCGCCAGATCGCCGACGCGGGCTTCCATGGGAATGTAGTGCGACTTGCCCTCGTGCTGCTTCCACGGCTCGTCGCCGAACTCGTTCGGCGCGGGGATCGGCGTGCCCGGGCCGACCTCGACGATGCGACCGGCCTGCACGGCCATCTTCTCGATCGCGGTCTGCGGGAGGTAGAGGCCGACACGCGTCCTGTCCTCGCCGCGCTCGGGTGTCAGCAGGACGCGGTCGCCGACGACCACGAGGTTCCTTCCCTTGATTCGCATCACTGCGAGTCTAACACATCGCCGGTACGCGCTCCAGCAGCGCGGTCGGCGTCGGCGTCACGGCCGGGCGTGCGGCCGAGCGTGCGGCGCAGCCTCCAGGCGAGCGCCAGCAACCGGAGCGCTCCGTACTTCGAGCGACCGGCGAAGCGCACCGCGTGCCGCACGGGGATCTCGACCGGGTTTCGCGCGTGGCGAATCGCCAGGGCGGGGACGAAGAGGGCACCGGGCGTCTCGGCGATCGACAGCGCAACCGCCCGGGAGTAGCCCCGCAGCATGCAGCCGAGGTCCCGGACGGCGACGCGCGCCACGACCCGGGCGGCGCGATTGACGAGTCGTGAGAGCACGCGGCGCGCGAGGCCATCGCGACGGCTCTCGCGGTACGTGCCGACGTGGTCGTGCCCGCGTCGCAGCTCGGCGACGACCCGCGGGATCTCCTCCGGCGGGTTCTGCAGATCGCCGTCGAGCGTCACGATCCAGTCGCCTCGAGCCCGGCGGAAGCCGTCGACGATGGCCTCGTGCTGTCCGGCGTTGGCGTCCTTGACAATCAATTGGAGTCCGTCACGTCGCCCCGTCTCCTCGACGAGGAGCGCGCGCGTCCGATCGGTCGAGCCGTCATCGATGCAGATGACCTCGAATGGGTCGCCCGTGCGCTCCAGGACGTCGTACAATCGTCGCAGGAGCGGACCGACGTTCTGCTCCTCGTTGAAGAGCGGAACGACCACCGAGACCATCGCGGGAGACGCCGCACGGGGCGTGTCGGCGGCGGTCTTCGAGGTCGGCGCGCCGTGGAGTGGACCGGTCATGCCGGTCGAGTGTATCCCACGTCTCCGGATCGCGGAAGGGTCGGCGATGCGCGACGAGTTCCTGCCGCTGTCGCGGCCGAGCATGACCGAGCGGGAGATCGCGGCGGTGTGCGACGTGATGCGCTCCGGCTGGATCACGTCCGGCCCGCGCGTCATCGAGTTCGAGCGCCGGCTCGCCGATGTCGTCGGCGCGGGCCACGCGGTGGCGACGACGTCGGCCACGGCGGGCTTCCACCTGCTCCTGTCGGCGCTGGGCGTGGGGGATGGTGACGAGGTGATCACGCCGTCGCTGACGTGGCCGTCGCCGGTCAACATGATCTGCCACGCCGGCGCGGTCCCGGTGTTCGCGGACATCGACCCGGCGACCCTGCTCATCGACACGCGCGACGTCGAGCGACGGGTCACGCCGCGGACGCGCGCCGTGATGCCCGTCCACTTCGCGGGACAGCCGTGCGATCTCGACGCGCTCCGCGAGCTCTGCTCATCGCGCGGCCTGCTGCTCATCGAGGACGCGGCGCACGCCATCGGCGCCCTCCACCGGGACAGGCTGATCGGCAGCGGCCCTGGCGCCGCCGTCTTCAGCTTTCATGCGACGAAGAACCTCACGACCGGAGAGGGCGGCATGGTGACGACACCCGACGGGGAGCTCGCCGCGCGCGTTCGTTCGCTTCGATTCCACGGCATCGACCGGGACGCGTGGTCCCGTCGCGACGGCGATTCCGGCGCGGGACCCCAATCCCGGCGCGACTACGACCTCGCCGATCCGGGCTGGAAGTACGCGATGACGGACATGCAGGCGGCGATCGGGCTGGTGCAGCTCGAGCGGCTCGAGGAGATCACCGCGCGCCGGCGGCTTCTCTCCGGGCTCTACGACGAGCTCCTCGCCGACGTCGATGAGCTCGACCCCCCGGCCCGCCCGGCGTACCCCGCGCGACACGCGCATCACATCTATCCCGTGCTCGTCGACGAGGCGCGCGCCGGCATCTCGCGCGACGATTTCCGCGCCGATCTCCGCCGCAGGAACATCGGCACCGGACTCCACTACCTGGCGGTCCACGAGCTCGACTACTACCGGCGCCGCCACCCGATCAACGGACCGCCCCTCGAGCACACGACACGCATCGCCGCGAGCATCGTCTCGCTGCCGCTGTTTCCGGACATGGGCGAGGGGGACGTCCGCGATGTGGTCGAGGCGATCAAGGGGGCGTTCTCGCGGGGGGGTTGATATGATTCGGGATCTGGAGATCAGTCCTTCGTGCTCGTGCTCGTCCTCGTCCTCGATCGCCTTCGGGTTCGGCGGCGTTTTCGGGTTCGAGTCGGATGCCGATGCCGAGACCAGAGACAGAGATCCGATGCCGATGTCCGATGCCGATTCCGATGCCGATGTCCGAGATCCGATTCCGACTCCGACTCCGAGACAGAGGACGAGAGTGGGAGTGACTTCGGGCATGGGACCGTGGACGGGTCTCATCGCGGTCGTCCTGCTGCACGCACTCGTCGGCTGTCAGGCCGGGCGTGGCGGGCTGGCTCCGTCGTCCGGGGAGCCGGTGTCGTCGAGCGGCACGTCGCCGGTGACGGTCGTGACCGACGGCACGCCCGCGGGGGCCGAGCGTGTCGATCACCTGCTCGAGCCGATCCGCGAGCGGCATGGAGTGCCGGGCCTCGGTGGCGGTTTCGTTCGCGGCGGCGAGCTCGTCGCCATCGGCGTCACCGGAGTCCGACAGGCCGGGTCCGACGTGCGCGTCGAGATCACCGACCGCTTCCATCTCGGCTCGTGCACGAAGGCGATGACGGCGACGGTCGCGGCGGTGCTCGTCGAGGAGGGGACGATCACCTGGAGCACGACGATCGGCGACGTCTTCCCGGACCTCCGCGGCAGCGGTGTCGAGCCCTCGTATCTCGGCGTCACGCTCAGACAGCTCCTCGCCAACCGCAGCGGCCTTCCCGAGGATCGCGACCCGCCGTTGCTGACCTGGACCGCCGTCGTCGCCCTGAGCGGCTCGGAGCGCGCGCGTCGCGTCGCCGCGGTGCCGATCGTGCTGCGCCAGAAGCCGGTCGGCGATCCGGGCGAGTTCTTCGCCTACTCGAACCTCGGCTACACCGTCACGGGCGCCATGCTCGAGCAGGCCGCGGGCGCCAGCTGGGAGGACCTGATGCGCGAGCGGCTGTGCGAGCCGCTCGGCATGGAGCGGTACGGCTTCGGAGCGCCCGGCTCGCCCGACACCATCGATCAGCCACGCGGGCACCTGCCGCCCCTGATCACCTTTCTCGGCGGCCGGCCGCGCCCGGTCCGCCCCGGCCCCGGCGCGGACAACCCGTCGGTGATCGGCCCCGCCGGCACCTTCCACTGCTCGCTCGTCGACTGGGCGAAGTTCATCTCGCTCCACCTCCGTGGCGCGCGCGGCGCGGGCGGGCTCCTGCTCGACCCGGCGACCTTCCGGCTCCTGCACGCCCCGGAGGGCGGCTACGCCCTCGGCTGGCAGGTCGCCGAGCGCAAGTGGGCCGGAGGACGCGTCCTGGTGCACAGCGGATCGAACCGCCGCTGGTACGCCGTGGTGTGGATCGCCCCGAAGCGCAACGCCGCGATCTTCGCCGCAACCAACCTCGGCAGCGAATCCGCAGAGCTCGCCTGCGATGAAGCGGTGGGCGTCTTGATCGGTGAGTATCTGCCGTCGGACGACTGATTCCCGGTTCCGTACCCGGAACGCCTGCTCGACTCCGCCAGCGAGACTCTGACGGCAGGAAAGCACGGCAAGGAAAGCAGGAAGATCCTGCCTTCCTTATCAATCGTCTGACAGCAAGACCTCCGAGCGACCGCGGCGTGCTCCCCATTGCAATCGATCCCATCACCAGCCAGAATCCGGCCACCATGCCCGATCGAACACTCGTCGCGGTCTTCGTCGCCCCGATCTGCGCCTGCGTGGTGTCCGGATTGTCCGGATTGTCCGGATGCACGCCGCGTGACGAGCAGCCCGGGCCGGAGGGCGGCTCCGGGGTCGCCATCGTGCTCGACGGGGCGACCGGCGACTGGTCGGATATCGAGGCGGTTGTCGACGACGCCGGCGATGCGCCGGGCGCGGAGGTCGACATCGGCGCCGTCCGGGTCACGGCGGATGGGTCCTCGGTCTATTTCCTGATCGATCTCGGCCGCGAGGTCAACGTCCAGGTCCTCGATGGCTTCCTCGAGCTGGCGCTGGACGCCGACGGCGATCCGGCGACCGGGGCGCGTCGTCGCGGTCTCGACGGCGTCGACATCTCGGTGCGGTTCACCGCGCCCGCCCGGGAGCCCGGTCGATCACCGGGGGGCGTCGCCGTGATGCCGGGCGAGCTGGATGGGGAGCCAGAGCTCGGCGGGGTCCGGGGCCACGCCGCCGTCGGTCTCGTCATCGCGCCGACCCATGCGTCGCGGACCATCGAGCTCCGCATGCGACGCGGCTCGTCGCTGCCGGGAACGCGAGCCCTCTTCGCCGGCAGCGAGCTGCGCGCGCGGCTCGCGGCGTTGACCGCTGACGGCCGCGTCGTGGACGAGACCGAGGTGTTCTCCCGGTCGCTCGGCCCGGTGGAGCCCCTCGCCGCGCCACGCCCGGTGACGCCGCCGCCACGCACGACCGGCGCGCTGCGCCTGGTGACGTGGAACGTCGAGTTCGGGTCGTTGCTCCGGAAGCCGCATGTCTTCGCGCGCGCGCTGAACGGCATCGATCCGGAGGTGATCCTGCTCCAGGAGATGACCGATGGCGATTCCGCCGCGGCCATCGAGTCGTTCCTCAACGAGAGAGTGCCGCGTCGTGACTCGCGGTGGACGGCGCTCTTCGGCTCCGGCGGTGGTCCGCTCCGGTGCGCCATCGCCTCGCGCCTGCCGTTGCGTCCGGTCGAGGAGCTGTCCCTGATCCCGTATCCGGATCGTCCCGATCGCGAGCTCCGCGTTCTGGGCGCCGCGGTGACGGCCGGGCCGCAGCGTCTGCTCGTCGTCTCGATTCACCTGCGGTGTTGCGGGAGGATCGGCAGTCCCGAGGACGAGACCCGACTCGTCGAGGCGACGCTGATCAACGACGCGGTGCGCCGGGCGCTCGAACGCTCGCGGTTCGACGGGGTCGTCGTCGCGGGCGATGTCAATCTGGTCGGCGGGCCGCGCCCGCTCGAGCTCCTGCTCGCCGGCGCCGACGTCGACGGCTCGGATCTCCAGGTGCTCCACCCCTTGCGGCTCGACGGGCGCGACGGCACCACCTGGGCCGACCCGCGGCTGCCGTTCGTCCCGGGGCGGCTCGACTACGTGCTCGTCTCCGACGGCGCGCTGCCGATCTCGGGAGCGTGGGTGATCGACACGCCCGACGCGCTGCTGGCGAGCGACCACGCGCCGATCGTCGTCGACGTCGAGCTCGAGTGACACGGCGCGAACGGCGCCGCGCTCGTGTCACGCGGCGCCGCGGGGATTATCGCTCGCCGGTTTGCCGGCCCGTGGAGCGCGGAGTATTCTTGCTCGAGGGGAAACACGGCTTGGCGGGGGCGTTCCGGTCGACCGCCGTGTCGTCGACCTCGACCAGATACCTGGTCGCCTCAGTGTGTCGCCCCGAGCCCCGCGCCGATCAGCCTGGCGTCGAACACGGGTCCCTCGAGGCACGTCCGGCGGTTGTACAGCTCGCCGCCCACCTTCTTCGCGATCGGCGCGACGCAGGCGAAGCAGATCCCGAAGCCGCACGCCATGTAGGACTCGAGGCAGATCTCGCACGGGAGCCCTCGATCGACGGCGAGCGCGCGCAGGCTCTCGTTCATTCCCGTCGGCCCGCACCCGAAGACGCGCAACCGGTCTCCGACTCCGGCGAGATCGGTGTCGAGCAACCGGTCGAGGAGCGCCGTCACGACGCCGTGAAAGCCCTCCGAGCCGTCGTCGGTCGCCACCTCGCAGCGGATCGGCAACGCCCGGAACTCGTCGATCCCCTGGAGCTGCGGCGACGACCTCGCGCCCATGCAGAGGATGATCTCGGGGCGATCCGGCCGTTCGCAGAGCTCGCGCGCGAAGAAGTAGAGAGGCGCGACTCCGACGCCCCCCGCCACGAGCACGGCGGTCGTCCGGGGCTCCGGTGTCGTGAACCGGTTGCCGAACGGACCGATCACATCGACCGTCACGTCGCGCCCTGCGGCGTCACGACCGTCTCCGGGGAGCGACGCCATCCACCGCGTGCCGCGACCGGTGACGATGTAGAGGATGTCGTACGTGCCCGCGTCGGGGTCCGCGTCGTAGACGCTGAACGGCCGGCGCAGCAGCGGGTCGAGGGCGCCGGGCTCGGCGCAGAGGATCTGCACGAAACGGCCAGGCTCCGACTCGCGGGCGATCGACGGCTCCTCGAGCCGCAGGAGATACCATCCCGGCCCGACGTTCCTGTTGAAGACAACGCGCGAGCGGCCGGCGCGCGGAACGGCTCGCTTCGAGTACTCCGGCAGCGCCTCGCGGTGCACGGACATCGGTTTCACTCCCCTTCCTTCTCTCCGTCTTCGTCTTCCAGCTCGTAGAGCTCCATGAGGCCATGGGGCAGGGCGTCGACGATGTCGCTCGCGACGAGACCCGGCTCGCCACAGTATCCCGCCGCGAAGTCGCCCGCCAGACCGTGGACCTGCGTCGCGACGAGCGCCGCGTCGAATCGATCGAGTCCCTGCCCGAGGAGCGCGACGATGGCGCCCGCGAGCACGTCACCCGATCCGGCCGTCGCCATGCCGGGGTTGCCGGTCTCGTTGATCGCCCAGCGCTTCCTGTCCATGACGATCGTGTGATGCCCCTTGAGGACAATCACCCCGCCGCGCTCCTCGACGAAGGCGCGCGCGGCCGCCAGCCTCTCCTCGTCGCCTTTCGGCGTGCGACCCGAGAGACGGCGGAGCTCGCCCGGATGGGGCGTCCAGATCGGATCGGACGGCAGCGTCTCGCCGGGTGACTGCGCCACGAGGTTGAGCGCGTCGGCGTCGATGACCACCGGGCAGGGCGCGGCGCGCATGAGATCGAACACCAGGCGGCCACGTCCGACTGTCCCGAGTCCGGGACCGACGAGCATCGCGTCGAACTCGAGCGGCTCGCCGATGGCCAGCTTCTCGCCGATCGCCGTCCAGTCGGTGAACACCGCCTCGACCACGCTCGGCGCGACCAGCGGAATAACGTCCGTGTCCGTCAGCACGGTGACCAGGCCGGCGCCCATCCGATAGGCCGCGCTCGCGGACAGCACCGCCGCCCCCGGCATGAATCGCGATCCGGCCGCGATGAGGACGTGGCCGAACGTTCCCTTGTGCGAGTCGAGAGGCCTTGGCTCGAGCTCCGGCACCTCGGTGACGCGCGTCGCGCCCGGCAGCGTCACGCCCGGCAGCGTCACGCCATCGAGCGCAGAACCGCTGGACGCAGGGCCGTCCCCCGTGGAACCGGTCACGAGCGCTCCAGCCGGCGATTGATCAGCGCCGCGATGTAGCCGGCGCCGAAGCCGTTGTCGATGTTGACGACGGAGACGCCGGCAGCGCAGCTGTTGAGCATGGTCAGCAGCGGGGCGAGCCCTCCGAAGCTCGCGCCGTAGCCGAAGCTCGTCGGCACGGCGACCACCGGCACGTCCGCGAGACCGCCGACGACGCTCGCGAGCGCGCCCTCCATGCCGGCCACGACGACGATCGAGTTGGCGTCCATGATGCGATCGGTGTCGTGCAGAAGCCGGTGGATGCCCGCGACGCCGGCGTCGTAGATCGTCTCGACGCGAGCGCCCATGACGTCGGCCGTGACGCGCGCTTCCTCGGCGACCGGCATGTCGGCCGTCCCGGCGCTGACGACGACGACCCGTCCGGCGCGCTCGCAGGGAGGACGCTCCACCGTGATGCAGCGCGCATCCTCGTGGAACTGGGCATCCGCGGCGAGCTCCCGCACGGCGTCGAAGTGCTCACGGTCCGCTCGTGTCGCGAGGAGAGTCTCGGAGTGCTCGAGGATCGAGCCGGCGATCCGACCGACCTGAGCGGGCGTCTTGCCCTGGCAGTAGATCACCTCGGGGAAGCCGCAGCGCACGCCGCGGTGCGAGTCGACCCGCGCGAAGGGGAGTTCCTCGAACGGAGCGAGGCGGAGCGACCTGAGCGCGTCGTCAACGGACTTCGCGCCGCGCTGGACCTCCTCCAGGAGCTTGCGAATCCGGTCGGGGGACATGCGGCCTCTATGGAGCGCACCACCTTCGCGCTCGCTGTTCCGGGACAGGACACGAAAGAGAGATTATAGCCGAACTCGACATGGTGATCCATCCGATCCGTCCCCGGCCGGCGCGTGGTTGTGCGCGGCGCGGGCGGTCGTCTACGATGCGGGCGGAGTACGCGAACTGTGTCGTGGGTCATCTGTCCGCTGGCGTTTCCGAGCGGCGAATCGGGAACGGGAACGGGTACGGGAACGGGAACGGGTACCGAGGGGAGGCGAATGGGCATGCAGCGATCGAGTGGTGGTGGTGAGGGGTCGGGGCTCCGGCGACGCGAGGCGCTCGGCGTGATCGCCGGTCTCGGCATCGGCACGGTGGCGTTTCGGCGCGCGCTCGCCGTCAGCGCCGTCGCGGCGGGACAGGTGACCGAGGAGATGATCCGCGATGCCGAGTGGATCGCGGGGATCGAGCTCGACGACGAGGAACGACAGGGCGTCGCACGAGGTCTGTCGCGCGCGCTGCGCGACGTTGAGGCCCTGCGCGATGTGCCGCTCGGGAACGACGTGCCGCCGGCGCTCCTCTTCCGCACCGCGGAGTCGAACGCGCCGCCGCCTGCCACTCGCCGCGACACGCCCGCGCCGCCGGGCGAGCCCGAGTCGCCGCCGCCCGAGTCGCCGCCGACCGATTCGCCGCCGCCGGGGCGTCCCGCGTCGGACGAGGATCTCGCCTTCCTCTCCGTGGCCGAGGTCTCGCGGCTCCTGCGGACGCGCCGGGTGTCGGCGGTCGAGCTCGCGAAGCTCTCGCTCGAGCGGCTGCGACGCCACGATCCGGAGCTGCTCTGCGTCGTCAGCTACACCGAGGACATCGCCCTCGAGCAGGCCGAGCGCGCCGACCGCGAGCTCGCCGCTGGAAAGCGCCGCGGTCCGCTGCACGGCGTGCCCTGGGGCGCCAAGGACCTGATGGCGTACCCGGGCACGCGGACGACGTGGGGAGCGACGCCGTACCGGGATCAGGTGATCGACGCCACGGCGACCGTCGCCCGGCGACTCGACGAGGCCGGGGCGGTGATGGTCGCGAAGCTGTCGCTCGGCGCGCTGGCGATGGGCGACCGCTGGTTTCGCGGCATGACCCGCAACCCGTGGAACACCGAGCAGGGATCGAGCGGCTCCTCCGCCGGATCGGCCAGTGCGACGGCCGCGGGGCTCGTCGGCTTCGCCATCGGCACCGAGACGCTCGGAAGCATCGTCTCCCCGTGCACCCGGTGCGGCGTCACCGGGTTGCGGCCGACGTTCGGACGCGTCAGTCGCCACGGGTGCATGGCGCTCGCGTGGAGCATGGACAAGGTGGGGCCGATCGCCAGGACCGTCGAGGACTGCGCGCTCGTCTTCGCGGCCATCCACGGCGCCGACGGGCTCGACCCGGCGGCCGTCGATCGTCCCTTCGACTGGCCTCCGGCGCGCTCGCTCCGCGATCTGCGCGTTGGCTTCTTCGGCGACATGGAGGGAAGCCGCGAGCTCGCCGTGCTGCGCGAGATCGGCGTCCAGCTCGTGCCCTTCGAGCTGCCTGACGGGCACCCGGTCGAGGCGCTCCGCCTGATTCTCGACGCCGAGGCGGCGGCGTCGTTCGATGCGCTGACGCGTGAGGGGATCACCGAGGGGTTGAACGCGTGGCCGGGCATCTTCCGTCGCGCCCGGTTCACGACCGCGGTCGATTACATCCGCGCGAACCGCGTGCGACGGCGACTGATGGACGCGATGGAGCGCGCCATGGAGCGAGTCGATGCCTACGTCGATGTGCGCCGGCGAGACCTGACGCTGACCAACTTCACCGGACATCCGACCGTCGTCTTGCCGAACGGGTTCAGGAACGGACGCGACGGCGTCGAGGTGCCGACGTCGATCACATTCACGGGGCGGCTCTTCGGCGAGACCGACCTGCTGTCGGTGGCGCGGGCCTACCAGAAGGCGACGGGATTCCACCGCCGCCGGCCGCCGCTCGGCTGAGGCGCGTCCGCAGCTCTTACGGCCGGCAGAGGTCCGGGCAGCCGACGATCGGCACGCAGTCCGTTCCGAGGACGTGCGGCGCCCCCGCGAGGAACAGGTAGTTGAGCATGTGGATCCCGTCCGTGAGGTTGACCGCGAGGTCTCCGTTGGCGTCGAGGAGGAGACGGTTCCCCTCGTCCGCGACGGTGCCGTCGCCGCACGGAAGGAATTCCGGTGTCGTCAAGAAGAGATGACCGAGGAGCGCGATCGCGTCGGTCATGTTGAGACGCTGGTCCTGATTCGTGTCTCCCGGGAGCTGCCGGCCGGACTCTCCGGTCGTTCCGACACTGTTGGCGCGGCCGGGCGTGCCGCCGACCAGACGCGACGCGCCCCAGTTGAGCGCCTCGTTGCCGTAGTCCGCCGCGCTGATGCGCTCGAGCGAGCGGCCGTCGCCATCCGCGACGAGCGGCCACGGCGCGCGGTCGTTGAAGCGCACCATGTCGATCATCACGTCCGCGGGGACGCCGCGTGCCGAGGGCCGCAGCAGCCTCAGCCGCTCGCCGCTGTTGTCGAGCGCACCGGCGTACGGACCGAGGACCGGCACGCTGCCCGGGACGTCGTACGCGAGACGGAACGCCGCGGGGTCGAGCGGCACCACCAGCAGGAAACCCCCGGCGGGCACCGACGTGCCGACGTCGAAGACGAAGCCGGTGAGGCTTCCCGGCGTGAAGACACCCCGCAGCTCCCAGCCACCGATGTCGATCGGGGCGGCGCCGGGGTTGTGGAGCTCGACGAACTCGCTCTCTCCCGGCAGCGGGTTGTAGTGGATCTCGTTGATGGCCACCGGCGGCGTCATCGGGTCGGCGTTCGGGGCGCCGCGCGTCGCCGTGCTCAGCGCGGTGAAGTCGATCCGCGTGCTCGTCTCGTGTCGCCCGAACGGCACGCCCTGGACCGAGGGATCGAACTCGACGCCGTCGATGTGGCCGGTGATCTCGCCGCCGGCGTCCGCCGCCGTCAGCCAGAGGCCCTTGCCCGACTCGATCGGCGCGTCGAGATCGGCGCCGGCGATGATCACGAAACCTCCCGGGGGCACGACGTTGCCGCTCTCGATGCGCGCGGACTTGAGGGCCTCGACGGTGTCGCGGCGCGGACTGAGGAACCACCCGCCGATATCGACCGGCTGTTCGCTGACGTTGAGTAGCTCGACGAACGATCCGCCGACGCCGCCGACGCCCGCGCCGAGCACCTCGTTGATGACGACGCCGCCGGACGTCGCCGGCGGGTCCTCGGCACCGGGCGAGCCACCCGAGCGAGCGCTCGCCCGCCACGCCCGCTGGTCGTCGGGATCGCGCTGCGGATCGGCGAGGACCAGCGAGAAGCCGAAGCCGTCCGGCGCGACCGGCCAGAGGTCCCCGTCGTTGAAATCGATCGAGAGGATCGTCGCGCCCGAGGCGTCGCGCAGCGTCAGTTTCTCGCCGCCGTTGGCGAGCCGGCCGCTGTACACGCCGTCGATCGGGGCGTCGGGGTAGCGGGCCCTGAACGCCTCCCGGTTGGCGACGAGCACGGCGTGTCCGCCCGCCGCGATCCGCGAGCGCGGGGGGAACACGAACTCGATGCCGTTCGAGAACGAGACACCGCTGACGTCGATCGCGTACGAGGTCGGGTTGTGCAACTCGATGAACTCGGAATCGGCGCCCCCTTCCGGGTTGTACATGATCTCGCTGACCAGCAGCGAGCCCGGCGTCGATCCCGAGATCGTGAACGTCGCGTCGTTGAGCGCGCTCCAGGTGTCGCCGTCGCGCGTCCGCGCGCTGACGATGGCCAGGTCATCGAGCGCCACCGGACCGGCGTACTCGACGGCGGTCTCGGAGATGTCGCCGCCAGCGCGTCGAGGATCGGTGCCGTCGAGCGTGTAATGAATCGTCCCGGCGTCCGCGGGGACGCTCATCTCGAGAATGAAGCCCGGCGCGATCTCGCCGCCGTGGCGAGAGAAGACCGGCGCGGCGACACCCGGGTAGAGCCTGGCGCCGACGAACTGCCGCAGGACCGTGTCCGAGCGTCGCGGGAAGTACGTCGCGATCAGCCGGTTGAGCTCGCGCGCCCAGTCCGAGTGCATGTACGGCCGACCCGATCGGTTGACGTCACCCCAGCGAGCCGACTCCATGTGAATCGCCGACCGCACCTCCTCGACGCGCTGCATGTAGAGCGCGGCGGGCCGGTTGAGGTCGGGGTTCTCGGGATCCCACGCCGGGCTCGCCGGATCGACGTGGAAGATCCCGCCGTTGAAGAAGTGCCGGTGCAGGATGTCGCCGACCAGAGTCGCGAACTCCGGGTTGCGCCTCAGGGCCTGGAACACCGCGGCCGGCCCGCGACTCTCGCCGAGGAGGTTGTCGCCGGCGTTCTTCAGCACGTGCTCGGCGTCCCAGCTGTGGAAGAGCCACGGCCCGGTGGGCTGCATGCGTCGCGTCGCGTACCAGTTCTGGTGCATCCAGTCGGTGTTGCCGACCCAGAAATTGATGATCATGTAGTTGGCGTAACCGGCGACGTCGAGGACCTCGGGCAGGGCCGCGTACCGAGTCGGGTCGATCGCCGCGCGACCCGCGTTCAGCATGACGTTGAAGTCCTGGGAGACGAGCGTCGGGTTGCCGTCGACGACGCGCCCCGGAGACGCCTGGTGCTTGATGGCCACGTAGTCACGCTTGTCGCCGCCGAGGTGCTCCGCCGCGAACGACGCATCCGGTCGCTCGTGCAGCCCGTACTGGCCCCAGTACAGCCCGTTCAGGTAGAGGTGCACGAAGCGGCCGTGGGGCGCCAGCCCGCCGGATTCGTTCTGCAGGTCGGCGACGAACTGGTCACGCACGTACTGCGCCTGGTTCTGCTGATCCGCCGAGGGGTGATGCCAGACGAGGTTGAGGCTGGCGTCGAGGATCAGGAAGTCGAACTCGTCGGCCTCCGTGTCGGGGAACACCTGGAAACGCAGCTTCTTGGCGCCGTAGTCTCCCTTGAAGAGGAGCTTCAGCGAGAGCTTCTTCGACTTCCAGTTGTTGACACTCGAGCCCCCCTGCATGCGCGCGCCGCAGTCGATCTGGAAGCCCGGTCGGCCGTCGGGGTAGATCAGCTCGGCGGAGACCGCACGCTCCCAGAGCTCGCCGGATCGGCTGGCGTTGACGTAGATGCCGAGGCGCGCATCGAAGAAGCTCGCGGAGTCGGCGACCAGGGAGACCGTCGGGATCGAGACCAGGCCGTCGAGCGCCCCCTCGCGATCGGCGCTGACGACGCGCGGGTCGACCGCGTAGTCCGCGCTGGTCCCGGGCCACGTCGGCGGGTACCCCTCCGGTCGCGCCGACTGCGACAGCACGGCCTCCGGGAAGATGTAGGAGTGCGTCACGATGCGCGACGGCAGGAGGTCCTCGTGAAGCGCGATGGCTCGCACCGCGACGAGACCGCGGTCGGCGGGAGGCGAGATCTCGATCGGCCCGTCGTACGTCGTGCCGTTCTCCGGTGACGGATCGGTGCCGTCGAGCGTGTAGAAGATCGTCGCGTCGGCCGGACTCGACCTGATCGTGAGTCTGAAGGGCTCGTCGTAGACGCCACGCCGCACGCTGAAGAGCGGGTCCGCGACGAACCCCTTGTACGCCCGCGCCTCGGCGTTGTCCGCGCCGGGCGTCGGCGTCCCGAAGTAGCCGAGCTGCCCCTGCGGCGAGAGGCCGTAGGAGTGGTCCGTGCGTTGTGGCGGATACTCCGGCGCGAACGCCGACACGACGGCGCGCGGCACGTCGGCGTTGAAGAGACCGAGAAACTCGCCCTCGGACCCGAGGCGGAAGTTGGTGTGCAGCTCCTCGCCGGGCTCCCTGCGATCCTTCCCCGACGCGAAGATGACCAGGAACTTCCTGGGCTGCAGGACGACCTCGGGGAAGACCCACTGGTCCGGGACGTCCGGATCGTTCGAGAGCGCCCACGACGTGATGTCGACGGGCTGGCTCCCCTGATTGAAGATCTCGATCCAGTCGGAGTTGTCGCCATCCTCGTCGACGAAGGTGACGCCGCTCGATGCGAGGATCTCCGTGATCACCACGTCGGGCAGCGGCGCATCCGGATCGACGGTGTAGGTCCACTCGCCACCCTGGAACGCGTTGCGCGCGGGCGCGGTGTCGGTGATGCCGGCGTTCGGCGCCCACCGGACACTGACGGCGCCGTTCGGCGGCGCCGGGAACGAGAAGAGCCAGGGCCCGAGTCCCTCGCGTTTCAGCTCGGTCGCCGGAGCATCATTGATGAGCAGGTCGGCGGCGTCGAGGCCGACGACCTCCTCGTCGAAGACGACCTCGATGTCGGTCAGCGCGCGAATCGTCGTGCCGGGAACCGGGATCAAGCGGGTCACTTGCGGGGGAGAGAGGTCCGGGCCGAGGGGGTCGGCGAGCTCGAGCTCGAACTTCAAGTCGCTGCTCGTCAGCGTGACGTTGAACACCTGTGCCGCGATGGTGTTCTCGCCGTCGACGAGAAAGGTCTTGGGCTCCTCGATCGGGATCTCCTCGACGGTCCTGCCGGAGTGAGACCTGGTGGCGGTCTCGTCATGCGGCACGAACTCGCCGTCCACGCTCGGCACGTTGGCGTCGGTGACGTATGTCCCGTTGATCCACAGCATGAAGCCATCGTCGAACGACACGCGCGCGACGAACGCCTGGATCTGATCGACGTCCTCGATCGTGAACTTCGTGCGCAGGAAGAGGCTGGAGTAGTTCCCACTCATCGGCGGGTCGAGGTCGCCGAGGTCGACGCCGAACGGCCCGCCGGTCCCGAAACCGATCGGCGCCGCGCCGACGCCCCAGTCCCCGTCGTCGAAGCCCGGCTGGCGCCACGCGGTCGGATCGGGCGCCGATGCCTCGGACGTGCCCGGCAGGTACCGCCAGACGCTGCCATTCTCGAAGTAGACCACCTCCTCGGCGAGGGCGGCGCCCGTCACGAGAACGACGACCGCGGCGGAGAGCGCGCGGATCGAGTCAACAACTGAAAAAGGCAGGATCAAGGAACGGTTGTGTCGCTGTGATCGACCGGCCATACACTCCACCCGAACCCGGGTTCCGTGCTCCGCGGAGCACCTCGTCGAAGCCCCCCAAGACACCTGCGCCACGGGACATGCGGTCACGGTCCCCGGCGTCGAGCCCACAGTATACCGGGCCGAGGGGGGGCTGAACAGAACCACTCGGCCGCCGCCTCCGGCGACAGGGGAGAGGCGCTCGACGCTCTACTCGAGCGTCCAGTCGACGGCGTGGCGCTCGAGGAACGTGTCGAGCCGAACCTCGAGCCCGAGGCCCGGGGTGTCGGGCACGCGCACGGTCCCGTCTCGCAGCTCGAACGCCTCGGCGCCGGCGAAGAGGTCGGTCTCGCCGGGGTCCCGCTCGGCAGTGGCGAAGTTCGGGATGCCGCGGCCGACCACCGCCTGCATCAGAAAGCCGAGGTACGACCCCCAGTTGTGCGGCGCCAGGAGGATGCCCGTGCCCGCGGCCATCCTGGAGAGCTCGAGCAGCGCCGTGAAGCCGAAGGCCCGCACGTCTCCCTGCAGGACGTCGAGGGCGCGCGCGGCGATGAAGTCGCGGAAGTGCTCCGGCGAGCGCGCCGACTCCCCGTCGGCGACGAGCGTCGCCTGACCCTGCGACCGCAGCCACGCCTTGAGCGCGAGGTCGTCCGCGACGTTCTCCGGGAACATCTCCTCGACGAAGTAGAGGTCGGCGTCGGCCTCGTCGAGAAAGCGCCTGGTGGTCGCGGGGTCGTAGCCGTTGTTCGCGTCGGCCATCAGGTCGATGTCCGGTCCGACGTGCTTGCGAATGGCGCGCACCACCTCGATGTCGCGCTTGAGCCCGGCGGCCGACTCCATCCACTTGTGGCCCCGACCGACCTTGATCTTGAACGCGCGGTGTCCCTGCTCGAGCCCGTGGTCGACCTCCTCCAGAATGCGCGCGACGCCGCGGGACGCGTGCTCCGGCTGGAGGTCCGAGAAGTAGATGCTCCCGTCGTAGGCCGGGATGCGCTCCTGCCCGAACCCGCCGAGAAGGCGCCACACCGGCTGCTCGAAGTATCGGCCGACGAGGTCCCAGAGCGGCGCGTCGCCGCGACCGAGCGGACTGACGACGCCGACGCCCGGACGGTAGAACGAGAGCGGATCCTTGCCGATCAGCGCCGCGGCCTGCTCGCGGCTGGCGAAGCACGAGCCGACGCCCCTCGGCCCGCCGCCGGTCTCGATGAGGAGCACGCGATCACGAGCGAACTTTCCGTGCACGCCGCGCTGCGAGTTCTTGCCGACGACCTTCCAGCGCTCGCTCGGCACCGTCAGCGACGTCACCCGCGTGATGCGCAGGTCGGAGCTCGCCGGACACGCCGCCAGAGCCCGCTCGGGGTCGAGAAGCGTTCCGAGGCCGAGACCGACGCCACCGGCGAGCGATGCGCCGACAAAACGACGACGCGACAACGCGGCGTCCGCAGGACTGCGATTCTCGTTCATGGTGATCTCCGCGCTGGCGCCCAAACAGGTGCAGGACCGCCGTCAGAAGGACGAGCCGGGCTGCTCGAGGAACTCCGACTCCTCCGGCGTCGACTCTCGCCCGAGGATCGAATTGCGGTGGGGGAAACGACCGAAGCGGTCGATGATCTCCCGGTGTCTCACGGCGTAGTCGAGGAACTCCCGAAACGTATCTTCCGCGCCCGGCGGCACCGATTCCAGCAGGCCCTCGAAGAGCCGCACGCTCTCGGCCTGATCCTGGCGGTCCTCGGAATGCTCGAGCGGCAGGTACACGAAGACGCGTTCGATCGGCCGGAGCTCGGCATCGGCTCCGCGCGCGAGCGCGTCGCGGCAGAGCTCGCGCGCGAGCGCGTCGTGCGCGAACGATCGCGGCGTGCCGCGGTACATGTTGCGCGTGAACTGATCGACGAGCAGGATCAGCGCCAGCACCCCACGAGGCGACGCGCGCCACGAATCGAGCTCGCCCCGCACCGCCTTCTCGAGCACCGACTCGAACCGCTCGCGGATCTCTCGATCCGTGGCCTCGTTCTTCGACCACCAGAGCTGTGCGTTCCGCTTCGCGACGGCCGCGTCATCGGCGACGTCCGAGGCGGCGCCGAACCAGAATTCGAGGATGTCGTCGATGGTCATGGAGCCTCGATTGTCGCCGATCGGGCGTCGGCGTTTCAACCGACCCCCGACCGCCGTCGTCCTCGTCCTCGTCCTCGTCCTCGTACCCGTACCCGTACCCGTACCCGTTCCCGTGCCCGTGCCCGTGCCCGTGCCCGAAAACCCTCGCAGCCGTCGGCTCGATTCCGATACCGATACCGATTCCGACTCCGACTCCGATGTCCGATTCCGACTCGGATGTCCGATTCCGATCTCTGTTCTCGGACTCTGATCTCTGATCTCTGACCTCTGTTCTCTGTCTCTGTCTCTGTCTCTGTCTCTGTCTCCGACTCTGACCACTCACTCCGCCCGCAGCGCTTCGACCGTGTCGAGGGTGGCTGCGTGGCGGGCCGGGAGGACGCCGGCGAGGAGGCCGATGGCGATGGCGAGGGTCTCGGCGAGGATGATGTACTTCCACGAGACGTGCACCGGGAGGTTGGGGATCAGTCGGGCGAGGAGCAGCGCGACGCCCGTTCCCGACGCGAGGCCGACGAGTCCGCCGAGGGCGGAGACGGTGCCGGCCTCCAGGAGGAAGAGGCCGAGGATCCGGCGCCGTCCGGCGCCGAGCGCTCGCAGGAGGCCGATCTCGGAGATGCGCTCGGTCACCGAGATGGTCATGATCGTCAGGATGCCGACGCCGCCGACCACCAGCGAGATGCTGCCGATCGCGCCGACGGCGAAGGTCAGGATGTCGAGGATCGACCCGAGGACCTCCAGCATTCTCTCCTGCGTGATGATCGTGAAGTCCTCCCGTCCGTGGCGCGCCACCAGCACTCGCTTGATCCGCGAGACCAGCTCGTCGACGGGCGCGTCGGGAGAGTAGAGGACGTCGATTTCCATCAGGCTCTCCCGGTCGAAGAGGTCGAGGGCCCGTCCGGCCGGGATGTACACGGCGTCGTCGAGGTCGAACCCGAGGAACTCGCCCTTCGACTCGAGCACGCCGAGGATGCGGTAGCGATCCTGCGCGACGCGGATGCGCTTGCCGATCGGGCTGAGGTCGCCGAAGAGCTCCCGGGCGAGCTTCCAGCCGAGCACGGCGTGCGGTCGCGCCGCGTTCGGGTCGTCCTCGGCCGGCAGGAAGCTGCCGAGGGCGATCTCGAATCGAAAGGCGCGCGGCATCGCCGGACCGACGCCGAGCACGGTCGTGCGCCGCGCCCGGCCGCCGGCCTCGACCTGCGCGTTGCCCTGCACGGTCGGCACCACGGCCTCGACGTACGTCAGGCCCTCGAGCGCCTGCGCGTCCTCGATCGTCAGCGGACGGACGGTGTTGAGCAGCGCGCCGGGCACCCCCTGCGTCAGCGTCTTGCCCGGTGTCACCGCCACCAGGTGCGTCCCGAACTGCGTGAACTCCTCCAGCACGAAGCGGTGGATGCCCTCGCCGATCGAGGTCAGGAGCACGACGCTCGCGATGCCGACCGCGATGCCCAGGCCGGTGAGCGTCGAGCGCAGCCGGTGCGCCCTGACCGCGCCGATCGAGAAGTGAACGAGATCACGGAGCAGCACGGGGTCACCTCTTCGAAAGCGCCTCGACCGGATGCAGGCGCGCCGCCCGTCCAGCGGGCAGCGCGCCGAAGAAGAGCCCGGTCGCGACTGCGATCAGGAGCGCGGCGATCGGCGACCAGATCGGCACGGCGATCGGGAAGGCCGGATAGAGGGAGCCGAGGACGAAGACGCCGACCCCGCCGATCACCAGTCCGCCGGTCGCTCCCAGCAGCGAGAGGACGATCGCCTCGGAGAGGAAGATCCGCATGATCGCGGAACGCGACCCGCCGAGCGCCTTCAGGAGGCCGACCTCGGGGGTCCTCTCGGAGACCGAGACGAGCATGACGTTCATGATCAGAATGCCGGCGACCACCAGGCTCACCGCGGCGATGCCGGCGATCGAGATCGTCAGCGTTGTCAGGATGCGATTGAACGTCGAGAGCACCGCGTCCTGCGTGACGACCGTGATGTCGTCCTCGCCGTCGTGACGCGCGCGGACGATGTCGAGGATCCCCTTGCGCGCGGCCTCGATGTCCGCCGACGACCGCGCCTCGACCAGGACGCGGATCAGCGCCGGCGAATTGAAGAGCGCCTCGGCGGAGGCCACCGGTATCGTCACCATGTCGTCCATGTCCATGCCGAGCGAGCGCCCGCGCGAGCCGATGACCCCGATGATCCTGAAGCGGCGATCGCCGATGCGCACGATCTCGCCGAGCGCTGGCCGATTCCCGAGCAGCTCCTCCCTCACCTTCGCGCCGATGACGCACACGGGTCGCGCGCGGTGGGGATCTCCCTCGGGAAGGAACCGCCCGCTCGCCATCGTCATGTGGCGGATCGTCATCATCTCGCTCGTCGATCCGAAGATCGGCACCTCGCGGATGCGACCCCGCCACGAGACGGGCGCGGTGCCGAAGATGATCGGCGCGACGCGCCGGACAGCCGTGCAGCGGTAGAGCGCGAGCGCGTCGTCGAGCGTCAGGTCCCGCGGCGTCTCCCCGAGGAGCGGCGGCGGGCCGCCGGTGGTCTCGGATCGTCCGGGGAAGATGATCAGCAGGTTCGTGCCCAGGGCCGCGAACTCCGCCTGCACGTACCGCCTGGCGCCCTCGCCGAGCGCCGTCAGCACGACGACGGCGGCGACGCCGATCGCCATCGCGAGGAGGACGAGGTTCGACCGCAGGCGGTACCCGCGAAGCGATCGCATGGCCAAGCGCGCGACGTCGCCGAACGTGATCATCGGTCGGCCGCCGTCGCCGTCTCCGACGCGACGATCTCCCCGTCGACCATGCGGATGCGCCGCGAGGCGCGACGGCCGATCTCGGGGTCGTGCGTCACCACGAGCACGGTGAGCCCCTTCCGGTTGAAGCTCTCGAGCAGCTCGAGGACATCGCGTCCGGACCGCTGATCGAGGTTGCCGGTCGGCTCGTCCGCCAGCAGCACCGACGGCTCGAGCATCGTGGCGCGCGCGATCGCCACGCGCTGCCGCTGACCACCCGAGAGCTGGCCGGGCCGGTGGTCCGCGCGATCCGTGAGGTCGACAGACCGCAACGCGACATCGACCCGCTCGACCCGTTCCGCGGGCGACACCCCGGCGAGGACGAGCGGCAGCTCGACGTTCTCCCGGGCAGTCATCCGCGGAATCAGATGGAAGAACTGGAACACGAACCCGATGCGCTCCCGCCGCAGGCGCGCCTGCTCGAGATCGGAGAGATCGGTGGTGTCCTGCCCCCCGAGCAGATAGCGCCCGCTCGTCGGCCGGTCGAGCAGCCCGATGACATTGAGCAGCGTCGACTTCCCCGACCCCGACGGCCCCATCAGACTGATGTACTCGCCGGCGCCGATCTCGAGATCGACATCGTGCAGGGCGCGCACTTCGTGCTCACCGACGCGGAAGATCTTGGTGACTCTCTCGAGACGAACCATTCCGTCGGGGTTGGCGTTCCCGTGCCCGCTCTCGTTCCCGTTCCCGTTCCCGTTCCCGTTCCCGTGCCGGTGCCCGTGCCCGTGCCCGATTCCGATTCCGATGTCCGATACCGATTCCGACTCCGATTCCGATTCCGACTCCGACCTCTGATCTCCGATCTCTGGTCTCCGATCTCTGGTCTCCGATCTCTGGTCTCCGATCTCTGGTCTCTGGTCTCTGGTCTCTGGTCTCTGATCTCTGATCTCGGTCTCGGTCTCCGCCCACGCTCCCGCCTCACTCCTCGACCGCCGCCGCTCCCGCCTCGACGCCCTCCCGCCCGAGCGACACCACGACCAGCTCGCCCTCCGAGAGTCCCGAGATGATTTCCGTCTGCTCCCAGTTCGAGAGGCCCTTCTCGATCGCTCGCTCGACGAGCACGCCGTCCCGGAGGACGAGCACGGTGCCGCCGCCGACGATCGCCTCCGTGGGGACCCTCGGGACGTCCTCGCGCGCGTTGATGAGGATCTCGACGTCGGCGCTGTAGCCGGGCAGCATGAGATCGATGTCCGATTCGCCGTCGAGCTCGACGTCGACGTCGACGGTCCTCGCCTGCTTCTCGCGTTCGAGCACGTACGGGGCGACGCGTGAGACGCGCCCGGCGAAGGTCCTCTCGGGAAACGCGTCGAGGCGGACGCGCGCCTGGAGGCCGACCTGGACGCGGGGGGCGTCGACCTCGTCGATCGGGGCGACGACCTCGATGCACCCGGCCTCGATCAGGTCGACCGCCGGGAGAGTGGGAATGCCGGGCGGCGACGGCGTCACGTACTCGCCGAGCTCGGCGTTGACCTCGGCGACGACGCCGTCGAACGGAGCGCGGAGCACCGTCTTCTCGAACGCGGCGCGCGCCACCCTCACCTGCGCGTCGCTCTCGCGCGTCGCCGCCTCGGCGGCCTTGCACGCGGCGCGGGTCACCTCGAGGTGCGACAGCGCCTGCTCGACCTTCTCATCCGACGTCAGCCCGTCGGCGAACAGCTTCCGCTGTCGCTCCTCCTCGCGAGCGGCCTGATCGCGAAGCACGCACGCCTCCTCCGCGCGCGCTCGCGCCGCCACCGCCTGGCTCTCGGCGAGCGCGACCTGGGCGGCGAGGTCATCGTTCCAGAGCGCCAGCAGCACGTCCCCCTTCTTGACGCGGGTGCCCTCGGAGATCGGCAGATCCGCGACCTGGCCGCCGGTCGACGGGGCGAGGTTGGCGCGCCGGCATGCGCGCACGCTCCCCGCTCGCGTGTTCGCGACGGTCTCCTCGACGCGGCCGCGCTCGACCGGTCGCACGAGAACCGGCACGGGATCCGGGCGCGTGGCATACCACAGGGCGGCTGCGACCGCCGCGAGAACGAGGAGGACGATCGCGACTCGGAGCGGGCGCCGGCCGGGCCTTCGGACTTCGGAGCTGACAGTCATCGAGTTTCGCTTTCGCTTCGGTCTGTGCGGTCACCGCGCCACGACGGGGTCCGCATCGAGAGCGAGGTCCGAGACGCGGCCCTCGAGGAAGAGGCGATATCCGAGCCCCGCTATCATCGCGGCGTTGTCCGTGCAGAGCGCCGGCGGCGGGTACAGGACGACGTAGTCCTCTTTCCTCGCCAGCCGGTCGAGGCGCTCGCGAAGGCGGCGGTTCGCGGCAACGCCGCCGCCGACGATCGCCGTGCGCGCGTCCTCGCGTTCGAGAGCGCGGGAGAGCTTCTTCACGAGCGTTGACACGACGGCGTCCTCGAACGACGCCGCCACGTCGGGGATCGACACGTGCGGGAGGATCGGGGCGCCGCGCCGCGCGTTCTGCCCCTTGGCGTGGTACAGGACGGCGGTCTTGATCCCCGAGAACGAGAAGTCGAGCGAGTCACGCTCCATCAACGACCTCTTGAAGCGCACGGCCCGGTGGTTGCCGCCCTCGGCCGCGCGCGAGATCGCCGGCCCGCCCGGATAGCCGAGGCCGAGGATCGCAGCCACCTTGTCGAATGCCTCACCGACGGCGTCGTCCGTCGTGCTGCCGAGGAGCGTGTGCTCGGTCCAGCTCTCGCTGAGGTAGAGCGCCGTGTGCCCGCCCGAGACGACGAGCGACACGCAGGGGAGCATCTCCGAGTCCTCGAGGTCCGCCGCCATCGCGGCGGCGTAGACGTGCGCGTGGATGTGGTCGACGCCGATGAGCGGCAGGTCCCAGGCGAGCGCCAGGCACTTCGCCGCGGTGACGCCGACGAGCAGCGACCCGACGAGCCCCGGCCGGTAGGCGACCGCAATAGCGTCCACGGGAGGGCGGTCCACGGGAGGGCGGTCCACGGGGTGTGCGTCGAGCCCGGCGTCGGCGAGCGCGCGCTCGAGGACGGCGGTGATGCTCTCGACGTGAGCCCGCGAGGCGATCTCGGGGACGACACCGCCGAAGACCTCGTGGAGCGGGACCTGCGAGAGCACGCGGTTGACGAGGATCCTCTTGCCGTCCTCGACGACCGCCACGCCCGTCTCGTCACACGTCGACTCGATGCCGAGGATCAGCATGGCCGTCACCTCTCCGTCGACCCGCGACGGGCGCGATCGCCGCCGCGCAGGCGGTCGTAGCGCTCGCGGTCGGCGAGCAGTGCGACGGCCTCGACGAGCTGACGATCGCGGTGGACCTCGCCGGTGTCCGGGTCGGTCCACTCGAACGGACGCTCGTCCGGCGCCTCGACGGGCCAGGCGGCTCGCCTCCACGGGTCTCGCGGTCGCTCGCGGAAATGCATCTCGAGCGCGGCGACGAACGACGCGTGATCGTCCTGCGCCAGCTCCAGATCCGGAGCCACGCCGCCGACCGGCGCGCCGGGCTGACCGGCGGACTCGCGCCCGGCGCCTTCATCGTCGAGCGCCAGCGAGTCACCGGGGCGACCCCCGGGCACGGGCGCCGCGACGCCGTCGCGATCTTCTTCGGAGTCGCCGGCAGGCGCGCCGGCCGCGGCCTGCTCGGCGTCGTGTCGGTCGATCGAGCGGCCCGAGGGACTGGTGAACTTCTGCGTCGTCAGCTTCAGCAGACCGTACTTCTCCGGCTTGCGGCGGATGGTATAGATGGTCTGCACGCGACCCTTGCCGAAGGTCCTCTCGCCGACGACGACGCCCCGCCGGTTGTCGCGGATCGCCGCGGCGACGATCTCGGCCGCGCTCGCGGTGTCGCGATCGACGAGAACGACGAGCGGGAGCTCCACCCAGGGTCCATCACGTTCGGCGCTGTAGGTCGTGCTGCGCGCCACTCCGTCCTCGGGAGCGCGGCCGGTCGTCGCGACGATCGGCGCGTCCTCCTCGAGGAACCCGTCCGCCAGATCGATCGCGGCCCGGAAGACGCCGCCGGGATTGCCGCGCAGGTCGAGGACGAGCGCGCGCGCGCCACGGCGCTCGAGCATCTCCATCGCCGAGGCGAACTCGCGCCCCGTGTTGCTCTGGAACTGCAGGATGCGAACGTATCCCGTGGCGTGCTCGGGATCGACGATCGAGGTCATCACGACGCTCGGCACGGTGACCTGATCGCGCGTGACGTCGACGGCCAGCTCGCGGGCGTCCTCGCCACGGCGGAGGCGCAGTCGGACGACGGTGCCTGCCGGTCCCACCAGCCGCTTGCGCAGCGTCGGTCTGTCTCCACCCCCTGCCGCGGGGACGCCGGCGCCGTTCGCGTCCACGATGATGTCTCCGGGACGCACGCCGGCGCGGTCGGCGGGCCCTCCAGGAAGCACGCCCTCGACCATGAGCGTGTCCGCCTCCTCGGAGGCCGGCTCGAGAAGCACTCCGATGCCGACGTACTCGCCCTCGGTGTCCTTGACGAACTCCGGATAGCGATCGGGGCTGACGTAGACCGAGTACGAGTCGAGCGTATCGGTGATGCCGCGCAGCGCATCGACCATCAGGAGCTGGTGGTCGGTCTCGTCGACGAAGCGCTCGGAGACGATCGCAGCGACCTCGTCCACGACGCGGCCGTCGATCGGACCACGCCCGCCGGAGATGGCGCGGTCGAGCACCCACTCGACCCCGAGGGCAAAGACGACGCCGGCGAGGAAGAAGGTGCTCCGCCGCCCGAAGTCCCAGCCGCGCCGTCGCGCGCCGTCGCGGCCCCGCTCGTCGGGGGGCAGGAAACGCTCGAGATCGAAATCCTCACCGCGTCGGCCGTCCATGGAATCGCCGAGTATAACCCGCGCCCGGAGCGTTTCCCACATCCCCGCTGACGTGGTTGATCGACGCCCGGCAGGGGCTCGACTTCATCGCGCCGCGCCGGCCGGAGACAACGACTCGGCGGGACCCGGGAGGGTCGCGGCGAGGAGCTCGTCGACTCGATCGACGAGCACGAACTCGATCTCGTCGCGGACGTACTCGGGAAGGTCGCGGAGGTCCTTCTCGTTCTGCTTCGGCAGCACCACCCGCTTGATTCCCGCGCGTCGCGCCGCGAGCACCTTCTCCTTGATGCCGCCGACCGGAAGGACCAGACCGGTGAGGGTGATCTCGCCGGTCATCGCGGTGTCGCGGCGCGTCGGCCTGCCGGCGTGGAGCGAGGCCAGCGCGGAGAGCAGCGCGACGCCGGCCGATGGACCGTCCTTCGGGATGGCGCCCGCGGGCACGTGAATGTGGACGCCGGAATCCCGCATGCGGTCCCGGTCGATGCCGAGGTCCTCGGCGTGCGACCAGACGTAGCTCTCGGCGGCTCGCGCGGACTCCTTCATGACGTCGCCGAGCTGTCCGGTGAGAACGAGGTCCTTCTTGTCGGGGAGGCGAATCGCCTCGATGGAGAGCACCGTGCCGCCGCTCTCGGTCCACGCGAGTCCGGTGGCGACGCCGGGAGGAACGTCCTGCCGCAGCTCATCCGCGAAGAACGGCTCCGGACCGAGCAGGTCGTGCAGATCGTCGGGCCGGGGCTCGATCGGTCCCTTCTCTCCCTCGGCCAGGCGCAGCGCCACCTTGCGGAAGAGGCGCGCGATCATGCGCTCGAGCTGGCGCAGCCCCGCCTCTCGCGTGTACCGGCGGATGACGTGCCGCAGCGTGTCGTCGGGGATCGTGCAGCGGTCCCCGCCCAGCCCGCTCTCCTCGAGCTGGCGCGGGATCAGATACAGCCGCGCGATCTCGAGCTTGTCCTCGTCGCTGTAGCCGGCGAGCCGCAACACCTCCATGCGGTCGAGCAGGGGCCGCGGGATGCTGTCGAGCGTGTTCGCGGTCGTGATGAACAGCACGCTCGAGAGGTCGAACGCCAGATCGAGGTAGTTGTCGCGGAAGTCGCGGTTCTGCTCCGGATCGAGGATCTCGAGCAGCGCGGCGGCGGGGTCACCACGGAAATCGCGACCGAGCTTGTCGACCTCGTCGAGCATGATCACCGGGTTGTTGACACCCGCGCGGCGGATCGCCTGGATGATCCGGCCCGGCATCGCGCCGACGTACGTGCGGCGGTGACCGCGCAGCTCGGCCTCGTCGTGGAGGTCGCCGAGGCTCATGCGCTCGAAACGCCGCTGCAGGGCCCTGGCGATCGACTGCCCGAGCGATGTCTTGCCGACGCCCGGCGGACCGACGAAGCAGAGGATCGGCGCCTTCGCCTTCGGGTTGAGCTCGAGAACCGCGAGGTGCTCGAGGATACGCTCCTTGATCTCCTCGAGATCGTGGTGGTCCTCGTCGAGGATGCGCCGCGCGCGTTTCGTGTCGACGATGTCGTCCGACGACTTGCGCCATGGCAGGTCGAGGACAAGCTCGAGGTACGAGCGCACGACGTTGTGCTCCGCCGACCCGTCCGGCAGCCGCTCCAGGTGAGTCAGCTCGCGCTCGATCTCCTTGCGGACGTGCTCCGGCAGATCGGCCCCCTGCACTCGCTCGCGCAGCAGCGCCACCTCCGCCATGCGGTCGTCCGACTCCCCGAGCTCCGACTGGATGGCACGCAGCTGCTGGCGCAGCAGGTACTCGCGCTGCTGCTTGGACATCTCCGTGTGGGCCTGGCTGGCGATCTCGCCCCGGACCTTCATCACCTGGACCTCGTGCGTCAGATAGCCGTGCACGAGGGTCAGGGCCTCCTTCAGCGTCTTCGCCTCGAGCAACGCCTGCTCCTTCTCGACGTCGAGCGTCAGCATCGCGCCGAGCATGTAGACGAGGCGCCGGATGTCGCTCACGGAGCCGAGGATGGTCTCCGGGCTGGTCGCCTCTCCGGGCTGCACGAGCCGGAGGAGCTCCTCCATGTGCTTGAGAACCTCCTGGTGCAGCGCCTCGGTCTCGACGTCGCCCTTCGTGTCGATCGGCGCGTTTCTGGCCTCCGCGCGGAGAAAACGATCGTCCGGGACGAACTGCAGGATCTCGGCGCGATCCATCCCCTGGACCACCAGTCGCATCTGGCCCTCGGGAGTGCGCGCCGCCTTCTTGATGACCGCCGTCGTGCCGACGGAGAACAGGTCGTCCGGGGTCGGCTGCTCGACCGAGGCGTCACGCTGCGCGACGACGAGGATCTCCTTCTCCTCGGTGGACAGCGAGGACTCGACCGCGGCGATCGACCTCGGTCGTCCGACCGCGATCGGCATGACGATCTCGGGGAAGAGGACGTTCGTCTTGATCGTCAGCACGGGCAGTGTGATTCGGGGCTCAGCCATGTCGTCTTCGTTTCTGCGTCTGCGTCTATGTCGTGTCCGTCCCCCCGGGCGTCTCGATGAACAGCAGGAGCATGCCCTCGCGGTACTCGACCTCGACGCGCGCCTCCTCGAGCTCACAGGGCAGCTCGATGGTCCGCTCGAAGCGGTTGTAGGAGATCTCCATCGAGTAGTGGCTCCAGCCCTGCTCGACGATCTGGTCCCGGCGAGTGCCCTGGATGGTGATCGTCCGACCGCTCCGCCGCACGACGAGGTCGTCCGGGCACACGCCGGCGAGGTCGAGCTTGATCGCCCACCCGCTCGGCGTTTGATAGATGTCCGCGGGCGGGGTCCAGCCCGACCGCGCCCCGCCCTCCGGCGACTTGAAGAAGAGCGACATGCCTCCGGTGCCTTCTATCGCCGCGCCATTCCACGTGTGGAGTCGGGCGTTCCCCGGGTGCTCCGGACCGGCGACCCGGCGCGGCGCGAGCCGCTGCAGCCACGGTGCGGCTGAGAGCGGGTCACGCGATCGCCGGTCAGCCGACGGACCGGTATTCTACGGTATCCCGCGCGGTTTCGCACGCGGGCCCGCACGGTCGAGGCGATCGCCTCGGTATGAATGTGAGATTCCCGTAAAGCCGATCGAGCGAGCCGCGCCCGGCCTCTCAGGTCCGCGTGGAAAACGGCCGACATATCGTACACAATGCGCCTCGTCGGTCATTTGACGATGACGAATCGTCATCACCCCGGGGCGCGGAGAGCAATGAGCCGATCGAAGGAGCCGGACGCCATCGGCGCGCGTGGGGCGCTGCTGTCGCACCTCCGCGAGCTCAGGCGGAGCATCGATGACCTGGCCGGCGACATCATCCGGCTGGAGAGGGCCGAGGCGCCGCTGCGGATCCGCGATCTCGCGCTCGCGGAGCTCGGCATCGGCATACTGATCACCGACCCACAGCGGCCGGATAATCCCATCATTTATTGCAACCCCTCATTCGAGAAGCTGACCGGCTACGAGCGAGACGAGATCCTCGGGCGCAACTGCCGCTTCCTCCAGGGCGAGGACCGCGACCAGGAGCCGCTCGACGAGCTTCGCGAGGCCATCCGCGAGGGGCGCCAGTCCCGCGTCGTCCTGCGGAACTACCGCAAGGACGGCAGTCTTTTCTGGAACGAGCTCACGGTCTCGCCGCTGCGAGATGCCGCGGGACGCGTGACGCACTTCGTCGGCACGCAGAACGATGTCACCGCGCGCACCGAGGCGGAGGAGGCCCTCCGGAAGACGGAGGAGCAGCTCCGCCACTCGCAGAAGATCGAGGCGCTCGGCCGCCTGGCCGGCGGCATCGTGCACGACTTCAACAACCTGCTGACCGTGATCATCGGCCACTGCGACTCCATCCTCCGCGGCGTCGAGGACGGAGAGTCGCAGGAGGCGAAGATCGAGCGAGTCCTCGCCGCGTCGCGTCAGGCAGCGTCCCTCACGGGAAAGCTGCTGGCCTTCTCGCGCAAGCAGGTCTTCGACCTCAAGGCCGTCGACCTCAATCGCGCCGTGCGGGAGATCGCCGACATGCTGCGATCGATGCTCGGGGAGGCCGTCGGGCTCGAGCTCGCGCTCTCGCACGGGTCGCTCCCGGTGCGCGCCGACACGAATCACCACGCGCAGGTGCTCGTCAACCTCGCGGTGAATGCGCGAGAGGCGATGGAGTCCGGGGGCACGGTGACGATCCGCACCGACCGTGTCGAGCGACGTGCGGCGGCGGAGGAGGAGGGCGACGATGTCACCTCACCGGCGCGCGCGTGGGCGCGTCTTCGCGTCAGCGACACCGGTCCGGGCATCCCGCCCGCGACGCTGCCGCTGGTCTTCGATCCGTTCTTCACGACCAAGGACGACCGCTCGAATTCGGGCCTCGGCCTGTCGATCGTCTATGGAATCGCGCGACAGCTCGGTGGCGAGATCCGCGCGGACTCCGACCACGGCCACGGCGCGACGTTCGAGATCCTCCTGCCGCTCCTCGCGGACGCCGATGTCCCCGTCACCGGACCCTCTCGCGCGGAATGGAGCGCCGACGAGCTCCGCGGGTCCGAGTCGGTGCTCGTCGTCGAGGACCAGGATCTCGTCCGCTCGCTGGTCTGCGAGGTCCTCCGGAGCCACGGGTACTCGGTGACGGAGGCGAGCTCCGCGGACGCCGCACTGTCGGCGATGGCATCGGCCGCCACGACCACATCGGCGGCGCCCGGATCGAGCCGCGTGGACCTCCTGGTCACCGACATCCTGCTTCCGGGGCTCAGCGGCCCCGAGCTGACGCGACGCGTGCGCGAGCGCTTCCCCGGCACGCGAGTCCTCTACATCTCGGGTCTGCCGGCGGCGGGGTCGGCCGACGCGATGCAGCCGGACGCGCCGTTTCTCGAGAAGCCGTTCAGTCCCGCGGACCTGCTCCGTGCCGTGAGGGAAGCGCTCGAGGGGTGAGCGAGCCGGTCTCGAAGCACATCCTTGCTCGATTGACGCGGCGTGTCACCGTCGTGGTCGTGACCATGCTCGCCCTCGCCGGGCCGTGCTGCGTGGGCGGAGCATCGCTCGTCGCGCAGGAGGACGAGGAGTCCGCTCCCGATCCGATCGTCTTCGAGCTGCCGGCGTACCTCGGCGAACGGCTCAGCGGTGACTGGTGGGGGGCGCGGACCATGCTCGAGGAGGATTACGGACTGACCTTCGAGTTCTACTACACCGTCGATGTCCTCGCGACGGTCTCGGGCGGGGTCCGCCGGCGCGTCACGGCGCCGGGCGAGATCGACCTCCTCCTCACCGCGGAGCTCGAGCCGCTGATCGGCTGGCAGGGAGCGCGCGTCTTCCTCTACGGACTCGGGACGCACGGCGACGATCCGAGCGACGACGTCGGGGACATCCAGGCCGTCGACAACGTCGAGGCGTTCGACACGTGGAAGCTCTACGAGGCGTGGCTCGAGCAGGACTTCCTCGATCAGCGGATTTCGGTCCTCGCCGGGCTCTACGACGTCAACTCCGAGTTCGACGTGATTCCCGGCGGCGCCGTCTTCATCCACAGCTCGCACGGGATCGGCGCCGATTTCGGCCTCTCCGGACGCAATGGACCATCGATCTTCCCGGTGACGTCGCTCGCCGTGCGTCTCGAGGCGCGCCCGACCGACTCCTGCTTCGCGCGCATCGTGGTCGCCGACGGCGTCCCCGGCGACCCCGACGACCCGCGCGGCACGCAGGTCATCCTCGATCGCGACGACGGCCTGCTGATCGCGGGCGAGGTCGGGTGCCTCAACCTTCCCTCGGAGGAGGTGCGCGGCCGGATGCACCACACCGAGGGCGAGCTCCCCACAGCGGAGCAACTCTACGGCTACTACGGCAAGTATGCCGTCGGTGTCTGGGGCTACACGGGGGAGTTCGGCGACTTCGAGAACGGCGTCAATGAGAACCTCCGCCGCCGCGGCAGCTGGGGAGTGTACGCCCTCTCGGAGCAGGGCGTGTTCTTCGAGGAGGACGACCCGGCCCAGGGCCTCAGCGTCTTCGGTCGCATCGGATTCGCTGACGAGCGCGTCAACGCGGTCGACGCCTACCTCGGCGCGGGCCTCAACTACCGCGGCGCGATTCCGGGACGCGGACGGGACCAGCTCGGCTTCGCCGTGGCCGCCGCACATCTCGGCGACGAGTTCCGGGACGCGCTCCGCCGCGCCTCCGGCGGCGCCGAGCAGTGGGAGGTCGCCCTCGAGCTCACCTACCGCGCACGGATCACCGAGTGGCTCTCCGTCCAGCCGGACGTGCAACTGGTGATCAATCCCGGCGGCGAGCCCGATCTCGACGACGCGGTGATCGTCGGGGCTCGGGTGTTGATGTCGTTCTAATTTATTTAGGCGCAAAGGTGCGCGCGGACGGACGGGGACGGTCCGCAGATGACGCAGATGAGAGGGAAAGAATTGCAGGGTCTCTGATCTCGGTCTCCGGTCTCTGATCTCTGATCTCTGATCTCGGACCTCGGACCTCGGACCTCGGTCTCGGAATCGGAATCGGAATAATCGGAATCGGAGTCGGTGTCGGAATCGGAATCGGAATCGGAGTCGGTGTCGGTGTCGGTGTCGGTGTCGGTGTCGGTGTCGGTGTCGGAATCGGATCGGTGTCGGTTTTCTGTGGCACGGCAACGGGAACGACAACGGAGACGGAACACGGATACGGAGCACGAGCACGGGCCCAACCCTGACCTGGACGGTGGCCGTGACCCGTGGACCGTGACCCGTGGACCGTGTGCCGTGACCGTGACCGTGACCGTGACCAGCTTGGCGTCGTCCAGCGAGTTTTGAACGGGGACGGGAACGGCAACGGCAACGAGCACGGCAACGGCAACGGGGTCCCCGCGGTGGAAATCGCTCCACGAATGGCGCAGAATGAGCGCGCAGAGGCCGATATGCCGGAGAGGAGTCGGAGAAGTCGAAGGTGAGCCGGTGATGAGACCTCGCACGCCGAACGCCAGCGTCCTGGCGCTCCTGGCGCTGCTCCCTGCGACGAGCGTGTGCCCGCATGATCTCCCGCAGTCGGGCTGGCGCGCGCGCACGGTGTTTCGTCCCGAGGGAGCGCCCTTCCAGGAGGTCCGCGACCTGATCGAGGACCACGAGGGGGGCGTCTGGGTGGCCACGTGGGGCGAGGGCGTGACGCGCATCCGGGGCACCACCTGGCGGACGCTCGACCACTCGAGCGGGCTGCCCGGTGACTGGGTCCGGTGCCTGCTCCGGGGCCGCGACGGCTGGGTCTGGATCGGCACGGCCGACGGGCTCTGCCGCGTGCGCGACGAGCGCATCGAGGTGTTCACGACGGAGAACACGTCGAGCCTGCCGGACAACTCGATCCGCGCTCTCGAGCGGGTCGACGAGAGCACGATCTGGGTCGGCGCCGGGGACGAGCTGTGCCGGGTCCTCGCGCTCGACGAGACCGCACCGGGTCTCGCCGAGTCGTGGCGACCGATCGCCGAGGTGCCGGGTCGTGTCCGTGACATCGCGCGTACGCCCGCGGGCTCGTGGATCGCGCTGGGAAAAACCGGACTCGTGCGCCTCGAAGGCGATCGTGCGGTGATCGAGCTCCGCGGCCCCGTCTGGAGGCTGCTCGTCGTGGATGGCGCTCTCCACGCGGCGTGCGATGAGAGCATCCTCGTCCGGGATGACTCCCGCTGGCGCCCGGTGCGCCGATTCGACGGGAGCGTCCTGACGCTGGCGAGCCGATCCGACGGCGTTCTGTTCGCCGGGACGAGCGACGGTGTCTTCATGCGCCAGCGCGGAGTCTGGTCGCCGATCGACCTCGGCCGACGGGATACGGTGAAATCGATCCTGGTCGCCGACGGCGGCGACGTCGTCTGGTTCGGCAGCCTGCGCGGGCTCTCGCGCGGATCGCGGTATCCGTGGACCGCGACCCAGACGGAGACCGGCGCCGCGCTCGTCGCCTCGACGTTCGTTCCGAGGAAGACGGCCCCGCCGCTCTGCCTCGACACCGCGGGCAATCTGCTGCACTTCGTGGACGGCCGCTGGAAGGTCCTCTTCCCGCTCGACGGCGGCAGGGGAGCTCACGTCTCCGCCATGCACTCGGGCGGTCTGCTGTGGATCCTCTCCCGGGATCAACTGAGGTGCGTCTCCGTCGCGGAGCGGCGCGTCGTCGACCGCATCGAGGTGTTGCCCCGAGGGGCACCACGGCACCTGCTGGAGGCCTCGTCCGGCGCCATCTGGCTGGCGACCTCCGCCGGGGTCTACGCGCTCGAGCAGGGGAGCGGGCGCTGGCGCGTGGTGGGCGAGCCGCTGCCGTTCGACTGCTACTACGTCGAGGTCGCCGAGTCACGGGACGGAGACTTCTTCGTCGGGTACTCCGACTTCGAGCGCGGCGGCCTCATGCGAATCGAAGCCGGCGAGGTGGAGGACCTCGCCGATCGGCACCCGGAGTTGCGGGACGTCAAGGTCATCACCGTCTGTCCCGCCTCCGATGGCCGCCTGTGGATCGGGACGGACGGTGAGGGCGTCATCGTCATAGATGGCGATTCGCTGCGCCGCTTCACGCGCGCTGACGGGCTCACCAGCCGTCTCATCGCGCGGATGTGGGAGGCGTCCGACGGGTCGATGTGGCTCGGGTACCGGCGCAAGGGGGTCGGGACCTACCGCGGCGGGCGCTGGGTGAACTTCTCCGACCGTCACGGGCTCCCCACGGTCTCGATCCAGCGCTTCGGCGAGTACCCGGCGGGCACCATCTGGCTCGCGGCGAACTCCCGCGAGCAGTGGAAGTCGCTCCGCGAGGACGGCGTGTACTCCTATCGGCCGGAGCGGGAGCCGCCGGAGACCTTCATCGACGCCGTCCCGCACGCGCTCTCATCGCACGGCATCGGGGTCTTCTCGTTCTCGAGCCTCGACGCGTGGAACGACACGGCCCCGCAGGATCTCGCTTACTCGTTTCGGATCCGGCCGGTCGACGAGGCCGGCCACGATTCGGACTGGTCGCCGTTCAGCGCCAAGACCTCGATCGTCACCGACAAGCGGCCGCTGCGTCCGGGTGAGTATGTCTTCGAGGTGCGCGCCGTCGACCTCCACGACAACGTCGATCCCACCCCGGCGACGGCCCGCTTCGCCGTCCAGCAGCCGCTCTACGCGCGCGTCGAGTTCGTGCTGCCGATCGTCCTCCTCGGGCTCTCGACGCTGGTGATGCTCGTCCTGTGGTGGGTGCGTCACCACCAGCTGAGGCGCTCGGAGGAGAACCTCCGCGGCGCCAACGCGCGACTCAGCGAGGAGATCGCCGTGCGCCGCTCTGCCGAGGAAGAGAAGGCGCGACTTCAGGAGCGGCTCTATCTCTCGCAGAAGATGGAGGCGGTGGGCACGCTGGCCGCGGGCGTCGCGCACGACTTCAACAACACGCTGACGGCCGTCAAGGGCTTCTCGGACTTCGCCCGCGACGCGTCGTCGCGGGGGCAGCTCGAGGAGTCGCTGCGCTCGATCGATGACGCGGTCGAGCAGGGCAAGGGCGTGACGCGCGCGCTGCTCACGTTCAGCCGAAAGGGCAGGGGGCGCAAGTCACCGCAGAACCTGGCGCGGCTGATCGAGGAGTCGCTGCGATTGCTCGAGACCGCGATGCCGGCGAGCATCGAGGTCACCAGCGATCTGCGCAGCGGTGAGGATCTCTGGGTGCGCGCCGACTCGACGAGGCTCAAACAGGCGATCCTCAATCTCGCCCTCAACGCGCGGGACGCCATGGGCGACGGGGGCACGTTGCGGATCTCCCTGCGCGGCGAGGACCGGAACGGAGCGTCCAGCGCCTCGCGCGTGGCGGTGCTCGAGGTCGAGGACACCGGCCGCGGCATCGCCGAGGACGTGCGCGACCGCGTCTTCGAGCCGTTCTTCACCACCAAGGAGAGGGGACGCGGCACGGGTCTCGGGCTGTCGATCGTGCACGGGACGGTCACCGACCACGGCGGACGGGTCGAGCTCGAGTCGGAGCCCGGCCGTGGCACGCTGGTGCGGATCGAGCTGCCGACATGCCCCGCGCCGGAGGACGATCACGCGGCGAGCGGCGCCGGTGAGGACTTCGGCGACACCGCCGAGGTCGACGGGAGCGGCCTGGTGGTGCTCCTCGCCGAGGACGAACGGCAGATCCGCACGCTGTTCGCGTCGGCGCTCGAGACCGCCGGCTGCACGGTTTTCGCGGTGGCCGACGGCCGCAGCGCGTACGATGTCTTCGCGGCGCGGCGAGACGAGATCGACGTCGCGGTGCTCGACATCGACCTGCCGGTTCGCAGCGGGCTCGACTGTCTCCGCGGGTTCCAGGAGGCCCGGCCGGGGCTTCCCGCCGTCCTGGTCAGCGGCCTGCCCTGCGATGACGTCGAGCGTTCGAACCTCGACAACGTGACGTTCATGCAGAAGCCCACCGCGCCGAGCGAGTTGATCGCCGCGGTGCGGCGCGCCGCCGCGGCAGGGGCGCCGAGGACCGCCTGACGGGTCGCGAGCGGCAAACGCGAGAGAACGCGAGGAAGACATGAGAATCCGGTCGCGTCACGCAGCGGCAACGATGGGCCTCCTTCTGCTCGCCTCGCATGCGTTGATTGCTCGCGGTGAGGGAGCACGACTGTTCAAGAGCGGTCCGATCCAGATCACCGCGGACGGCGCGCGCGTGTGGACCGCGAACCGGGACAACGATTCGGTGACGCGGATCGACACCGCGACCGGCGACGTCGTCGAGCACGAGCTCCCCGATCCGGCGGCTCCGGACTCGCCCCGAGGTCTGGCGGTCACCGAGGACGGGGCGACCGTGTGGGTCGCGTGCCACGATTCCGACGTCGTTCATGTGCTCTCGGGGAACGACGGCTCGCTCGTCGAGTCGATCGAGCTTCCGTGGGGCAGCGGGCCGCACTCGATCGCCATCTCGCCTTCCCAGCGGCGCGCCGTGGTGACGCTGCACCGCGCCGCCGCGGTGGCCGTGCTGGACGTGTCGAGCCGCGAGGTCGAGCGCATCCTGGATCCGTTGCCGGACTCGCCGCTCGGTGTGGCGTGGGCCGAGGGCGGCGACACCGTCTGGGTGACGCACCTCTTCGCCGAGGAGGAGCATCCCTTCCTGACGAGGATCGATTTCTCGGGTTCGGCGCCGCGCGTGACGACCAAGCTCACGGCGTTCGCGACCGATCCGCGGCAGTCGAGCCGGCTGCAGTCGCCGCACGACATCGCCGAGGGCGGCTACCTGACGTTCCGCGGGCACCTGGCCCAGATCCCGGCTTCCAGCGGGCGCAACGAGCTGTGGATTCCGACGCAGTACAACAACATCACCGAGGACTCGTACTCGCCGGACTCGACGGTGCAGTCGAGCGTCCGCCACGTCGACCTCTCGGCGCGGCGGCTCCTCGACACCAACGACGACAAGGTGATCCTCACGGCCGTCCACACGCACGATCCGCAGTCTCAGGCGTACGTCGGGCCCGGGTGGGACGCGCGCGTGGCCGGGCCGGTCGACATCGCGTTCTCGAAGGATGGAGCGATCGCGTACGTGCTCCACGAGCTCAGCAACGATCTCGTCGTCATGCCGGCCGAGACTCCGGCGATACGGCCGGCCGGCGCCGAGCCGCTGGTCGAGATCGGAGTCGGCGAGCGGCCGCTCGGCGTTGTCGTATCGCCGACGTCCCCGACCGCGTGGGTGCTCAACTCGCTCTCGCGCGACGTGTCGGTCGTCGATCTCGAGAAGCGCATCGAGGTGCGACGGATCCCAGTGACGCCGGAGACCGGGGAGCCGTATCCCCCGGATATCCTGCGCGGCGCGAAGATCTTCCACACCAGCGCCGATCCGCGCATCTCGCGGAACGAGAAGATCGCGTGCGGCTCCTGCCACCCCGACGGCGAGCACGACGGGCGGTTCTGGAGCTTCCACCGCCTCCCCGGCCGCCACGGCAATCGCGCGACGATGAGTCTCCTCGGACTCTCCCTGTCGATGGGACCGCGCGATCCGGCCACCGGCTGGGGTCAGCTGCACCGCTCCGGCGATCGCGATGAGGTGCAGGACTTCGAGCACAACTTCCAGGGGCCGCAGATGGGAGGGACCGGTTTCCTCGGCGCCGGGATCCAGCCCGAGCTCGGCCCACCGAACGCGGGTCGCAGTTCCGACCTCGATGCGCTCGCCGAGTACGTGCTCTCCCTGTCGCCTCTGATGCGCAGTCCTTTCCGCGGCGCCGACGGATCGCTCTCCGAAGCAGCGGTGCGCGGCGCGACGTTCTTCCTCGGCGCCGATCGTGCCTCCCGCCCGGCCGACGCGGGCTGCGCGAAGTGCCACGTCCCGGAGACCGCGTTCACCGACCGCAAGTTCCACGACGTCGGGGATCGGATCTTCTCGAGGAACGAACAGGAGCTCGATGCGCGCTCGCCCGCGTGGCACGTCAACACCCCGTCGCTGGTCGGCGTGTTCGCGACGCGCCCGTACTCCGGCGCGGCCGACTTCCAGGGGATCATGACGATGCTCAGTCTTCTGGGAGACCAGGTCGCACGCGCGCGCAGCTCGCGCCCTCACGGGCATCCGGACGGATTGACCGGACGGCAGCTCGAGGACCTCGCGGAGTTCGTCCTGTCGATCGACGGGAACATGAGCGCGGGGGAGGTCCGCGGCGCCCGCGACACGTCGCCGCCGCGGATGGTGCGGGCGGAGCCGGCGTCGCTCACCTCGATCGTCGTCTGGTTCAACGAGTCGGTCGACCGCGCCTCGGCGGAGCGCCCCGGCAACTGGCGACTGGAGCGGCTCGACGGCACACCCGTGCCGATTGCCTCCGCGACGCGCGACGGCGCCAACGGTGACCGGGTGACGCTCGGCGTCGAGCTCGAGGGCGGCGTCCGCTACCGGCTGATCGCCGGCGCGGGCATCGAGGACATGGCCGACTCCGCGAGCGGCGGCGTGGCGAACCGGCTCGATCCGTCGGACGGCGCGAACACCCGCCCGATCGAGATCGGCGAGACGCTGACGGTGACGCTGGGAGCTTCCGGACACGAGCACATCTCGGTCGCCGTCCACGACGCGGCGATGATCGGTCCGGGGCTCGCGACGTGGGGGCACGACTCGATCTGGCTCTTCAACGTCAACGGCGGCCCCGGCTTCAACACCGGATTCGTGCGTTTCGACTGGGCGCGACGCTTCCGCGACGTGACTGGCCTCGAATCGGCGGACGATATCCTTGCCGCGAGCATCTCGCTCTTCCCCGAGCGCGGGGACGCGCAGGAGGTCGAGATCCGGCGCGTCCTCCGCCCGTGGAGTGACCCGGCCACCGGAACCGACTTCAACAGCAACCCGGCGGGCGGCCCGACGTGGCGCGCCCACTCACACCCGTCGGGCCAGTGGAACCAGGCAGGCGCCGGCCGGCTGGGCGGCACCGGCGGGCAGCTCTCGGACTACGGCGGGAGCTTCGACCTCGCCGCGGCGGTCGATGCGCGGGTCGTGCTCGACGCGATCAACGAGCGCACGGAGCTCGCCGGCGTTCGTGTGACGGAGGCGTTCCGGTTCTGGTTCGACAACCCGCAGGTCGACCACGGCTACACCGTGCGGCTTCGCAAGCAATCGTCGCTGCGTTTCGAGCGGGCGGAGCACGAGCTCGGCCGGCACGGCCCCGTCCTGTCCATCACCTACCGCGTGCCCGCAGGCGAAAAAAAAAAAGTTCATCCGGGCGGACTGCAACGACGACGGGACGCTCGACGTTTCTGACGCCGTCTGCGCGCTGAGGTGGCTCTTTCTGGGCGCGTCCACGCCGCCGTGTCTCGCGGCGCTCGACGTTGACGCCGACGGGACGATTACCATCACGGATCCGATCGCGGCGCTCGAGTTCCTGTTCGCCGCCGGCCTGCCGCCGGCCGCGCCGTTTCCCGACTGCGGCAGCGTTGACGGCGCGGGACCTCCCTGCGAGTCGAACGCCGCGAGGTGCACCCGGTGACGACCGGGAAACGGTGGCGGCGACACAGGCCGGACGACGCCGTCACGCGCCGATGTGACCGACGGCCTCCTGGACGGACTCCTTCGAGCCGACGACGGTCACGAGGTCGCCGTGCCGCAATCGGGTCTCGCCGCGCGGCACGATGACCTCGCCGTCGCGGGCGACGACGAGCACGAGCGCGTCGCCCGGCAGTGACAGTCCGCGGAGCGAGTTGCCGGCGAGCCCGGCGTTCTGCAGCCGGACGACCTCGACCGTGTGACCCAGGTCGCTCTGGGTCAGCACCGAGAACGCGTGCGGGTGATGGACCATCGCCTCGATGACAGTCACCAGCGAGAGGCCGGGCTCGACGACCTGGATGCCGTCTCGCTTCAGGCGCTCGGCGAGGTCGTGATCCTGGACCACGGCGACGACGTTCTCGACGCCGAACGAGTCCCGGGCGAGCGCCGTCACCTCCAGCACCTCGGACTCCTTCTCGAGGAACGACACCAGCGCCCTCGCGCGGTCGACCCCGTGCGCCGCCATCGCTTCCCTGAAATCCCGTTGCTCGACGAGGACGAGATCCAGCCCCTGCTTCGCGGCCTCGCAGTAGAGCCTCTCGTTGCCCGTGAGGATCTTCACCTCCTCGCCGTGCGACCGCAGCTGCTGGGCGACGAGCGTCACCGGGGGGAAGGAGCCGACCAGCACGACCCCCGACCGCCTGTCGTGGACGCGCTCGACCAGTCGGTTGAAGAGCGTCGGCGATATCACCACCGTCAGGATCGAGACCAGCACGACCGCCGAGTTGGTCGCCTCCTCGATGGCGCCGATCTCGACGCCGACCGCCGCGATCGCGATGATCAGGCTGAGGCGTGACGACGTCAGCACGCCGATGCCGAGCACCTCGCGCCAGGAGAAGTAGCGGCGGTAGACGAGAGCGGCCGCGAGCTTGACGACGTACGCCGCCCCGAGGAGCGCCGGGACCAGCAGGAACTGGCCGGGCGTCCCGAACAGAGCCGGAAGGTTGAACTGGACGCCGACCATGATGAAGAAGACCGGTATGAAGAAGCCGTAGCCCATGGCGTTCAGCTTGAGCTGCAGCGTCGAGCTCTCCCGGTCGGAGAGCAGCGAGACGATGGCGCCCGCGAGGAACGCCCCGAGCATCGCCTCGGCCCCGATCCCCTGCGCCAGCGCGATGAAGACGACGGCGAGCGCGAGGGCCCCGCGCGTGTCGAGCTGGCCCGTGGCGTGCGACAGCTCGTCGACCAGCCGCTCGAGTGGCAGATGGCGTCGCGTCGCACGCGCCACGCGGTAGACGAGGAACGTGGCGGCGAGCAGCAGGAGAACGAGGAGCACATCGAAGGTCAGCCCCTCGGTGAAGAGGATCACGTAGGCGCTGATCAGGAAGACGGTGGCGAAGTCGGCGACGATCGACGTCACGAGGATATGCTGCCCGAGCGGCTTGCGGATGACGCCGTGCTCCTTGAGGACCGGCATCACCACGCCGAGCGACGTCGTCGAGAGGACGAGCGCCATGATGAGCACATTCTGGGCGTAGCCGCGCTCGACGAGGTAGTACGAGAACCCGAGCGAGCAGAGCACGGTGACGAGGAGCGACCAGAGCGCCGGCCTCATCGGACTGGTCTCCGCCCCCGGTCCGCGAGCGCCGCGGCGCCCGCTCTTGCGAAGCAGGAGATCGAAGTCGACCTCGAGCCCCGAGAGGAACATCAGATAACTGAAGCCGAAATCCTTCAGGAACGCCAGGTATGGGTTATCGCCGGTGATGAGGTTGAGGCCGCTCTGACCGACGATGACGCCGGCGATGATCTCGCCGACGACGATCGGCATGACGATGAACTTCAGGCGGTGGACGAGGAGCGGCACCAGCACGGCGAGCGCCGTGACGATCAGCAGCGGATAGAAATCGACTCCGTGTTCCATGCCGTACGAGTCGCGGGCGACGGGTCGGGAGGATCGTCGTGGCCCGTCTCTCACTCGCGCCGCGAACGGCAGCGCGCTCGCCCCCGTGGAGAGGCCACCGTATCGAGGATACAGGGGCGTGCGACGGGGGGCGAACGAGGGGCCGGTAAAGCCCCGGCGCGAGAACCACGGAGGGGTGGACGTTATCGGTCAACCCTCGTGGGCAAGCGGCGAGCGCTGGCGGCGCACGCTGTCCGAACCCGGCGTGTCGGTCCGGCAGGCGGGTGCGCTCGACTCACGCCGCGCTGGCGCTGGCCGACCGTGTCTTCCAGATGCGACGCGCCTCGCGGAAGCTCACGAAGCGGTCCTGATCCGGATCCCAGAGGTGGAGCCGCAGGCAGCGCACGATGTCCTTCGGGCTCAGCGACGTGGTTCCCGGCGACTGAAGTCCCTCGATCGCGGCCATCGCCTCCGGCAGCCGGTAGAAGGGGATGCGGGAGTTCAGGTGGTGCACGTGGTGGTAGCCGATGTTGCCCGTGAACCAGTGCATCAGGGGATTGGCGCGGATGAAGCTCGAGGACCGCAGCGCGGCGAAGGCGAAGTCCCATTCCTCGCTCGGCCAGAAGAGGCGGTGGCGGAACGGCGCCTCGCGGAGGCCATCGACCGTCATCACCGGGAACGTGCCGATGGTGTCGATGCCGAACCGGCGGCAGTTGTTCCCGTGGTGGTGGTCGTGTGTGTGCTTCCACATGCTCGCCGGCGCGAGCGCCACGAGGCCGTAGAAGCTGAAGAAGAGATCGGCGATCCGCGAGCCTCGCAGGATGGCGCCGTGCTGGTAGTCGTGATAGATCGTGAACAGCCTCACGTGCAGCAGCGCCGCCAGGACGCTCGCGGGCACACGAATCAGCCACGAGATGTCGAGGCACGCCACGGCGATCGCGGCGATGAACGCGGCGAGAGTCGAGATCAGGCTCCACCAGCTTCGTCCGCGATGCTCGGAGGCGAATAGCCTCGACTCTCGAACGATTTCCCTTGATTGGTCCAATTCGTTCTCCGTGGAATGGTCGGGAGGTCGCGCCGCGTCGGGCGCGCTTCCGGGAGCGAGCCGCTCGTCCTCTCCAGTTACTCTATCGGAACGTCCGCGCGTCAAGTGAAGCGGGGTTCACGAGAAAAATCGCGCGATGCGTGTGTGACGCCTGCGTAAGATAAACGGACGCCGTGAAAGGGTGCGCCGTCACAAGTCGCCACGGAGGAATCTCTTGCCGAGTATCGCCTTGCGTACGGCCGCGCTTGCGCTCGTCGCGCAGCTCGCGATCGCCGGGGACGACGACAAGGGCCCGGCCCGCTGGGAGGCCGCCATCCGGAAGTTCGAGGAGCGCGATCGGGAGCGTCCGCCGCCGGCCGGCGCCATCCTCTTCGTCGGGTCCTCGAGCATCCGCCGGTGGGATCTCGAGCGCTGGTTCCCCGGGCTCGACACCGTCAACCGCGGCTTCGGGGGCTCGCACATCGCCGACTGCACTCACTTCCTCGATCGCATCGTGCTGCCGCACCGGCCTCGCGAGATCGTGCTCTACGCCGGCGACAACGACGTCGCCGCGGGAAAGACGCCGGAGACCGTCGTCGCCGACTTCCGCGCCTTCGTCAGGGGCGTTCACGCGGCGCTGCCCTCGGCCGGCATCACGTTCATCGCCATCAAGCCGAGCATCCGGCGCTGGAGCCTCGTGGATCGCATGCGGGACGCCAACCGGCGCATCCGCGAGCTCTGCCGGAGCGATCCGCGATTGAAGTACGTCGACGTCGACGCGCCGATGATCGGCGCCGATGGCGAGCCGGACCGGCGGTTCTTCGCCGACGACGGACTGCACCTCGATGATGACGGCTACGAGCTGTGGGCGCGGCTCGTGCGCCCGCACCTCGGGCCGAGACGGATTCGCCTGGCGATCCCCGGCCCGCGAGACGCCGAGGATTCCGCCGGCGGCATCGTCGCCGCCGACCTCACGGGCGATGGACGCCCCGACTTTCTCGTGACGTGTCGCGGACACGTCGCCGCGTACGACAGCGGCGGCGCAGAGCTCTGGGTCCAGAGGACCGACGTCATCGTCGACGGCCAGAGCGAGAGCCGCGGTCTGCCGGGACACCACGGTCCGGGAGTCGCCGCCGGGGACGTCGACGAGGACGGGCAGTGCGAGGTCGTGTATCTGACGCGCGACGGCGTCCTGCGCATCGTCGACGGCAGGAGCGGCAAGGAGCAGGCGACCGCTCGGCCACCCGTTCCGGCGGGCGCGGAACGCTGGGAGCTGGCGATGGTCGCCGACTTCCGTGGCCGTGGCGGCGACGCGGACATCCTGCTGCAGGCGACGAATCGCAATGGCTACCGCGTCGGACGATACCTCGCGGCGTACGCGTTCGACGAGCTCATCGCGGGAGGAGAGCCGCTCTGGGCCACCGATCTATTCGTCTCCTGCGCGCACAACGGCGCCCGCATCGCGGATCTCGATGGCGATGGCCGCGACGAGGTGCTCGGGGCGATCATCCTCTCACCGGCGGGCGAGATGGCGGCCCGTGCAGCCGAGTTCCGCGGCCACATCGACTGCGTCGTCGCCGCCGACGTGCGCCCCGACCTCCCGGGTCTCGAGGTCGTGCTCCTCGAGGAGGGATCGAACGCCGTGCAGCTTCTCGGCGCCGGCGGTCCGATCTGGCGCAGCGACCTTCGCGCGCAGGAGCCGCAGAACGCCGCCGTCGGACGCTTCCGCGAGGGCTCCGACGAGCTCTTCATCTGGTGTCGGTCGCGATACGCAGAGCACCAGAAGCCGTTCGTGTTCGACTCGCGCGGCACGGTCGTCTTCGAGTACGCGATGGACGACGTCGCGCCGGAGGACTGGACGTCGCGCGGCGTCGAGGTCATCCACACCATCGACTGGACGGGGGCGACGACGCAGCTCGCGTGCGCGAAGGAGAGGCACCGCAGCGGCGACGTCTGCGTCTTCGAGCCGCTGAGCGGGCGGTTCGTCGAGCGATTCCGCGATCGCGCCGACAGACTCTACGTCGCGGACGTCAGCGGCGACTGGCGCGAGGAGATCGTCGTGCTCGCGGGAAACGAGCTTCGCATCTACCAGAACTTCGACCCCAACCCGCGGCCACACGCCGCCCGCCTGTGGGAGAAACGAAACTACCGCCGGCTGAAGCAGTGCCACAACTACTACTCGCCGTGACGATTGCGCGCGCTCGCCGCCGGAGGCGCATCATTCGAACGCGACGGCGATCTCCCGGCGCTGTCGATTGGCGACGGTGAGCGGCACGCGCCGCTCGACGCGTGGCGACGCCGCGGTGTCCACGAAGACGAGGACGTACTCGCCTGCGGGGAGCCCCGCGAGGTAGAACCGGCCGTCCGCCTCGCACGTGACGTTGCCGGGCGTGTAGCTCTCCTCCCCGTCGCGCTTCGAGAACACGTTGACGATGACGCGAGTCGGGTCCACGGCCCCGGTGACGGTTCCCGAGACCGAGGCGAATCGCCGTTCCAGCTCGTCGGCGTCGACGACGATCTTGCGACGCTCGCCGGCCGCGAGGCGCACGTGCTCCTCCCCGAGGAGAACGGCGCTCGTGCCCCCGCCTCGCCTCGTGTGTCGCGACACGATCAGCCGGAAGCGCCCCGGCGGCAGACCGGCGAGCTCGACCGCCCCCGGCCCTGGCGCGCTGCGCGAGAGACGGAACGCGGCGGGCCACGGGCGCTCCTCACGGTGCAGGGCGGTCACGACGTGGAACTCGCCCGGCCGCGGCGTGAACCTCGCGTCGACGACGAGGGTCGCCTCGCGCGGCAGCGCGATCTCGATGGTCGCGCCACTCGCCGCCACCTCGATGTCGCGTCGCGTGACGGTCCCGTAGCCGTCCTTCCAGGCGACCAGGTGCACGGTCTCGCCGGACTCGAAGCCGGTGACCTCGAAGCGACCGTCGTCGTGGGACATCGTCGGTTTCCACATGTCCTCTCCGGTCCATGACTCGCGGGCGGGATCGACGAGGTACGGCGCGAACGCCTCGCGACGGTGACAGCGGATGCGGACGCCGGCGATCGGCTCGCGCGTGTCGGTCTCGACGACGGCCCCGCGCAACGATGCGCCGCGTTCGAGCTGGATCTCCACGAGCTCGCTCTCACCGCCCGGCCGCGCGCTCACCAGCGGCGACTTCGCCGAGACATAGCCCTCCGACCGCACGTGGAGCTCGACGCGCACCGGGTCGGGCTCGGCGCGCTCGATGACGAAGAGCCCCGACTCGCTCGAGAACGGAGACCAGGTGCGGTGAAAACGATTGCCGTCGGGACGCTCGAAGGCCGTGCGGATCTCGAAGTGGTCGATCGGGTCTCCGGTCTCCGCATCGACGACGCGCCCGACGATGCGCCCGCGGCGCAGCACGGTGAGCGCCAGGTCCGCGGTGTAGAGCTCGACCTCCTTGACGCGCCGTCCCCACGCGTCGCCCGAATGGGCCGAGATCGTGTAGCCTCCCGGAGCCTCGAGCCCCTCGAGACGAAAGGTCCCGTCCTCGGCGCTCCGCGTTCTGGCGAGCAGCCGGCCCCTGCGCCACGCGACGACGGTCACTCCCGGCGCGCGAGCGCCGGTGTCGTCGACGACGTGCCCGGCGATGAAGCCGCCGGAGCGACGCGGGAGCCGGAGCTCGAGGTCGACGACATCGCCCGTCTCGGGCATTGCGAGCGGGAACGTCCTCGGGACGTGCACGTCCGAGTACGGGCGGAGGACGTACTCGCCCGGAGCCACGCGATGAAACGCGAACGACCCGTCGTCCCGCGTGACAGGCGTCTCGAATCCGCCGAGTGTCCTGCGCGACTCGAAGTGTTTTTCGAGGGCGATCCTGACGCCGGCGAT